>CALUUR010000001.1 GCA_944324015.1 Candidatus Gastranaerophilales bacterium
ATAAGCAAATCTTCACAAAACGCCTCCTATCCTATCCTATCCTATCCTATGAGGCATTATACTTGGGTTTCGGACTTGTTTAAATTCATCGTTACATTTCGTTACATGGGATGCTGTTGGTCACAACACCACCTGAAATACACAGCACGACTGAAAATATATGGTTTAAGCGGATTTGAAACTTAATAGTTAAAGATTTGTATGTATATAAAAATACCCCCAAAAAAGAAATAAATTAAACAAATGATGATTTTTCCGGGGTTGTCATTATAATTATATTATGAGGAAATTAACTGTTCTGGGTTTAATAATAATTTTAAGCAGCAGCGCCTGTTTTGGATGGGGCTTTAAAAAGGATAATCCAGACACTGAAGGCAGGGGATATGTCGGAACATTGCCGGATATTTCCAAAAATTTTCAGTCAAATGAACCTAAAAATACAAAACCAATGTTTGAAGAATCAAAGACCTTTAATTCCGCAGATGAAATCAAACCGGTTCCGAGAGATAACCCTACTTTTGTAAATATTATTTTAAAAGATAACAAAACATCACCATATTTAAACGACATAAACGAACTTCTGCCCCAGCTGGAAAATCTTTTGACCTGTATTGAAAACCGTGACAGCGTACAACTGTTTAATGCAAAAGCATTTTTTTTCAACAAAACAGTTGAATATTTAAGAGGAAAATATGAAGGTAGACCGGAAAGCAGTTATATTTCATTCAAAAAACTTATGGAGCTAAGCACACATACCCAATCTGTTGCAACTTTAAGAGCCGAAGCGGAACAATACCGTCCTTATATGGCATACACAGGTGCCGGTTATCTTTATAATGACAATGTAATCGATCAGCAGCTTGAATATTTAAAAACAGAAATAGAAGATACAATTGTTGTTCTAAAAGAAACCCGATAAATAAAAAAGACCGTAAAACGGTCTTTTTAGGTGTAGATTTTGTGAGTAAATATATATAAATAAGTTTTTTATCAAGAGAAGAAAATATTATCTAAAGTTTTAAAACCCTCAGAATTAAACAGGGTTTCAATATGGTCTTCTGTTTCTATATCTGTCATAACTTTTACAACCTGTGAAACAGAACCGCCGATTCTTTCATAAACCGTTTTTGATGGAATACGTGTTTTAGCAAGTCCTGCCATTGCAAAAAGCTGTTCTAAATCTGCAGCATCTTCTTTTGATACAACCCCTTGAGATGATACAAAATTAATTTTCGCATAAGGCTGTTCAAGTAACTTTTCACCTAATTCTTTTGTTGCCGCCTGAGCAGTCTCAGCTTTAACTTCTTCTACCTGCCGCTTTTCGCCTTTTGATGCTCTCAAAGCTTCATAATAAGCTTTCAAAGCTGTTAAATCTTGTTGTTTGTTTCCTGTAATTTTTTCTGACATTTCCACTTCTCCATATTTTACTCACATAACCTATATCGGCAATCAGAAAACAAAACTTTAATATTTTTCATTAATTATTAAGAAAACTTTACAAACAACACGGCCGGTTAATAAAAAAAACCGGCCGAAAAAGTGAGTAAATATAGTAAACATTAAGCAATTCCAAACAAACTGTTTAATGAAGCAAATTCCGGAGAATTAAACAATACTGCTGCATTGTTTTCTGTTTCCATTTCTGTCATAACAGTTGTGACATCAGCAACGGATGCACCTATTCTGTCATAAACCTGTGTTGGCACTGAAATACTTTTTATACCTGCAAGCTGTGCAAGCTGATTTAATTCCTGCAAATCTTGCTGAGGAAGTTTTGAAACACCTTCAACCTCAAGCCCCTTAATTTGCTCAGCTTTCTGTTTTGAGCCTACTCCAAAATCAAAGCTTGTTTCAATAGAACCTGCTGCGGATGCAGGGGCAGCAGACACGGTTCTTTCAGTAGAGTCTGATTTTTTTACATTTAACTGATTTAAACCGTAATAAAAATTGTTCATACCGTCGTTTCCGTTAATTTTTGTCATTTCCTATTCTCCGTTATTTACTCACAATCTCTTAATCAGAATAATGTGTAATTTAATTTTAAATTGATTTCCTTATTTATATAAAGTATTTTTGTATTTAAAAATTGCGTCCATGATATATAATCTTTACATAATTGTTAACAATTCTTTACAACTCGAGGTTTAGGCAAAATTTCATTATTTCTCAATATAGTTAAAATTTATACCTTTGGCTAATAGCATTATAACAGCGTTTTGCTAATATTAAATTATAAAATTACGGAAATAATAATAAAAATTTAAGAAAGAGAAGTATGAAACGAAAACAATCCGGATTAACAGCACGTGAAATGGATGTATTGCGTGAAATGACGCTTGGCAAAAGCAATGAAGTAATAGGAGAGGAGCTTTGTATTACAAAATACACAGTAAAAGCCCATCTTACTCAGATTTATAAAAAATTCGGAGTAAAAAACAGAATAGAGGCTGCAATGAAAGCACGCGATAAAGGAATTATTCCTCATCAAGACTCAGAACAGCCATAAAAGCCTCTTGAGGAACTTCAACTCTGCCTATAGACTTCATTCGTTTTTTGCCTTTCTTCTGCTTTTCAAGCAGCTTTCGTTTACGTGAAATATCGCCGCCATAGCATTTATCAAGAACGTTTTTACGCATTGCTTTGATATTTGTTCTTGCTATTACCCTTCCCCCTATTGCCGCCTGAACAGGAACTTCAAACAACTGGCGCGGAATTATATCTTTAAGTTTTGCTGTTAATTTCTGGCCAATATAAAATGCATTATCTTCATGACAAATCACCGAAAGCGCATCGACAACTTCACCTGCCAGCATTATATCAAGTTTAACAAGCTTGGAACGTTTATAATCCTTAAATTCATAATCCATACTTGCATAACCCTTTGTTCTGGATTTCAACTGGTCATAAAAATCGGTAATAACTTCACTCAGCGGAATTTCATATTCAAGTGAAGCACGTACTTTGTCAATATAGGACATATTGACAAAAATTCCACGCTTTGTTTGCGCCAAATCCATCAAAGTCCCGACATAATCATTAGGGGTAATAATTTGAACTTTTACATAAGGTTCTTCAATATACTCTCTATACTGTGCCGGAGGAAGGTTTGCAGGATTATCAATTTCTACAACCTCTCCGTTAGTTTTATGAACCTTATAAACAACGGATGGTGCTGTTGTAACAAGCGAAAGCCCGTATTCACGCTCTAAACGCTCCTGAGCAATTTCCATATGTAACATTCCCAGAAATCCGCATCGAAATCCAAAACCCAGAGCGCTTGATGTTTCCGGTTCAAAAGTTATACTGCTGTCGTTAAGTTTAAGCTTTTCAAGAGCCTCTTTCAAATCAGCATAATCATCGTTATCTACTGGATAAAGCCCTGAAAATACCATTGGAAGTGCTTCTTTATACCCAGGCAAAGGTTCTTTCGCTGGGTTTTCAACAGAGGTTAAAGTATCGCCCACAAATCTTGTTAATTCTTTAATTGAACCAGCAAAATACCCTACATCCCCGCAGACAAGTTCATCAACCTGTACTCTTGAAGGTGTTTGATACCCGAGTTCGACAACTTCATATTCTTTTCCGGATGCCATAAATTTTACCTTTTCTCCGAGTTTGATTTTGCCGTCCATAATTTTAAAGAAACACAGGGTTCCGAGATATTGGTCATAAGCACTGTCAAATACAAGAGCTCTTAAAGGTTTATCGGAATTGTCAACCGGAGGAGGAATTAAATCAACAACAGCTTCCAGAACTTCATCAATACCTATTCCCGCTTTCGCACTCACAGGAATTGCAAGAGAAGCATCAATACCCAGAACTTCCTCGATTTCTTCTTTAACACGCTCAACATCCGCAGAAGGCAAGTCTATTTTGTTAATTACAGGAATAATTTCCAAATTCTGTTCGATAGCAAGATAAACGTTAGCAAGAGTCTGAGCTTCAACCCCCTGAGTAGCATCAACTATCAAAAGCGCACCCTCGCAGGCCGCAAGAGAACGTGAAACCTCATAAGAAAAATCAACATGACCGGGGGTATCAATAAGATTTAAAATATAATCTTTTCCGTCTTTTGCCTTGTAGTTCATACGGGCAGAATTAAGTTTAATTGTAATTCCGCGTTCCCGCTCAATATCCATGGAATCCATAATCTGATTTTGCATATCGCGCTGGGCAACGGTTCCCGTTTTTTCAAGCAAACGGTCAGCCAGAGTTGATTTTCCATGGTCAATATGGGCAATGATACAAAAGTTTCTGACATTTTCTCTGTATTTCATAATTTATATTATATGAGAAAAACATTGAACATCAAGCCGTTGTATTAACAGGCAGAGTGAAGGTGACGGTTGTTGTTTCATTTTGGACGCTTTCAAAAGTAATAGTTCCGCCGTGGGCATCAATTATTTGTTTTGAAATGTATAAGCCCAAACCAGCATTAACACTTTTTTGTTCTTCGCAATATGATGTAAATTTTTCAAAAACATTGCCGATTTTTTGCACATCAATGCCCAAACCTCTGTTTGTCACCGCAAAAATTATATTATCTTTATCGTTAGTAACGTTAACGGTTATCTCCTGATTTTTAAAACTGTATTTTATCCCGTTTGTCAAAATATTATTCACAACCCGCTTTATTTCATCATAATCAAAATATATATTATCCGCTTGAGCTCTATAAGAAACATTAATAATCAAATTTTTCTCCAGAGCAATGTATTTAACCTCGTCACAACACTCGGAAACCAGTTTTTTAAAAGAATTAAGTGACTTTGTTATAAAAACTTTTCCGTTATCACCTTTGTATTTTTCAAGAATATTTGCAACAAGATTTTGAAGATACTTGGTAGAATTTATAACATCTGTAAGAATTTCCTTCTGATCATCATTAAGATTATCGCCGTATAATCCCGTCATAAGATTTAATGCGCACAATTCCGCCTGAACAGGGCCTTTCATATCATGAATAACCATTGCAAGATAAGAATCTTTTGATTTGGAACGCTTTTCAATATCACTGTGCGACTTTAAAAGACTGCAAATCTGAGATTTAACCACTTTAACATCAAAAGGCTTCTCAATATAAGCACAGGAGCCCAAATCAAAACTTTTTACTTTATGCTCCCTGTCAGAAAGTGCAGAAATAAAAATTATCGGCGAATCCGCATTTATTTTTGTTTTTTGTATGATTTGCGCAAGCTCAAACCCTGACATATCAGGCATCATAATATCAAGAAGAAATAAATCTATTTTTTCAATATCAACAATTTTTGCTGCTTCTTTAGGTTTTTGAAACACAAAAAGCCTTAAGCCCAAATCTTTCAGCGTTTCTTCCAAAAGCTCTGTATTTAAAGGGTTATCATCAACAATCATTACAGTTAAACCTTTTACCGATTTATATTTATTTTTGTCCTGCAGGCTTACGGGACGGACAACATTTTTCGGAGGATGTTCCCCGAATAATTCTTCTATCAAATCTTCATTAAGCGGGTATTCAACAATATTTTTTATCCCGCACATATTTGCCGTCAAAACGTTGTCTCTCGAAACATGTCTGCAGGCAAGCCAAATTTCCAGTTTCGGATAAGACTTACAAATTTTTTTTATTTTGTTTATATCTTTAAAATCGGTTCTTATAATACAGAGTCTTTTATTTGAAAGACCTTTTACACCTTTAAGCTCTCTGACATCATTAACATAAACTACGTCTTGACTCGCTTTCGCGGATAACGGATTTTTCATCTCACTATGAATAATATATATAAAAATACGATAATCAATTACCCTTATAGGTATAATTTTGATAAAAATTTTTGTTAATGATAAAATTTTGTTATGGCAAATACTATTGAAGAATTAGTTACCCAGATTAAAGACAGGCTTGATATTGTCGAAGTAGTGTCGCAGGAAGTTATACTGAAAAAAAGCGGAGGCCACTATTGGGGGTGCTGCCCTTTTCATAAAGAAAAAACTCCGTCTTTTTCGGTTAACCCTAATTTGGGATTTTTTAAGTGTTTCGGCTGCGGAGTTGGCGGTGATGCAATTACATTCATAATGAAAACCCAGAATAAAGACTTTATAGAAGTTGTAAGAGAGCTTGCAGAACGCTTCGGACTTGAAATGCCGAAAAACTTCAAAAATTCGGAATCGAAAGGGCTTAAAGAAGAGATGATTAAAGCCTGCACAAAGGCTGCCGAATTTTATAATTTAAGACTTTTAAACGACAAAGAACCCGACACCTCAAAAGTTTTGGACTACCTGACAGGGCGAGGGATTACAAAAGATATAATAGAAAAATACACGCTCGGCCTTGCTCCAAAATCTTATGAAACATTTTACCGGAAATTCAAAGACGAGTTTTCCGATGAAGTTCTGGAAAAAGCCGGCTTGATAATAAAAACCCGCGAGGGCGATTATATAGATAGGTTCAGAAACCGCGTTATAATACCTATTCAAAACGAATTCGGAGAATATGTGGCATTCGGCGCCCGCGCTGTTGAAAAAGACCAACAGCCTAAATATTTGAACTCATCCGACTCGTTGATATATAATAAAAGTAAGCTGCTTTACGGGCTTTACACGGCAAAAGACGCTATCAAACGAGAAGACAGCGTTATTTTGATGGAAGGATATTTTGACGTTATTTCCGCACAGGCACATGGTATAGAAAATGCAGTCGCCTCTTGCGGAACCTCCTTGACCGCAGACCATATTAAGCTCCTTTCAAGGTACACGCCGTCAAGGAGGATTTTTCTTTCTTTTGATACGGATTCCGCAGGTCAAAAAGCAACAAACAGAAATGCGGAATTAATTAAAGAAGCTTTTGAAGGACTCGGAAATATTAAACAGTTTGATGAAAGCTATATTTCAACAACAAATGACAAATATGCCTGTGAAATTCGTGTTATTGCCCCTCCGGAAGGCAAAGATCCGGATGAATTTATCCGCTCTGTCGGGGCTGAAAGCTACAGGGAATATATGGCTCATGCCCCTTTGCTGCTTGATTTCCAAATAAATAATATAATGAAAGAAAAACCAAAAACTCCTTTAGAAAAAACGAAAACGGTTAAAGAAATTATCCCGCTTTTGAAAGAAATAAAAAATGAAATCGTACAATCCGAGTACGTAAGAATGATTGCCAACACGCTTAACATAGACGAAAACGCTCTTATGCGCGAAGTCAGAAAAGCACAGAATTTTGAGGCTGCAAAAAATACAAATATTGAAAAAATTGTTAAGAAAAATATACCAATTTCAGAAAAAGCGCAAAAAAATTTATTGAGCGTTTTTCTTGTTACCGACAATCACTTTTCATTTGATGAAATCAAGCAAATGATAAGCAGCATCAAGTTTACGGACGAAACGTTAATAAATGTAAAAACTACAATTGACAAATTAACTTGTACCGTAAATAATGTGAAAGAATTGGTAGAACAGCTGTATACAGCGTTCGCCGAAAAACCGGAAGTACAAAGCATTATCACTGATTTGATAACAACTTCCGAAACATTTCAAAATCTCGATGATAAGGATTTTACAACGGCAATCAGAGAAAATATAAATAAAATCAATGAATGCCAGAAACAAAAAGAACAGGAACAAATCAGAAATTTATATAAAAGCGCAAATGATAATGATACAGAAGCCCTTAAAATTCAGATGCAGCTCAGAGATAAGATAAATAACAGATTAAAATTGGAGAAAATGAATGAGTAAAAAAAGACAATCCAACTCATCTATTGTCAGCATTATGGACGAAGATAATATCGATTTGAATAATATTGATGATGAAGCAGCACTTTCTGCTGATGCAGACAGCGTAAATTATATGAATATGGATATCAGCACAGATAATATCGAAGATATCGTTACCGAAAAAATCGGTAAAAAAGTTAATCTGGAAGATATATATATCACAAACCCGCATGGAGAAGAAAATGAAACAGATTTGGAAGTTCCAAAAGGAATTGCTGTTGATGATCCGGTAAGACTTTATTTAAGAGAAATCGGAAGAATTAAACTCCTTTCAGCTAACGAAGAAATTGAACTTGCAAGAAAAATTCTTGAAGGCGGAACCCCAGGCGCTATCGCAAAAAGAAAGCTCGTTCAGGCAAATTTACGTCTGGTTGTAAGTATCGCTAAAAAATATGTCGGACGCGGAATGCTTTTCTTAGACTTAATTCAGGAAGGAAACTTAGGCTTAATCCGTGCGGCAGAAAAATTTGACCATGAAAGAGGTTTTAAATTCTCAACTTACGCAACATGGTGGATAAGACAGGCTATTACAAGAGCAATCGCAGATCAGGCAAGAACTATCAGAATTCCTGTTCACATGGTTGAAACAATTAATAAATTGAAAAAAGTAACAAGACGTCTTGCTCAGGAACTTTCAAGAAAGCCGACCGAAGATGAACTTGCTATTGAAATGAATGTTTCTATCCCGAAACTTCGCGAAATAATTAAAATTGCGCAGGAACCTTTATCTTTAGAAACTCCTATCGGTAAAGAAGAAGATTCAAGACTCGGCGACTTTATTGAAGACAAAGAAGCAGATGCTCCTATTAAAACCGTAGCATCAGAACTTTTGAGAGAAGATTTAGCCGAAGTTTTATGTACTCTTTCACCAAGAGAACGCGATGTTTTAAGACTGCGTTTCGGAATGGATGACGGACGCCAGAGAACTTTAGAAGAAGTCGGACAGCTTTTCGGCGTAACCCGTGAGCGTATCAGACAAATTGAGGCAAAAGCTCTCAGAAAACTCCGCCACCCAAACAGAAGCAAACGTCTAAGAGAATATGTAGAATCATAATTAAAACCCCTCTCAATATTGAGAGGGGTTTTAATTAAATATTATTTATTTAATTTTATTTCTGTTTATTCACAAAATATACTTTCAGCTATTTTTTCTTTATTTATGTATAATGTATGTATGAAATATTTTTTTATATTTATAGCCCTTATAATTATATGGTCTGTTTTTATTGAACCCAATATACTTACCGTCACCCGTGTTAAAGTAAACGAACCGATGCTTAAAGGTTTAAAAATAGTCTTTGCAAGCGACTTTCATATAAAACCTTATGAAATGTACAGACTTAAAAGGATAATAAGAGCGATTAACAAACAAAATGCCGACATAATTATCCTCGGCGGAGATTATGTCAACGGGCATAAAAAGGGAAATTCAATGACAATCGACAAGATTGCGGGGCAGTTTTCATATCTTAAGTCTAAATACGGGGTTTATGCGGTAATAGGAAATCATGACGGATGGCAGGGAAAAAACGAAATTATAACGGAACTTAAAAAAAATAACATAAACGTACTTTTCAACAACAGCAAATGTTTTGAAGAGTTTTGCATTGCTGGCGTTGATGATATGCAGACCGGAAAGCCTGATATTAAACAGGCTTTAACGAAAACCAAAGAACCCATAATCCTTATTTCACACACACCGGATATTATGCCGGATGTTCCGTATAATGTTAATCTTACTCTTGCAGGACACCTGCATGGCGGACAGGTAAGACTTCATAAAGCACTAATAACACCTTCCGCTTACGGAGTCAAATATGCAAACGGCTTTCTTAACGATAACGGGAAAAAACTCTATACAACAAAGGGACTCGGAACAAGCATTTTACCTATAAGATTCAATTGTTTTCCGGAAATTGCGGTAATTACTTTTTACTAGTCAAAGTCGAGAAGCTCTTTTAAATTCACTCCCAGAACATCAGCAATAATTTTTAATTTGGAAAGTGTTATATCTGTTTTTGCTGTTTCGACCATGGCGATAGTAGAGCGGGAAATCCCTTCAACATCAAGAAAATCATCCTGTTTTATATTTTTCTCTTTTCTGATTTTTTTCAAGTGTTGAGCAAATTTTTTCAGATATTCATTATCCATGTAATTTATTATCAACCATATTGACACTTCTGAAAATCAGTCATGTTGACATTTAATTTTAATAATTTTAATTTTAATTCCATTTTTTATTGATTTTTTTTATCATATATTGTATAATTCTTTTTGTAAAAAAGAAAAGGAAAAATTATATGGACAAAAATTTACAAAAAGAAATGCTGGCATCAATTGAAATCACACGTGAAAGCATTAAAAACTCACTGGATGTAACACTTGAAAGTTACACCGAAGCTTTTTCAAGACTTGATCTGCTTACATATCTTCTGATTGGCAGTGAAAAAAAATAAGTTTTTTACTCGTAATGTAGCTTTTTAAAAGAATTATGTTATTATATTATTAAAAATACTTTAACCAAAATTTTTAGGAAACTTTTTTTGAAAAATTACATCTAATAAAATAAGTTGTGCAACAAAATGGTTAGAAGTATTTGGAGGACATAATTTAAGAATGAGAAACATTATGAAGAAAAGCATTATATTTTTCGGGGCATTTTTGTTCCTGTCAGGCTGGGTAATCAGAGATAACGTATTTGCATACAGTCCCGTTGATTTGTATGACAATGTATGGAGATTAATTAATACCAAATTTGTCGACCAGACAAACAACTCACAGGATTGGGCAAAATGGCGCCACAAGTATGACAATCAGATTAAAACAAATGAAGACGCTTATGTAGCAATCAATACAATGGTTGCAAGCTTAAACGATCCTTATACAAAATTTTTGGATCCTAAAGAATTTGCGGAAGAAACAAGTTCTATCAAAGGTTCGCTGAAGGGTATCGGTATTCAAATCGGGGTTAAAGACGGTAAATTAATGGTAATTGCGCCTATTGAAGATACTCCGGCAGAAAAAGCAGGATTGAAAGCTGATGACGAAATCCTTGAAATCGACGGTGTAAGCACAAAAGGGATTACTGTTGACAAAGCTGCCGATAAAATCAGAGGCAAAGAAGGCACACAAGTTACACTTCTTGTAAAACGTGCTGGAACGGATCCGAAATTATACACTATTACACGTGCTGAAATTGAAGTTAAATCAATTTCACAAAAAATTCCGACTGAAAATATCAAAGTTCCCGATGACTTATGTTATATCAGATTGAGTTCTTTTATCAGCAGAAACGCTACAACAGAATTCGGAACAATATTGAACAACAACAGAGATAAAAAGGGATTTATTATTGACCTTCGTTCAAACCCCGGCGGACTTTTAACAAACGCTATTTATATATCGGATATGTTCCTTGACGGCGGAACAATTGTCAGCACGGTTGATAGAGACGGATACAAAGAAACTCAAAGAGCAGCTGCAGGAGTTTATACAAACAAACCGGTCGTTGTTTTGATTAACAAAGGTTCGGCTTCGGCTTCCGAAATCTTCTCGGGTGCAATGAAAGATAACCACAGAGCAATCATTATCGGAGAGCAGTCTTTCGGTAAAGGTCTTGTTCAGGAAATAAACAAACTTCCTTATGAATCAGGAATTAACATAACAATCCAAAAATATCTGACACCTAACGGAACAGATATTAACAAAAAAGGGATTACACCGGATATTGAAGTAAAATTAACTGAAGAAGACGTAAAAAATAAAAACGATGTTCAATTAAAAAAAGCAATAGAAGTGTTGAGCAAAATGACAAACGGTCAGGAAATTGCAGCTCAATAGATAAACAAATTTTATAAGAAAAATACCTGTTTAATTAACAGGTATTTTTTTTATTGTAAAATATTCCTATGAATAAAAATATAATCCTCATCGGCATGATGGGCAGCGGAAAAACAACTGTGAGTAAAGAGCTTTCCAAAACTCTGCCTGAATACACTCTTATAGATATTGACAGTGAGATTGAAAAAAGCACACAGAAAAAAATCTCGGAAATTTTCTTGAAACATGGCGAACCTTTTTTCAGAATGCTTGAAACAGACAAAATAAAAAAATTCTGCACCGGTAATAATCATATAATAAGCGCGGGCGGCGGAGCTTTTGAAAACGAAGATAACCGTAAAGTAATGCTTGAAAACGGCGTTGTAATTTATCTCAAAGCAGCATCTGACGAAATTTATAACAGAATAAAAAACGAAATCCACAGACCGCTTTTAAAAAGAAATTTTTCTCTTGAAAAAATTGAAAATATAATGAAAAACAGAGAAAAAAATTACCTGAAAGCAAACTACACAATTGACACAACAGGAAAAACTCCCTATAATATCGTCAAAGAAATTCTCGGGGTAATCAATGGTTAATCTGTCAGTTAATATTAAATCCGAAAATAAAAGCTATCCTATTTTTATAGAAAGTTGTACGGTTTCTGCATTAAAAGAACAAATTTTATCTTTTTTAAACGGGAAAAACTTTCTTGTTGTAATATCGGAAAAGGTTGAAAAGCTATACGGAAAAGAACTCGGCTTTGACAAATCTCAAAAATTTGTATTAAAAGACGGCGAAAAAGAAAAGAATTTCAAAAATTATAAAAGAATTCTTGAAAAAGCGCTGAAAATGAAACTTACGCGCAATGATGCAATTATTGCAGTAGGCGGCGGCGTTGTCGGAGATATGGCAGGATTTGCAGCGTCAACTTATATGAGAGGTATAGGATATATTCAAGTACCGACAACCCTTTTGGCCTGTGTTGACAGTTCTGTAGGCGGAAAAACGGCAATCGATACAAATTACGGAAAAAATCTCGTAGGTTCATTTTATCAGCCCGATGTTGTTTTTATCAATCCAAGATTTTTAAAAACTCTCGATGACAGACAGTTTAAAAGCGGTCTGGGTGAAGTTGTCAAATACGCTTTTATTGAAAAAAGCTGCAGGTGCGGCGAAGATTTAAACCTCACAAACTTTTTAAGCGAAAAAACTTCAGATATTCTAAACCGTGACGAAAAAACTCTTTCCAAACTCATAGAAATCTGCTTAAAACTAAAAATTTCCGTTGTTGAAAAAGATGAAACAGAAAGCGGATTAAGAAAAATCTTAAATTTCGGACACACATACGGCCACGCAATTGAAAAAATTACCAACTACAAAAAATACACCCACGGTGAAGCCGTTGTTGAGGGAATGAAATTTGCGTTTAATCTCGCAGTTAAAAGAAATTTGATTGATAAAAACTACAAATTTTTTGCGGACGATGTAATAAAAAAATTCAATTTCCGTGAAATTCCCCAATTTAATCCGGAAAAAATGATTGAATTAATGCAGATGGACAAAAAGGCAACATCAAAACATATTGTCTTTGTTCTTCCGACAGACTATTCAACCGTAGAGGAATTCAGCCTTCTGCCTGATGAAATTATTTAGAATTTATATTACGGTTTTTTCTTAAAAAGCCCTGTAAATTTTTTCCATCCGTTTGAGAAAAAATTACAAATCTTAGCAGGTGCATTTTTAAAAAACGGAACAATTTTAGACTTAAATTTAACCCCCGTAAAAATTAATGCAGCACAGGCAACAAGTCCGAATAACCACTTTTTCCATGCAGGAGTTTTGACAATATTATCATTTTTTGACGGCTTAAATTCATCAACTTTCGGCTGTTCAAACCCGGGAACTCTCGGGGGATTATCAACAAGCGGATTAACAGACCCCGGATTTCCAACATATCTCGGCGGCTGACCTAATACATAAGCAGGTGCATCGTAATCCAACACTCCGCTCTGTGCCAGTAAATCCAGATTATTTGCCCAACCTATACCCATAGTACCACCTTTTTACCTTTGTACACTTATTTATATAAAAAATATTTTTGCCGGAAAATTGCTTTTTAACTTTTTATTTGTTAAATTTTGTAATATGAAAGGGATTTTGAAAGAAAATAAATACCTTATTATTCTATGGGTATTGTGCATTTTAGGGCTTATTTTGTTCTGCGGACATTATTCGGGAATTTTAATTGATTTCGGACGGGAAGTTTACTATCCCGAAAGAATTTTAGAGGGAAAAGTTTTATACAAAGACCTTTTTAATATTTACGGCCCGCTGGCTTACCAGATTAATGCAGTGTTATATGCAATATTCGGAGCAAAACTTTCAACACTGTACGGAATCGGTGCTGTTTGCTCTTTATTAACGGTAAGCGGAATTTATTTAATCGCAAATAAGTTTCTTTCAAAGTTTTTAAGTTTTTCGCTCGGGCTTTTTACTATTGCTGTGGGAATTACAACTACTGCAATATTTAATTTTCATTTTCCGTATTCTTGGGCTGTTTTGTATGGTTTGATTGCATTTTTGTATTCGCTTTATTTTTTACTAAATTTTACCGAAACGGGAAAAAATAAAAACCTTTGCATAAGCTCATTTTTAGCTGGAATTTGTATTACATGCAAATACGATTTTCTCTTATACGGGTTAATTGTCCTATTTTTTATTATAAAAAAGAAAAATCGGAAGGCTCTTTTGAGTTTTATTTGCGCGCCTATAATCAGTTACGGAATTTTATTCATTCAGGGTTTAAGATTTTCCGATTTAATAAGCTTTTTAACCGTTGTAAAATCCATGGCCAAAAGCAAGACCCTGATGTATTTTTATCAGAACAGCGGAATTTATTTTCACCCGAAAGTTTTAATAACGGATTTTATTTTATTTTTAAAATTTGTAATTCCGTTCGGGACAATTCTTGGCGGGGCTTATATTTTTGATAAAAACAAATACGGTTCAATCGCATTGTCTGTTATCGGATGGCTTTCATTTTTGTGGTTTTTTACAGGCAATTTCAAAATCGCGTTCGGATGCTTGCCTTTACTATTGCTAATATTTGCACTATGCAGTTATAAAAAATTCAACTTAAAACTTTTAATTCTCGTGTTATCTGCACTGGCAGCAGGTGCAAAAGTTTTTTGGGTGTTGCTTTTACAAAGTTATGGAACATATTATATATCAATACTTTTAACCGCTTTTCTTGCGCTTCTTTTCGCATATATTCCGAAAAAACTTGAAAAAACAACAGGCATCTATTTTATTATTGCCTGTATTTTTATAATGATTGTTAATTTTAACACTCTTAAACTAACGCAGTATAAAATTTCAACGGATAAGGGAACAATTTTTACACAAAAATTTTATGCAGAAAGTACAAATCAGCTTATCAAATACCTTAAAACATCAAAAGGAAACGCCGTTATTTTTCCTGAAGGAATGACCGTAAACTTTCTTGCAGGAATAAAAACCGATGATTATTATAATTCCCTGCTTCCTTTGTATATTGAAACTTTCGGGGAAGAAAAAATTATTGAACATTACAGCAAAAATCCGCCTGAATATATTATTTTCAACAACCTCAATATGAAAGATTACTATTTCCAATACATTTGTCAGGACTATGCACTTGGTTTCTGCGGGTTTGTAAAAAACAATTACACATCAGAAAAAATTATTGACAGCGGTTTCAGGTACATAATCTTTAAACACAAATAATTTTTTATGATAAAATTTAATAGCAGAGGATTGACACTCTCCCTAACCCTCCCCCGAGGGAGGGCAATAAAATAAACACAAGAAGGACAAATAATGGAAAAATACTACATAACAACAGCTATAGACTACGTAAACGGCGCTCCGCACATCGGACACGCTTATGAAAAAATATTGACGGATATTATTGCAAGACACTATACACAAAGATGTGATGATGTGTACTTTCTTACAGGCACTGACGAACACGGTATAAAAATTCAAAAAACCGCAGCAGCGCAAGGGATTACACCTAAAGAACTCTGCGATATGAATGCCAAAAAATTTAAAGACGCATGGAAAGCTTTAGATATTGATTACAAAAAATTTATCAGAACAACCGATGAAGACCACGAAAAAATTGTTCAGAAAATTTTTGACAAACTCCTTAAACAGGGTGATATCTACAAACATTCCTATGAAGGTTTATACTGCCAGGGATGCGAATGTTTTCTAAATCCGAAAGATTTAACTGAAGACGGTCTTTGCCCTGACCACATGAAAAAACCAGAAGTTGTAAAAGAAGAAAACTATTTCTTCAAACTTACAAAATACAAAGATATTTTAATTAAATATATAAAAGAACATCCTGACTTTATCGTGCCGGAATTCAGAGCAAACGAAGTTTTAAATCAGCTTGAAGATATTCAGGACATATCTGTTTCCCGCGCCAAATCAAATGTTCAGTGGGGAATTGATGTATTAAGCGACAGCGAACAGTCTATTTATGTCTGGATTGACGCTTTATCAAATTATATTACCGCCCTCGGATTTGACACGGAAAACCCTTCCGATACTTTCAAAAAATACTGGCCTGCAGATGTTCATGTTATCGGAAAAGATATCCTGAAATTTCACAGTATTTACTGGCCTGCATTTTTGATGGCACTTGATTTACCTTTGCCAAAACATATTTTTGCACACGGATGGATTACAATAGACGAATCAAAAATGTCAAAATCTTTAGGCAACGTAATTTCGCCGACATCTGTGCTTGAAAGTTTTAACCTTGAACATCCGGATGCTTTCAGATACTATATGGCATCTTCTGCTCCCTGCGGACGAGATGGAAACTATTCGGATAACGACTTTAAAGAAAAAGTTAATGCCCACCTTGCAAACAGCATGGGAAATCTTTTGAACAGAACTCTTTCAATGCTTGTAAAATATTTTGACGGCGAGGTTAAACCGGAATTCAAGGGAGAAAATCCGCTTGCCAAAAAAGCACTCGGCACTGTTCAGATAGTAAAAAACCATTTTGATAATTTTGAGATAGCGGAAGCGTCGCTTGAAATTATTTCACTTGTAGATGCCACAAACAAATACGTTCAGGACAATGCCCCGTGGACACTTGCCAAAGAAGAAAAAATGATTGAATGCGGTCAGGTGCTCACAAATGTTCTTGATATTATGTGTATTATCAGTACACTAATTTATCCTTATTGTCCGAACATTGCTGCTGATATGGCCCGTCAACTTTCATTTAACCTTAAAACAAAATTGGATGATTTGACAGCAGACAACATAAAGACAGGTAAATTAATCTCAAAAGAAGATATAAAACCTGTATTTTTAAGGGTTGATTCAGAACTTGCGGACAAATCAGCTAAAAAATAATAAAAAAAGGGGCTTAAAGAAGCCCCTTTTTTTATTAAATATTTCTTTTTTATTCATCTTCCTGCTGTTTTATCAAGCTTCCGACAGCTGCATACATAGCTGCTGAAATTTCGGATGTTGATGTAAACGGGCCATAGTCTTTAATAAATTTTGCAACATCAAAAGTATTCAAATAATTTTGTAAGGCAGCTGAAGAAGCATCTGTTAAACCGCCGACAAATATAAGGTTTTTAAGGTAGTTTTCAGCCTTTTCCTTAACGTCTGCCTCATCATAGTCAGAAGAAGAAAATTCTGCTTTATCATTTTCTTCTTTTTCTTTAACAGAAACACCGTATTCTTTTGTTTCTTCTTCTTTTACCTCTTTTAATTTTTCATCGTCATCTACAGCTGCTGTTGCGGATGTGTAAGCGTTTGAATTAACTCCTGTAATTTCCATATACCTATCCTTTCTGTAAATTATTTTACAATAGGTATATCGGACACTTATTTAAAAAACTTTAATATTCTGTTAATAAATATTAACTATCTAATCTGTACAGGCATTATCAGACAAACATAATCTTCTTCATTATTCGGTTTAAACATTGTTGCAGATAAAGGTGTATTCAGTCCGATTTTAACTTCATCAGAATCAATATTTTTTAATGCTTCAAGAACAAATTTATAGTTGAATGCAATAGTCAAATCTTCTCCGGTGTAATCAATATCAATACTTTCTTCTGACTTGCCTGAATCCGGAGTATCAGCTGTTAGTTTTAAATTATTATGGCTGAATTCAAGTTTTACAATGCTTGTCTTTTCATTAACCATAATGGATACACGCTCTAACGCGGATATCATCTGCTGAACATTAACAAGTGCTTCTTTCGGGCTTTCTTTTGGAATAAGCTGATTATATTTCGGAAACTGTCCTTCTAAAAGTCTTGATATTGTAGTTGTTTTTTCTGATTTTATTATTATTTTTGATTTTTCCGTGTAAATTTTAACAGAATCTTCATCAATAAATCCGCTCATTTTAATAAATTCATTAAGGGTCTTGGAAGGTATAATAAGCTGTTTAGAGTGATTTTCTTTATTGTCAATAGTTTCTCTGACTCTTGCAAGACGATTTCCGTCCGTTGAAGCTATTTCCATAATATTTTCAGAAATATTGCATACAATACCGGACAAAAGATTACTTGTTTCATAACTTGCAGCTGCGAACCCTGCCTGTTTAACAGCTTTTACAAAGGGTCTTATTTCTATTTCAAAACCTTCCTGTTCATCCATCTGAATATTTGTAAATTCAGGAGGAAATTCAGATGCAGCAATACCGATAATATCGAATTTCGAATTTTGACAGGTTATATTAACAGAAGTTTCACCGTTAACCATCTCAAAAGAGATTAATTTATCCCCCAGCTTTGATACAATTTCATTTAATGTTTTTGAAGGAAGTGTTATTTTTCCTTCTTCTTCTACCTGAGCATCAACATTCGCTATAACTGTGAAATCTAAATCTGTTGCAACAAGTTTTATTGTACTTTTGTCAATAGTTTCAATTAAAATATTTAATAAAACAGGTTGTAAAGCCTTCATAGAAGTAGCTCTTTCAACTATTTTAATACCGTTATACAAATCTTCTTTTTTTACAACAAATTTCATATCCTTACTCCTTAACTAATCCAATATAGATAAATTATACCTGAATAAAAAATTAAATAAAATAAAACTTAAACAAAAGTTAAGTCAGATTATATGATTTGTTTTAATGTTTTTCTACAAAAAAATAATTTATTATATATTATATTAATAAATATATTAAATATAATAGTAATAATAAGCTTTAATTATTTGTAGAAAACTATATGAAAGTATTGATATTATTTATTTTTGATTGTAAATAATTTTGTAGAAAAATATGTCAAATAAATATTTAAATTGTAGAAAACTTTATAAAATACAAAGAACCTGTAGAAAACACATGGTTTTTCTACAGGTTTCTACAATTTTTTCTACTGTAAAATATTAAAATTTACTTACGAAACACAAAACATCGTCAAATAAATTTTTAATCGGTTCTGATACATCGTATGAAAGAATTTTTCTTACATATTCAAGTTTTTCTTCAAATGTTAATGTGTGTCTGTGTTCTTCCGGAATTTCAGCAATAATTTGTTCAATTTTACTTTCATCAATTACAATTTTGTATTTTTCAAGTAACTCTTCTGAGAGTAATAAATTTTCACATACCTCGTTAATCGGGGTAATTTTGGAATAGTCAATGACTAAATCCTGCGGGGTCTGTAATTCTTCCATCTTTCTAAACTCCTTATATTTTAAATAAATGCTTCTGTTACATAATCGCCCATCTGGTTAAACATATCCTGTAAGGGTTTTGTAATGTCAATCATAACATTTTGCTGAATATCTGCCATGCTTTGTTCAAATGATTTTGGCGGTTTAACTGCCACGGCTTCAAATTTTCCTGTTTCAAGTTCATACAGCATCTCTCTTGAAAAGTCTGTTGTATTTTTTAATGATGCAAGGATTGCACTATCAATCCTGAATAAATCTGCTGAACTCAATTCACTGCTAAGCATTCTCTCCATTTTGTCAATGTCATTAATATCATGCATAATGCCATTGGCAACAGTGTTACAGTCCATGACTATAACGTTTTCAGTTTTTGAACTCATTAAGTACCTCCAATTAATTATTGTCTGTAAAATTAATCTCGGTATATTTATTCAAAAACTTTAATAAAAAATATAATTTGTTACATTATGTTTACAAAAAATAAAAAAGTTTGTAGCGAAAAAGAAAGTCTCGTCGTTTGACAAGACTTATAAATATACATTTACCCCACATTTTTTATAACATAAAAAAATTTTTTTGTCAACACATATTTAGACAAAAAATTATTGTGCGGTATTATTTTTTGTCAGAGCGTTCTCTAACAGAAAGTTTTACAGGTGTTCCGAAAAATCCAAAAGCTTCCCTTAATTTATTTTCAATATATCTTTTATAATGGTCTTTCATTAAATCAGCATTGTTTGCAAATATTACAATATGAGGAGGTTGAATTCCGGTTTGCGTGACATACATTATTTTGAGTCGTTTGCCTTTTGATGATGCCGGCGGATTAAGCAGGTAGGCTTCTTTAATTACCTTATTCAAAAGTCCTGTAGAAATTCGTTTTGTGCACTCAGAATATACTTTTTCAGCCTCGGTAAAAATATTGTTAAGACGCTGCTTAGTAACTGCTGAAATATATATTTTTGGTGCAAATTCCAAAAAAGGAATATCATTTGCAAGTTGTTTATTATACCGGTTAATCGTGTTTGATTTTTTATCTTCAATTAAATCCCATTTGTTTATTGCGATAATCAAACCTTTACCTGATTCTGTAATAATAGATGCGATTTTTTTATCCTGGTCTGAAATACCTTCTTTTGCATCTATTACAAGAAGGGCGACATCGCAGTCCCTGATAGAACGAATAGCTCTGTCTACCGCAAATTTTTCAACACCCCAGTCTACTTTTGATTTTTTTCTTATTCCTGCAGTATCGACAATTATGAATTCTTTATCATTATATTTAATATAACTGTCAATACTGTCGCGCGTTGTTCCGGAAACATCGGAAACAATTACTCTATTTTCATTTAAAATAGCATTTACAATGGAAGATTTTCCTGCATTTGGTCTGCCGACTATTGCAATTTTTATTCTTGACTCTTTAGTGTCTTCAATATCTCCGGAAAAATCTTCTGTGACCATATCCAGCAAATCTCCTACTCCGCCGGAACCGTGAAGTGCAGATATTCCGACCGGATCTCCGATTGCAAGTGAATAAAAATCGTTTACCATCATTAAAGATTCAGGATTATCAGATTTATTGACAGCAAGAAAAACAGGTTTTCCGGATTGTCTTAAAATATTTGCAATATCATAGTCAACAGGGTTTACACCTTCTTTTCCGTCAACGATAAATATTATTTTATCTGCCTCATTGCAGGCAATTTTTGCCTGATCGAAAATCGACAGCATAATATCGTCCTCGTCGCCGGGTATTATTCCGCCTGTATCGATAACTGTAAATTTTTTGTTTTGCCATTCAACATCAAAATAAATTCTGTCGCGTGTTACGCCCGGTAAATCATCAACGATAGAATTTCTTGAGCCTATTAAGCGGTTTACAAAAGTTGATTTGCCTACATTTGGACGGCCAACTATTGCTACAATCGGTTTTCTCATAAGGTTATTATAACATGGAAAAAATAATAAAAATATGATGTTTATACAAGTGTATAAATATCATCTTCCAGCATTGTTTTCTGGAAGTCTTCGCACTCGGCAATAAGGTCTGTTAAAATTGTGTATTTTGGAGAATGAATAACTCTTGTAATATCATCTTCTCCGGAAAAATCAACTACATAATAATCTTTTGTTTTTTCTTTAATTTTTATTAAATCAGTATCTTCCAAAATAGAGAATAACAAATCAAAAACCTTATATGATTTTCCTAAGAAACTTGCGCATCTTCTGAGTTCAACTTTTCCGCCGTTATTGTGGCATGCAAATTTCAGCATTCCCCAGACTGTTTTCAAAAATTCTTCTTCATCCATATATTTAATATCATAGTTCATGAAATGAAGCGAAAGCGGATTGGTTTGACCGAGAATTCTGTCAAAAGTTTCTCTGTCAGCAGGGTAATCAAAAAGCATTAGAGAATCACACGGGCGCAGATTGTCGCGCGTTATTGTCCGGGCAAAAAGTTCCTGAAACGGTTTTAATTTATCCAGAACAGGTTTGCTCTCCGCAAAAATCAGAATATTCTGTTTTGAATTTTTAACATAGTCATTAACCTGCGGTAAGATATCTGTTTTTTTGCGGTGATCATAAAGTTTTTGTTTTAATTGATTTTCTTCTTCATCTTTCAGATATGGTGAATGAATGTCGTCAATAATCAATTGAACGCTTGTAACCCCGTTATATTCATTAATCTGCGGATGGAACGCAATATCTAAAGGATCTCCTTTTACGAGGGATATATCACCGTCTTTCCATCTTATACAGTTGAATTCGGAAGCTCCTGCCTGACATGTTAATCTCAGGTGGTTTTTATTCTCCCCCATAAGCCTTTTTTCTTTTATCTGCAAATTTTTTAGTGCAAAAACAGGACTCGGGTTGTTTGCTCCGAAAGGTTCAAGTTGAGAAATCTGCTCGACTAAATCAACCGTAATATCATCGGGCATAAGCTCAAGATCTATATTTATGAAAGGTTTTAAATCTTTGCCCTGCGACATTTCTTTAACGGTTTTGCATAGAGCCGATTTCACAGTGTCAAATGAGGATTTTTCTTCGCCGAATGCAAGGCCTGCAGCCATAGCGTGTCCGCCAAACCCGTCAAGAAGCTCTCCGTTTGCTGAAATAACATCATAAAGATTTATTCCTTCTATGCTTCTTGCAGAACATCTGAACTGTTTGGTTTCGTCTGAGTATGTCATTAAAAAAGCGGGTTTGTAGTATTTTTCAACAAGCATAGAGGCAACAATACCTATAATTCCTATATGCCAATCTTTGTTAAATAAAACAATTGCAGGATTTCTGTTCTTTTCGGCCTTAACCATTTCATCCGCTTCCGCAAAAATATTCTGACAAAGTTCCTGACGAACCTTATTAAACTCATTAAGAGTCTGAATTGACATTTCAATTTCCTGTTTGTTATCGGAAATAAGAACTTTTATTGCCGCATCAACAGTATCAAGACGTCCCGATGCATTAATTCTCGGTGCAATCCCGAAGGCAATCTGTTCTGATGTAATTTGTCCTTTATAACCTGCGCTTTCCAATAATTTAGAAAGCCCCCAGTGTTTTCCGTTTGATATTAATTCCAGACCTTTTGTTACAAAGTATCTGTTTTCACCAATTAAAGGAACAACATCCGCTACAGTTCCGACGGCAACGTAAGGCAAAATGTCATAAATAAAATCAAGTTTGTTGTATTTTTCAAGAAGTGCCTGTGCAACTTTGAAAGCAACTCCGACACCGGCAAGGGAAGCTAAAGAATTAATTTGTTTTGCGGAAAGTTTTTCATCGAGTGCATCCGGCGCCTTCGGGTTAATTATTCCGTAAGCTTTCGGAAGAATTTCGGGAGCTTCATGGTGGTCGGTAATTATTACATCAATTTTAAAGCTGTTTAAGAAATTAACAGCATCAACGTCGGAAATTCCACAGTCACAAGATATTATAACTTTTGGTTTAACCTTTGTCATAATCTGTACAAGAGCCTTTGTGTCAAAACCATGGCCTTCTTTTTCTCTGTCCGGAATAAAGTAATTTACGTCAGCCCCGAGGTGTTTGAAAGTTCTGTATAAAAGAGATGTGGATGTAACCCCGTCAGCATCAAAGTCGCCGTGGATAACAATTTTTTCTCCGTTATCAATCGCGTGGGAAAGTCTTTCAACACATTTTTCCATATCAGAAAAAGCTTTAGGGTGTGTAAGTTTCATCTCAAGAGGGTTAAGAAATTCATTTATATCCTCATCCGAGGTTACCCCTCTGGAGTTTAAAAGTCTTTTTATTAAACTTTTTTCCTGCCCTTCGTATTTATTAAATCTCCACTCTTTCATAGCCATAATTTCATGATAGCACAAAACGCCATGTTGTAAATTCGGAGAAAAATTTATGCTATAATTTTTATGGAATATTTGAGGAATAAAGATGAAAGTATTTGACAGGCTGAATTTTATAACTGCAGGTATGCCGTTAAGAACCGGAAAGAGAAGTTATCCTGCGGCATTTGATATCTTAAAAGAAATGAAACTTGACGGAATGGAGCTTGAATTTGTTCACGGTGTAAGAATGAATGATGATCACAGGGCATTTGTAAAAGAACAATCTAAAGATTTTGTAATTACAGCTCATGGCCCTTTCTATATTAATCTTAACTCCAAAGAAGAAGACAAGATTGACGCAAGCGTTCAGAGAATTATAGATACGGCTTCCGTAGCACAGCAGGCAGGAGCTTTCAGTATAACTTACCACGCAGCTTTTTATATGGGCGGGGATAAGCAAACTGTTTATAATCAGGTTAAAAAACAGACGAAACGCATAATTGATGTTCTTGAGCGGGAAAAAATCAATGTCTGGATTCGCCCTGAAACAACAGGAAAAGCAACACAATGGGGCGATATTGATGAAATTGTAAATCTTTCAAAAGAATTTGAGCAGGTTTTGCCCTGTGTTGATTTTTCGCATCTGCATGCTAGAACTGCGGGGCAATACAATACTTATGACGAATTTTCCTATGTTCTTGAAAAGATAGGAAAAGAAATCGGCCGGTATGCACTCGAAAATTTCCACGGGCACCTTGCAGGAATTGAGTATACTGCAAAAGGCGAGCGGCAGCACCTTAATCTTGAAGAATCAGATATGAACTATAAGGATTTGTTAAAAGTTCTGAAAGAATTTAATGTAAAAGGCGCAATAGTGTGTGAAAGCCCGAATATTGAAGATGACTGCAAACTGCTTAAGGATTTTTATTATTCTCTGTAAAAATTATTAAAATAGTTTAAACGTATGATTTTATTAAAGTTTTTTGTGAAATTGCCGTATAAATTAATGCAAATTACAACTTTGAGGCATCTTAATGTTTAATAATGTAAATAACCCGTTTGGTAGCAGGGCAATATCTTCTTCAACCTCTTCAGACAGCAATGGCAGACGACAAAAAGAAGACCCGAAAGAAGAATTAAAAAAATATATTGATGAGGATGAACCGGATGAAGTCTTAATCGGCGGCCAGCCGATTTTAACCGAAGATGAAATTCTTGCAATGACACGACAATATATTGCAAAGCTAAAAAGTGAACATGAAGAAAACGAAAAGATTCAAAAAAAGCTGGATAAATATCTGGATAATTTTGATGTAAAAAAGTTTATGAAAAAAAATCCGAATATGACAAGTCCGGATTTTTATATGGTAATGTATAACGAAACAGAAGGACTTGTAAAATAATTACCCGTTAATTGCAAAATAAACTTCCTTCAAACGTTTTTTGCTTATGTGAGTATAAAGCTGAGTTGTAGAAACGTTGCTGTGTCCTAAAAGCTCCTGTACAACCCTTAAATCCGCGCCGTTTTCTATTAAATGTGTGGCAAATGTATGGCGAAGAGTATGCGGGGATATGGATTTATGCAATTTTTTTCCTAATTCATGGATTAATGTGTAAACCTCCTGACGGTTAACTTTTTTCCCTTTCTCATTTATCAAAAACTGTTTAGTATTAAGGTTATATTTTTGCAATAGATAATCTCTTTCGGGCAGATAGTTTTTTATTGCCTCTACGGCTTTTTTTCCGAGCGGTACAAGCCTGTCTTTTGAGCCTTTCCCCGTACATTCAAGGAACTTTCCTTTTAAATCGTAATCCGTTGTTTTTAAATTTACAAGCTCCGACACTCTCAGCCCGCAGCCGTATAAAAGCTCTACAATTACTCTTTGAAGCTTGTTTAAATTCTGATTTAACAGATTATTAATTTCTTCAACCGTCATGACTTTCGGGAGCTTTTGCGGAACTTTCGGCTGTTCCAGAGTAAGCGCGGGATTTGTTTTCAAAATTCCGTTTGTACATGCCCATTTAAAAAATCCGCGGATTGAGGCTATTTTACGCATTATACTTGTGGGCGAAAAATGATTTTCATGTAAATCTCTTATATAAGCATTTATTCTGTTCCTTTGAATTTCTGCTATACCTGTATCACCACAGTATTCAAAAAAAATTTCTAAATCTCTCCTGTATGCCTCAAGAGTGTTTTGAGCAAGCCCTTTTTCTATTTCAAGATAGTCCAGATATTCTGATAAAATTTGCAAATTCATATAATTAATTTTACTAAATATTTAGTTTAATGACATCAGGGGTTTATATGATATAATTAAAATGAACAAAATTTTATTTTTATCGTTATATATATGTAGTAGTAAATAAGGAATAAAAAATGAAAAAATTATTATCAATAATGTTTGTATTTACAATGCTTTTGACAGTAGGCTTAAAAGCTTTTGCAGATGATTCGCAGGAGGCATTAAACTTTTTCAACAGTTACGTAAATGCAGCAAATACTTACAGCCCCGCTGTTGCAACAATGTATTCGCCGAGTGCAAAAATTATCAGACAGGTTGTAAAGCCTGACGGCGGACTTGTTGATGTAAACACCGACACTGCAACTTATATAAAACAGATGAAAATAGGACAGGCAGGAGCAAAATTAAGAGGTTATAAAAATAATTATTCAAACGTTTCTGTAACTTCACTCGGTAACGGAGCTTACAAAATCAGCTCTTTAAGACAACCAAAAGGCGAAACTTATAAGCTTAAAACTTATATGATAGTAAAAAAAATAAACGGAAAATGGCAGATTACGGAAGAAATGATGCAGACAAAAGAACAGATATTTCTTAAGTATGCAAACAAAAAATAATTATGTTGGATAAATTCAGATTTTTAACAGCGGGAGAAAGCCACGGAAAATGCTTGACCGCAATAATAGAGGGAATACCTGCAGGGTTTGAAATTGATATTAATATGATTAATGAAGATCTCAAACGCCGTCAGCAGGGTTATGGCCGCGGTGGCAGGATGAAAATTGAAACAGACACTGTTGAAATTACCTCCGGCGTGCGTTTTGGAAAAACTATTGGTTCGCCGGTTACTCTTGTAATTCAAAACAGAGATTTCGAAAACTGGCAGAAAATAATGAGTGTCATGGCCGAAGATTTTACGGAAGAAAAATCCTTCACACAATGCCGTCCGGGGCATGCAGATTATGCAGGAAGCATTAAATATAACCATAAGGATTTAAGAAACATTCTTGAGCGTTCCAGTGCCCGCAAAACAGCAATTGAAGTTGCTGTCGGCTCGGTTGCAAAACAAATTTTAGCTCAATTTGATATAAAATGCTTATCAAAAATTCTTCAAATCGGTTATGAAAAAAATCCCGAAAACTTTCACTCTGAAATAGATAAAGCAAGAACGGAAGGGGATAGTTTAGGGGGAAAATTTGAAGTGGTTTTTGAAAATCTTCCTGTCGGGCTTGGTTCATACGTTCACTGGGACAGAATGATTGACGGAAAAATAGCTCAGGCCGTAATGAGTATTCCCGGGGTTAAAACTGTTTCTATCGGAAATCATCATTCATACAAAATGTCCGGCAGCGAATATCATGATGAAATGTTTATTGAAAACGGCAAAATTGTAAGACATTCAAACAATGCCGGCGGAATAGAAGGCGGTATGACAAACGGTGAGCCTCTGGTTGTTACTGCATCTATGAAACCTATTCCCACCATGCCAAAACCTTTAAAAACTGTGGATTTAAAAACAATGCAAGAGTGCGAGGCGCACTTTGAGCGTTCAGATACCTGTGCGGTTGAGGCTTGTTCGGTTATTGCAGAGGCAAGAATTGCCTGTGTTCTAACAGATGAATTTTTACAAAAATTTGGCGGAGATAGTTTAACAGAAATTAAGAATAGGGTATAGATTTTCTTTACAATGAAAATACTGCCGTGATAGTATAAATTTATGCTGGACTTATTTATAACAGGGGCGGATGAATATTCAGATAAAATTTTTGTAACAGCGGGGCTTGCAGCTACTATGCAGTCGCTCGGATATTCCTGCGGAGTTTATAAACCTGTTGATATTTGTGCGGTTGAAAACAACGGATATATTCAATCCCCTGATTTGTTATTTGTAAAATTTGTTGATCCGTATATAAAAACGTATTTTTCTTACCTTTTTAAAAGTAATTCAGCTCCTATCCTTGCTGCAGCTGCAGAAAAAACAGAGATAAAAAAAAATAATATTCTTGCTGATTTTCAAAAAATTCAGGATATAAACGAATGTCTTATAGTAGATGGTGTTTGCGGGCTGGCTTCTCCTTTAGGCAAAAATTTTTTGGAGGATGATATGATAAAAATGTTAGATTTACCTCTTCTTTTAGTTGTTTCTGCAAAGACTGCAAATATAAATAATATACTTCTTACAATAAATCATGCTACAGAAACGGGTATTAATGTCCGTGGCGTTATATTGAACAGTTATCCTAAAATAAATGAAGATGTAAACTTAAAGCTTATACCGAAGCTTGTTGAGGAATATACAAATACAAAAGTTCTCGGGATTTTGCCTGAATTTGACAAAAATTTAAATCCAAATGATTTGATAACAGAGATTTTAAACGGTGTTGATGTGGAAGGCGTGTTTAACCTCAGAATAGCAAAATTGCAAATGTGATAGTTTAGTTTTCTTAATAATTTATGGAATAGTCTATAGTAAAGAAATGTAAAATTATATACTTTTTATATAAAAATAAGTCAATTTTTTAAAGGCTTACTTTTTTATTAATATAGAGGTATAATAATTTTATGGATAAGAGAGATTTAACAGTAATCGAAAATAAAACGATTGTCGAAGAAAAACAGGCTGAAAAACCTGTTTCCCGCCAGACAAATCCGATTGCGAAAAAATTTGTCGAATTCCATAAAGAAAATATGTCTAAATTCAGTGTGAAAGATTTATTTAAAAAATGATATCAGGGAACGGAAGGCAGGAAAGCAAGCTAATTACATAGGTTAATTGTTGTGCGAAGCACAGATAATGGCTTGACCTCCTGACATCTGATCTTCTGGTCTTCAATTATGAGAAGACATCAATTATTTCCACAAAGGTGGCGGTATGTATCAGGTAAAAAATCAAATTTATCAGGATATGACAAAAACACAGAAGTCTGCTCTGTGTAATTTTTTGCGCGCGCTTGTCAAAAAATCGCCTGATATGAGCGTTAACGATATTTTAGATAAATTTCTTGAGGATGAAAGATACTACTTTGAAATTAATAACCCGCATTTTGAATTTCTTGAAAATTATTTGGATGATAACAAATTTCTTGATGAAACATTGTTGTATTTAAAAGAATGCCGTAAATACTACGATTACAAGAAAAAACAGGAGCCTATAATTCAGGCGCAGAAAGAATTTGAAAAGAAAAAACGTGCGTTTTTGCGTGAAGTTAAAATGTCAAAAGAAGCTCCGACTAAAAAACAGCTTTATTATTACGACCGTTTATGCAAAAAATATAATATAGAGAAAAAAGAACTGACATCAAAACTGGAAGCCCGCGATGAGATAGACAGGATCTTAAATAGTTATTCCCCCTCATCCGCCTTACAGGCACCTTCTCCCGCTGTTGGTGAGAAGGAAGGAGATTGCTTATGACAACTTTACAAGAGATTTTGAAAGTATTGACAGATAACGGTATTGAACCTAATGAAGCAAATGTTGAAGTTAAACTTTTGCTTGAACATTTTGTAAATTACGGTACAAAAGATATTATTATGGGAAATAAATTAACACCGGAAAAACTTGAAATGGTCAAAGAAAAGGCCATGCTGCGCGCTAAAACCCGTCAGCCGATACAGCATATAACAGGTTTTGCAGACTTTATGGGAGAAAAATTTATTGTAAATCCTTCTGTTTTAATTCCGCGTGATGAAACGGAAATTCTTGTAAGAAAAGCTGTTGATATTATCAATAAAAATAATTTTAAAATGGCTCTTGATGTCGGTACAGGTTCCGGGTGTATTGCATGTATGATTGCAAAACATACTGACTGTCAGATTATCGGGCTTGATATTTCAACGGATGCTTTAAATACGGCACTTGATAATGCTTCAAGGCTAAACCTTTTTAACAAAGCTATTTTTAGAAAATCCGATATTTTTTCAAATGTAAAACCAGGTGAAAGTTTTGATATAATTGTTTCTAACCCCCCTTACATTCCGCCTTGTGAAAAAGAAAAAATTCAGATTGAAGTGAAATTTGACCCCCCAAAAGCTCTTTTTACAAAAGATGAAAAGGGACTTGAGTTTTACGAAAAAATCACCAAACAAGCCTCGGGAGTTTTGAACGATAGTGGATATTTGCTGTTTGAACTTGGTATAGGTCAGGCTGCTGATGTTAAATCCTTAATGGAACAAAACGGCTTTGCAGATATTGAGATAATTAAAGACCTTGCAGGAATTGACAGGGTTATAAGCGGGAGATTAGCCCTCAGAAGCTAAGAGGGCAGAAAGACAGGCTATTAAAGCAAACGGAGGGCAAGAGGGCAGGATGTCAAGCTGGTATCAGTAATAGGTTTTTGAATAATTTTACCAAAATATCTATAAATGAAAATAGCCTGCATTCCTGCCTTCCGGTCTTCTGTTCCTCTGGTAGTTACCCACTCTAACTCTTCTTAATCAGGGAGGGATAAGTTTTTTGTAAAAACTTAATGTATCAACGTGCGTAGCACAAAAAAATGCCGGAAACAGTGAGGATTTCCGGCACATTACTTTAAATTTCGTTTAAAGTAAAGAGGTGATGATTATATGTGATTTTAGTTTACATAAGTTTTAATTTACATAGTCATAAGGTTTGCTGCCTGTTACTTTGTATAAACTGATTGCATCCGTCATACATTCAACTTTCTGCTGGGCAACAAGTTTTTCAATAGTCAGAAGGTTTTCCTGATATTGAATTAAGTCAAGTTTGGAAATTGTTCCCTGATTATATTTATGTTCGTTGTATGTATAATCGGTTTTTTCCAAATTGTATTGATGTTCTGTTTGAAGCATCTTATCTTTATCAAGTTTTGCGGCAACAAGCGCATCGTTAACTTCCTGAATTGCTGTCAGGTTTGTTTTATAGTAGTTCTGCAAAATTCTTTCATAAGTTGCTTTTTTCAATCTCAAATTTGCAATTAACGATCCGCCCTGAAATAACGGTGTCATAATTCCGCCTGCAAGCCCCAGAAGCATATTTTTTGTGGTAAATAAGCTTCCCAGGTCGCCTGCGTTAAAGACTGCTCCGCCTAATATATTGATTGACGGAAGAAATTCTTTTTTTGCAACTTTAACATCAATTCCCGCTTTTTCAACCATCAATTCGGCCTTAAGGTAATCAGGTCTGTTAGTAATGATTTCGGAAGGAATTTGTGAGGGCACAGCGATTTTGTAATTGATATTGTCGAGCGAATTTCTTTCAAGAGCATTAGCATTTTCAGGGCTTTCTCCTATAAGTACGCTCAATTGATGTAACATTTGCTCTCTGTTTTTCTTCAACTCAATTAAATCGGTTTGGCCTTGAACCAGTGATTTATTCGCTCTGACGGTATCAGCGGTAGATGTTAAGCCTTCTTTGTTGCTTGCAATCATTAAATCATAAATTTCCTGTCTGATTTTAACAATTTCTTCCTGAAGTTCTATCATTTTGTCGAGATTAATAATATTAAAATATGTAGAACCCACAGCCGACGCAATTGAAATATAAGCTGCGCGTTCATCAAGTTTTGAACCTTCGTAAAGTTTTTTTACGGCCTGTGTTTTATTATGGTTTTTCAAAAAAATATCTGCTTCATATTGAACAATTATAGGAACACCAAATGCCGCATCAGTACTTGTGCTTCCTGGAGCTTTATACCATGCCGGCCCGAAACCTCCGACTGCTGAAGGAAGTTCATTTGCAAATTGGGCTTTTACATTTTGATAATATTCTTCAACATTAAGAGTTGCCATTTTTAAGTCATAGTTATTTAAAACAGCTTTTTGTATATAATTGTTAAGAAGATCATCGTTAAAATTTTTCCACCAGCTCATGTTAATATATGCAAACTTATAATCATCTGATGTTTTTTGTTTTTTATTTTTGCTGACCATGCTTTTGAATTGTTTCGGGGTAGCGGTGGATGCTTTTTCATTTTCAAGGGCAAATACGGGCATGGTGTTAATGCTCAAAAAACTTGCCAATAATGCTGTAGATATAACCTTTTTCACTTTTTTTAATTTCCTCATTTTTTCCTATTGCTTTTTTACAATAACTATGTTAGCATACTATTGTTGTAAATGCAACATATTTTTTTTACAACATAATATACAAATAATAAAACAAATTATAATCAAAGTATGAAAACTAAACCGGATTGCAAAATACATTATACAGACAGCATATATTATGAATTAGAACAAACTTCAAGGTTAATGAAGAAGATTACATCTCAGCTTTTTACAAAGCTGGAATTAGATATGACCATGGATGAATATGCTGCACTTGATACTATATCAATTAATGCAGGAATATGTCAGAGAGATTTGGCTAAGTTTATATTAAAGGATAGGGCTAACACCGGCAGAATATTAGATTCACTGGAACAAAAAGGATTTATTACACGATTTATTGATACAAAAAATAACAGACTTGTCAAAAAAATGGGAATAACCGAAAATGGATTAAAAGAACTTAATATGATTGATTCAAAAATAGAAACATATCTAAAAAGTTTAACTAGAAAAATTGATCCTGCAGATGTTGATAGGGTGCAGAAAACACTTAAATCTTTCAGGATTGAGCTGGAAAAAGTAGCAGAGATAAATATATAATTTAATAAGAGGTAGAAAATGGAAGAACAAAATACAAATGTTGAAGAACAAAATGTTCAGCAAGAAGAGGAAAAAAAGGAGCACAAACCGTTTAAAAGATACATAGCCGGTGCTGCTATAGCTGTTTTATTAGTCGGCGGTGCATATTTTATACATGACTTGTTAATGTATCAGTCAACTGACGATGCTTATGTTGAAACAACAACCGTTCAGGTAGCTCCGAGAGTCAGCGGTCAGATTATTGAATCTTATGTAACTGATAACCAGATAGTTAAAGAAGGTGATCTTGTTGCAAAAATAGATCCGGCTGATTATGAAGTTGCATTGGCTCAGGCTGAGGCAAGATATGAAAGAATTTTGCTTGACCAAAAAAATGCGAAAGCAAACTTTAAGGCAATGCAGACTAATATCGATGTTGCAAAAAAAGATTTAGACAGATATACAAAACTTTATGAACAGGGTGCTGTTTCAAAACAGACTCTTGATGCTGCCCAGGCTAAATACGATTCTGCACAGGCAAACTTAACTCAGGCAGAAGAATCATTGTTATCTCAAGGCGGAAATAAAGTGGCCGATGCTGATTTAAAAGAAGCAAAGGCATTAAGAGATAAGGCAAAACTTAATTTAAGCTATACAAATATCTATGCTCCCCAAAACGGAACAGTTTCTTCAAGACGTGTCGAAAAAGGCATGTACGTAAATGTCGGCGCTCCTTTGTTTGTAATTGTTCCCGAAAACGTATGGGTTGTTGCAAACTTCAAGGAAAACCAGCTTCGTCACATGAAACCCGGTCAGCCTGTTGATATTAAAATCGACACTTATCCCGACCATGTATTCAAAGGCAAAGTTGACAGCATTCAGCGTGCCTCAGGCGCTAAATCAAGTTTATTCCCGCCTGAAAATGCCGTAGGTTCATTCGTAAAAATTGTACAGAGAATACCTGTAAAAATTGTGTTTACGGAAAAGTATGATACGGATAAATACAATGTTGTCCCCGGTATGTCTGTTGTTCCGAAAGTTAGAGTAAAATAAATAATTAGAGGGTAAGAAGGTAGGAATATATGAGGTAGGCTATTAAAGCAAACGGAGGGCAAGAGGGCAGGATGTCAAGCTGGTATCAGTAATAGGTTTTTGAATAATTTTACCAAAATATCTATAAATGAAATTAGCCTGCCCTCTAGACTTCCTAACCTCTGTCAGTTTACCTCCTTCCATAAAAAGGATTTACAAAGATGTCAGAAAATACAAATACAGCAGTCGCAAATGAACAGGAATGGATTCCGAAAAATAATCCATGGCTTATCATTATGCCTGTAATGCTTGCGACATTTATGTATGCACTGGATGAAACAGTTGCAAACGTTGCATTACCTCATATTGCCGGTTCATATTCAGTTAGTAATCAGGAATCAATATGGGTTTTAACCAGTTATTTAATGGCAAGCAGTATTGTTATTCCGATGATTGACTTTTTTTGTAAATTGCTCGGACGTAAGAATTTATTTATGGTAGGGGTATTTGTGTTTACATTAGCTTCATTTTTGTGCGGAGTGTCAAATTCTATCGGTATGATTGTAATAGCACGTGCGATGCAGGGCTTTGGCGGTGGTTGTTTGATGCCTATGGCTCAGGCTATTACTATGGAATGCTTTAAGGGAGAGGCAAGAAACAAAGCTATGGCTGTTTTTGGTCTGGTAGTTGTTGTTGCTCCTATTTTAGGCCCTGTTATGGGTGGTTATATTACGGAAAACTGGTCATGGCCGTATATTTTCTTTATTAATGTACCTTTTGGATTTTTCTGTATAGCGCTTGCCAAAAAGTTTTTGGAAGATCCGCCTTATGCAAGAAGGCAGAAAAATGTTCATCTTGATAAATTTGCTTTCCTGTGGCTTTGTGTGTGGCTTGTACCTTTACAGATTGTATTTGACAAAGGTAATGATGCTGACTGGTTTAATGCTCCATGGATTTGCTGGTTAAGTGTGATTGCCGTTACTGGATGTATTTGTTTCTTTTATACACAGATTAAAGGAAAAAACCCTCTCATCAAGCTCGATGTTTTGAAAGATGCTAATTTCTTTTGCGGAACAACAATGCTTATTTTATTAAACGGTGTTTTACTTGCGTCATTAGCAATACTCCCGCAATTACTTCAAAATATGATGGGGTATGACGCATTTACAAGCGGTCTTGCTATTATGCCCAGAGGTATTGGTGCATTTACTGCACTTGCTATTTTCGGCGGACTTGGCGGACGTTTAAGTTATAAGACATATGGTATTATAGGTCTTTTTTGTATGGGGCTTGGCGGATGGATACTGGGCAGTTTGAATTTGGAAATCAGTATGATGAATATTGTTATCCCTAATATTGTATTCGGGATAGGTCTTGTATTTACAATGATGCCCATTACAACTTTGTCTTGCATTACATTAAGAAACGATCAGATGACTAATGCATCTGGTTTCCAAAACTTGCTTAAAACAATAGGCGGCGCAATCGGAACATCACTGGTTGCAACAATGATTTCAAGATTATCACAGGTTCACCAGAACGGACTTGTAAAATCAATGCATGATACAAATACAATTTTTGCAGACAGATTAAGCTCTTATGCTTCGTCTTTTGTTCATCAGGCAGGTGATATGATGAATGCAACTTACATGGCTGGGAAAATGTTATACAATCAGCTTATTGAGCAGTCAACCCTGTGTGCTTATATGACAACTTTTAAAGTTTTTGCAATTGCATGTTTTATTTTAATTCCGTTTATGTTTTTATTAAAAAGTGAGAAGAAAGCTAAAACAAATTAGGTGAATAGTGAAACAGTGAAACGTGAAGAGAAACAATGCGCTTCACTCTTCACTTTATAAAAAGGAATATTAATGTCTGAAAATAATCAAACTCCACAGGAATGGAAGCCCTCGGTTAACCCCTGGATTATGGTAATCCCCGTAATGCTTGCAGTATTTATCTATGTTCTTGACGGAACAATAGGAAACGTTGCGCTTCCTTATATGGCTGGAAGTTTTTCTGCAACAAGGGATGAATCCATGTGGATTTTGACAAGTTATTTAATTGCGGCAGGGATAGTAATTCCTGCTGTTGATTTTTTCAGTAAGGTTTGCGGCCGCAAGAATTTTTTTATATTAAGCATCATGATGTTTACAATAGCATCAATGCTTTGCGGTATGGCAAAAAATATTGAATTTATGATATTTGCTCGTGTTTTGCAAGGTTTTGGCGGCGGCGGAATTCTGCCGATTTCGCAGGCAATAATGATTGAAAGTTTTCCGAAAGAAAAGCGCGGGCTTGCAATGTCAGTGTTTGGTATGGGGGTAATTCTTGCACCGATTATCGGGCCTGTTCTCGGGGGTTGGATTACTGATAACTGGACATGGCCGTGGATATTCTTTATAAATGTTCCGTTTGGATGTGCTGCTGCTCTTTTATGCCATAAACTCGTTGAAGATCCGCCGTATGCAAAACGGCAAAAGAATGTAAAAATTGATGTAAAAGGTTTTATTTATTTGACAATATGGCTTGTCACACTGCAAACGGTGCTGGATAAAGGTAACAATGCCGACTGGTTCGGGGCTGTATGGATAAGATGGACATTCAGTATTTCTATGATTGCATGTATTTTGTTTTTCCATTCGCAGTTAACAAATAAAAATTCACTGGTTGATTTATCTGTTTTTAAGGACAGGAATTTTTCTGCGGGGACGATAATTCAGGTGGTAATTCAGGCGGTTTTGTATGCTTCTCTTGTAATCCTTCCTCAATTTTTACAAAGTATGATGGGTTATACGGCATTTTTAAGCGGAGCCACGATGATGCCTAGAGGTTTTGGGAGTATGCTTGCAATGCTTATGACAGCAACTCTTTCAAATAGAATAGATAACAGGTTTTTAGTAATGGCGGGATTGGGTTTAATTGGCGGATCAACTCTTGTTTTTGGTACTTTAAACCTTCAAATTTCCAATATGAATATTGCAATCCCGAATTTCTTTATGGGAATGGGAATGGGGCTTGCAATGGTTCCTATTATGAATTTGTCGGTTGATACATTGAAAAATGAACAGATGACAAATGCCACCGGTATTCAAAACCTCTTGAAAAATATCGGAAGTGCTGTCGGAACTTCACTTGTTGCTACAATGCTTACCCGATTTGCGCAGGTGCACCAGTACATGCTTGTCGGCAAAACAAGCGAACTTAATCCTGCATTTATCGAGCACGTTCAGTCAACTGCCGGAGCATTGGCGGGATATGCAGAGCATACCGTTGCACAGTATATGGCTCAGTATTCTTTGTACGGTCAGCTTATTGAGCAGTCAAATCTGTGGGCGTTTATAGATTCTTTCAGAGTATTCGGAGCGCTGACCATTGCAGTTATTCCGCTTTTGCTTTTGATGAAGAAGATTAAAAAGAATGTTTAGGTTCTAAAAAAGGAAACCGGTACCTTTTAGGGTGCCGGTTTCCTCAGGCTTCGAATAGATTGTACTGTGCTTGTCACGCAATTTTTGTGTAAATGCGCTACTCTGAACAGCCGAATGCAATAGTAATGTGTTCTCTTGGATTAACAGCGGAGATTTTGTATCCGCGCGGGTCAACAAGGTAAGCAAATTCGTCGCCTGTAGTCTGGAACAAGCCCATTGTACCTGACAGAGCAGTTCTTGTAACATCAACCGGAGCTTTAACTGTTTCCCATAAGCCGTCGCCTAAGTTACGTGCAGCAGCACCGAATTGTCCCTGGAATACGTGGCCTAACATGTAACCTGCATCGTTAGATACATTTTCAACAGCGTTACCAAGGTTTGTTACGACACCGCCGACTGTTCTGCCTGCAACACCGACTAACGAACCTGCAAGTGTGAACGGCATTTCAACAAGTCTTGCAACAGGGTTAACCTGTTTTGATTTGTTAACCTGTGCCTGTAAGATTTGTTTAGGTAATTGAGCTTTGCAATCACCGTTTTTAATTGATGTAAATGAAAGTTTCAAAGCACCTTTGTCACATCCTGAAGGTCTGATAACTTCTACTACCTGACCTGTTACGGTAGAACCGCAAGGATATGTTACGCCGTTGATTGTTACGTCTTCAAGAGTGTTTGCTCTGAAGTACTGTCCTACGTGAGATGATTTTGCTGTTAACTGGTCAATCATTTTTACTTTTAAAGTAGGAATTTTAACGATTTCTTCCTGTTCAACGAAAGCATTTTTGTTTACAGGGCAAGCAGGGCAGATGTTGTTAGCTGTTTTCGGGTTAGTGTCATAGCCTAATGCAACTCTGACTGTCTGCATCATAGAAGCAACTTCTGCACGGGTAGCTTCTTTGTTCGGCATAATCATATTCGGGTTTGGTGAATCTTTCAAAGCACCGTTTTCAAGTGATTTTGCAACCGGAATTCTTGCCCAGTTAGGAATAGAAGCACCATCTGCGTATTTGCTTAAGATTTCATCAGCCTTACACTGGTCAATGTCGCAGGTCATACCTTTAGCAATTGTTGTTAAGGCTTCAACCCTTGTTACAGGGTGGTTTGGTTTAAAGTTACCGTCGGGGTAGCCTTTTAACAGGTCTTCATCAACAGCTTTTGCAATTGCGGCATTGGCCCAGTTGCTCATAGGAACGTCTTTGAATAAGCCTTCTCTCGGCATATCGCATTTGTCAAGGTTGAAACCTTTAACAAGTATTGTAGCAAATTCTGCACGTGAAATATTTCTGTTAGGTTTAAAATATCCGTCCGGGTAACCTACTACAACATCGTTAATAGCTAATTTATCAATGTCGCATGCTGCCCAGAAACCGTTCGGAACATCGGGAAACTGGCATCCGCCCAGGTTTGCGGCAGCACCTGTAGTTTGCATTATTTGGTTTGGAATTTCATACGGAACAAAAGATTTTCTGACCGCATCTATTGAGTTTGTAGATTGGAAGTCTATAGGACAGTTGTTACCGTCCATTAAACGTTCATTTCTGTCAATAGGAATACCGTTATGACGTGTAGGGGCTTCGTTAAGGCAGGGCATTTCTGTTGCTGCGCCTGTAACCTGACCTTGTGAAGAGATAGTTGTACCGTTAACGTTTGAAGAAAGTACACGCGGTGTAGAAGCAATCGGTGTATCTGTTGAGAAAATTGAGTTTGCAGGCTGGCCTACATAGTTGTTAGTACCGTAGATTGCGTTAGGATAACCGTAAACCTGTTTCATATCTTTTCTGTCTGGTTTGCCTGTCTGCGGGCATATTGCGCAAGCCGGTTCTGCCGGTTCATCGCAGCTGATTTCATCAGGACAGCCGCAGTCAGATTTCTTTTCGCAAGGATCACAAGGGTCTTTGCACGGATCTTCACACGGATCCTGTTTTTGACAGTCGCAATCAGGCATAGCTTTTTTGCATTTTGAGCATGTGTTCGGTTTTGTGGTTTCACACGGGCATGCAGGACCTGTAACTACAGGTAAAGGTTCTGCGCATGGTGCCGGAGTTTCCGGAGCTGCGCAAGGACAAGCCGCCATTGCCTGATTCAAGGAACACGTTGCTATTCCAACGGCAATTGCAGCTGCCACAGTAAGTTTTTTAATAGTCATTTTTACCTCCTTGTGTTGCGGGCTTTTTTCAAAAAAACCCAAAAAATTTTTTTTAAAAAACTAATACTTGATTATGTACTTCATTTGTTATAAGAAACATTGCCAAAAGCGGTTATCCACGCAGGCTATTTGAATATTGACAATGCTTTTTATAATTGACTTTCGCCTAATATTTCTGTATTATGTTCTGGTATGATAAAAAAAATTGTTTTTGTATTTGTGTTGTTATGTTTTTTATGTTCCGGATGTTCAAAAAAAGAGCAGTCTCAGGATGTTTTAAGCAATATTTATAAAAGAGATAAAATTATAGTAGGCATACGTACGGATGCAGCACCTTTCGGGTTTAAAGACAAAAGAGGGAATATTCAGGGCTTTGATGCTGATTTATCGAGACTTATTGCTAAATCAATTCTGGGAAGTGAAAATAAGGTTGTATTTGTTCCTGTAACTGCATCAAATCGTATTTTAAAACTTTCATCCGGTGAAGTGGATATGCTTATTGCAGCAATGTCTGTAACTAATCAGCGCAGACAGATTTTAAATTTTTCTATCCCTTATTATACGGCCGGTCAGGCTATTATGGTTAAGTCAAATAGTGATGCTATTGGTCTGCAGGATTTTCAAAATAAAAAACTAATAATAGTATACGGTTCCACAAGTGAGAGGAATTTACGTTCAAATGTCCCCGGAATACAGGTTTTGGGATACAGAGATTATGATGCGGCTTATAATGCATTAAAACGGGGAGTGGCGGAAGGCATAGTTGCCGATGATACAATGCTTTTGGGTTATACAATAAAGGATAAATCCGTTAAACTTCTTCCAAAGCGCTACTCAAAAGAGCCTTATGCCATTGTATTCAGAAAAGAACCTGAATCCGCGAGAATTTTGACACAGGTTGATTATATTATCGGAAATCTTCAAAAACGCGGACGTCTGAACAGGCTTCTTGAAAAATGGCAAATAACCGATTAAATTTATATTTTTTCAAAATTTAAGAGTTTAAAACCGCGTTTTTTCTTTTCAAGTTCAACGTCAGGAAGCTCATAACATTTTATGCAGCGCGCTTCATAAGTTTCATCCCCGCCTATCATAATCAGGGGTGAATTTTTGTCAGCAGGTTTACCGTCAATAAGGCGCTGTGTGCGCGTTGCATTTTCACATCCGCATTTCATACATACAGCATGAAGTTTGTCCACTGTTGTTGCTATACACATTAATTCCGGCATACTTCCGAAAGGTTCGCCTTTAAAGTCAAGTTCCAGACCGGTGCCGATTACTTTTTTACCTTCCTCCATCAACTTTGAAATAACTTTTACAATATTGCTGTCAAAAAATTGGAGTTCATCAATTGCGATTACCTCATCTTCAGGTTTCACAATACTCATAATTTGAATTGCATGTTTTACCTTTATTGCATCCAGCCATAAGCCGTTTCTTGATTCTATATAATCGCCTTTTGCTCTCGTATCAATATCGGGGGAAATTACTTTTACTTTTTTCCTTGCAATAATTGAACGTCTAATTCTGCGCAAAAGCTCCTCAGTTTTACCGCAGCTCATAGGACCTGTGATTAATTCAAAACTATACCCGTACATCACTATCTCCTTACAAAAAAAATTATACATCTTTCATAGATTATTTGAAAGTAAATTAATGTAAAATTTTATCACGCAGTTTTTTTAAGCCTGCGCCGTAGAAATATCGCAGCTGTTCGGGGAAGTTATTTTCAATATCCACAAGATACATGCTGAAAACGCTGAAAGCTTTAATAAGAAAAACAATTTCGGTATTTTTTGTCCAGATAACTTTTGGCTGTGTATTTTTAATAGGGTTTGTAACTCCAAAAATACCTTCGCTGTTGTCTGCTGTCAGAAAGATAAATTTGTCGTTTTTGTAGTGGTCAAGCATTGATATTGTTGAGTGTTCAAAAACGGTTCCAAAATTGCAGATAAATTTGTCATACTTTACTATTTTGATATCAAGTCCCCTGTTATAAGCGTCAAGAAGATGCTGTTCAAGATATTTAAAATCCTGCGCCCATAGTGCAACAAATATATTATTGCGTGCGGTTTTAACAATTTCAATCAGTTTATCGTAAATTTTGATGTTTCCTGTTATTGTTAAAACAGGTTCGGTATAGCTTTCTTCTTTTAAGTCCGGCAATTTCTTTTCAAGAAAGTTAATTGTTGAATCGAGCCTTCTTTTATAACGCTTTGTTAATTCTTTCGGTTTTATTGGGGTATATGTCACGGGTTTTGTATTGGAAGGAATTACAATATGCATTGTTTCAAGAACTTTTAGCGTATCGTAAGTTCTTGACTGCGGAATATTTGCAAGTTTGCTGACTTCATAACCTGTTGCAGGGAATTTTTTTAACAGCGCAACATAGACCTTTGACTGGTATTCATTAAGCCCGATTTCTTTTAATTTTTCAATTACTTCATCCATAAAATGAGTTTAGCCGATTTTTGAATTTTGTGCAAGAAAAAATTAGGAGATAGGAAGAAGTTAGAATGATAAGAACTTTAGTAATGACAGAAGGCACTAATGCAAACCTGAGTGGCGGATGGAACGGCACATTCCTACGCTCTCGGGTGGGCTTCGTTATAAACTTCTTTCAGATGCTGGGTTGAAACGTGGGTATAAATTTGCGTGTTTGAAATGCTTGCATGTCCCAGAAGCTCCTGCACAACTCTTAAATCCGCTCCGTTTTCTATCAAATGGGTTGCAAAACTGTGACGGAACACGTGGGGAGTAACGTGTTTCGGAAGATTTATTTTTTCCACAACGTCGTTTATCACGTTTCTTATTGTTTTCGTTTGAAGTCTGTAACCGGTGTTGTTTATAAAAACGGGAGAATTTTCATCCTCGGGCGGGGCAGGGAAACCTTTAGGCACAAGCGCTCTTGCAGTTTCAATATAACGTTCAAGATAATTTTTTGCCCTGTCTGTAACAAGGATGATGCGTTCTTTTGAGCCTTTTCCGAAAACCCTTATTTCATTATTTTCAAGGTTTAAATCCCCGAAATTCAATCCTGATAATTCCGATATACGCATACCTGTTGCCCACAACAATTCCAAAATCGTTCTGTTGCGGTATCCCGCGGGAGTTTCAATTTTTGTATTATTCAAAATCTGCTCGACTTCATCCGGAGTCAAAAATTTCGGCAATGATTTTGGTTTTTTGGGGTTTGTTAGGCTCATTGCAGGGTTTGAGTCAACTTTGCGCTCGCGGTAAAGGTATTTATAAAACGTTCTTAATGATGCAATTTTTCGCGCCAGGGTCGTCTTTTTATAATTGAATTTTTGGATAAAATGCAGATATTCCCTGATTTTTGGAAGGTCAATATCTTCGCAGGAAACTTCATCCATCCAGACAAGAAAACTTAAAATATCCGAACAATAAGCTTTTGCCGTATGTTTAGAAAAATTTTTTTCCGCAATTATATACGATTTAAAATCTTCGAGATCCTGTTTTGATGTTGTGTTAATCCCCATGTTTCTACACCGTTTACATTATTGCTTTTTTATGAATACTATTATACAATATTTTTAGAATAAGTAAAATAGTCAACTTATAATCAGTTGCAGGAGAAAACATGAATTATAAAAAATTATTGGTATCATCGATTGTAGTTATGGCTGCTTTATCTTCACATGTTTATGCAAAAGAACTTCAAGCTCAGGTGCAGAAAAATACAGCTAACAGCACAAAACAAACAGCTGCTGCAAATGCACAATCCGCAACCCAGATTTACCCCGAAATTGCAAGACTTATTGAGTATAATCACTGCGCGGAAGCTGATAACAAAATACGCGAACAGCTTAACTTAAAACCGAATGATATTAATCTCCTTGCCTTAAGAACAGTTTCTATGGCAAAACAGCACAAACTTGATCCTGCACAAAAAGAACTCGATAAACTGCTTAAACAATATCCAAAAAACCCTACGCTTCATTATGCTCAAGGGCTTGTTTACCTGCAGAGAACAACATCATCAGATGTTGACTATATTAAAAATACAAGAGAACTTATAAATTCTTCATTGAGAGAATTTGTTAATGCAGTTAATTTAAACAGCAAATACTATGAAGCATACAATGCAATGGGTGTTGCAACGTTAAAACTTGGTAATACAAACGATGCAATGGATTTGTTTAATACTGCATTAAAAATTAATCCCTCTTTTGCAACAGCCTACGACAATATTGGTGTTGTAGAAATGATGAACGGCAATTTGGATTCTGCCGAAAGTTATTTTATGAAAGCTATGAAGTACAATTCCCACAACCCGACAGCCTGGTATCACATGGCGCAGGTTGAAACCCGAAGAGGGAATTATTCAAAAGCTTTAACATGGGTTAACCACTCTGTTCATGTTAACCCGAATTCTTCCCCTGCTCTTACTTTACAGGGGGAATTATACTTGAAACAGGGCAATCAGGCTGCCGCAATAAATTCTTTCAAGAAAGCACAGATTGTAAAACCGGAAAACGCAAGACCCTATCTTAATCTTGCAACAATTTATGAAAATCGTGCGGATGAAGAATTTGCAATGGAACAGTTAAAAACCGCTATTGCAATTAATCCGAATTATACAGAAGGTCGTTTGAAAATTGCAAATATGGCGCTTCATATTAAAAAATACGATCAGGCACTCGATTACTATTCAAAACTCGTAGGTGATGAAAACTACAATGATGATGCAATAATCGGACTTGCTAACACATATTATGAAATGGCTAAAGAAAGGGGCGAAAACGAAGGTATTACAACAAATAGAGAAGTTTATCTCGCTTATGATTACGTAAATAAGGCCATTGAACAGTGTCCGGATGATTTAAAACTTCATCTTGCAAAGTTGAAGCTTGCAAGACTTGTCCATCAGGCTCCGCTTGCAAAAGACAGCCTTAACTATATTATTCAGGCTGCAGGCAACAATCTTATGGACAGCGTAATCAAAGGAGAAGCATATCTTGCAATGGGCAGAGAAAAAGATGCGGTTTATACATTTGAAAACGCTATAAATTTCTCAACTTCCGTTGATGATGACTTATACCTTGCCGAAATTCTTGTACATAACAAACAGTTCAGAACAGCAAGACAGGCTTTGCAAAAAGCTTTGATGAAGGATCCGGGCAATGTTATTGCGAAAAACGGTATAGAGTATATTAATCTGTGTGAAATCAAGTCAAATGAATTCTTTGATATTGCACAAAGACAATATCAGGAAAAGAATTACGCATCAGCTATTGAATACTGCAACCGTGCTATAGATTTCTACCACAACAGCTCACAGATTGCTAAACTTAAGGCTATGTCGTATGAAAAAGAACTTAACTACAGAGGTGCTGTTAAATACTATCAACAGTATCTGGCAATGAATCCTAACGCGTCTGATAAAGATGCAGTAACTAAAAAAATAGAAAAATATAAAAATAAAGCGCAATAATAAATTATTAGGGATATGAAAAAATTCGATATCAGAAAAACATTTGAAATATTTTTGAGAGAGCCCATCAGTGTATTAACTGAAGGGCTGTTTCAACTTGTTAGCATTGAGAACAATATATTTACCCGGAAACCTTATGTAAATGTTGATTTTGTCAATAAAAAAACTCAAATAACGGTTGTTAACAGCGAAAAAATGTATAACCTGTTTCAAAAGGTTTTGTTTAAGAATAAATTAAAAAAACAAAAAGAAAGGGTTTCAACAAAAAATTAAATCCTTATTGGATAATCATCAGGAATTTTCCAGTTGTTGCAATAAATTAATGAGGTACAGTAACTTGTAGGAGAAATACCGCTGTCACTGGTCGTTTCTCCTCTACAAGCTCTTAAAAAAGTTGATTTATTTTCATCTATATATTTGCAGGACCAATTGGTCGGATAATTAAAAGGTGAAATTACAATATCATCGCCATATTCTCTTATTGTAAAAGAAAAAATATCTTTCCCCATTATTAATTGTTTCTTATTTTTTGCACTTGGAAGTATTACATGAAAACTTCCATACGTAATATGTCTGCCCGTGTATTGAAAACTAAATAAAATAACACTACCATCTGCTAGTTCTACCCAATCGGCATTATTTCCATTATTAAAAGTCCAGCTCGGGTTTTCTGATTTGTCGGCTATTGAAGAATATATCAGATAAGATAAATCTTTTTTCTGACCGTATGCTTTGGCCCGACTAACAACATTAAAATACGGATAGAAATATTTTTGAAAAAATTGTTCTGATGAATCTCTTTGGGAGGCTGTGTAAGAACTCCAATCCCAATTAACAGCATCGCCATTTTCAGCTTTTGAACGTTCTAAAACCTGTGATAATATGGAATAAGATTTTTTTAGTGATGTTTCAATAACTTGTTTTCTGTGTTTCAAGATTAATGTCGGAATAGTTAAAGCAGAAACTACACCAATAATGCCAAGTGTGATTAACACTTCAGCTAAAGTAAAACCCTGTTTTTTCATTTGTTTATTTCCATACAAAACTGTATTATGAACATTATTAATAGTTTATAAACTATTTTATATTATTATAAACTATTGTTAAAAATTTGTCAAATTACTAAAATTAATGAATGGATGATACTTCTTACCTAAAAAAAATAGGGTTAAAACTCAAAATTTTACGCTCGTTAAAAGGATTATCACAGGATGAAGTTGTCAACAAATTAAATGTTGATAAAAGCTATTACAGCAAAATTGAACGGGGATTAACCAATCCGTCAATACTATATTTAAAACATGTCGCCGAGCTGTTTGATGTCAGCTTGAGCGAGCTTGTGGATTCCAATATTAATTTTTAACAATTAACTTTCATGATATTATAGATATATGGCTACAAAATATATGCAGGCAAAATTTTTAATAAGCGCTGAAAAACTCTCGCAGTGTCCTCCTTACACACTGCCTGAGTTCCCGCTTTTGGGGCGCTCAAATGTCGGGAAATCCTCGTTTATAAACGCGCTTGCAAACCGGAAAAAACTTGCAAAAACTTCCAATACTCCGGGGAAAACCAGATTGATAAACTTTTTCCAGTTCTCTGATAAATTTATGATAGCTGACTTGCCCGGATACGGCTATGCAAAAGTATCCAAAGAAGCACAAAACAGGTGGCAGAAATATCTGGAAGAATATTTACTTAAACGGGAACAAATATCTTCATTAATTCATCTCATTGACGGCAGACATGAAATTCAAAAAAATGATTTTCAGATGAGAGAATGGGTTGAGGCTTATAATCTTCCGATATTTACTATTGTGACAAAAATGGATTACGTCCCGAAATCAAAAACATTGAATGTTATAAAAAATGTTGAAAAACAATTTGGCGGAATTGTTTTACCTTTTAGTGCAGAAGACCACCGTTATAACGAACAAATTTTTGAACAATTAACAGCCAAATAAAAATGACCCCGAAGAGTCATTTCCTTTCCGACATTATCGTTACTAAGCTAATCGTAGTGTATTAATCATTGTTAGATTTATATTTATAACTTAATAGACTGTATGTGTCCGCAGAAGATGAACTATCACCATAAAATACGGACATATCAGTTGCACGCTGGTTATTGAATTTATCTTCCATTTCCATTCTTGCACAATTTATATCATAAGCGGATATTTCGGCGCTTGTAATTCTGCCGTCATGGTTTGTATCCATTTCATCAAAATGTTCAAGAATTTTTGACATTGTGCTTTCAGAAAGACCGGAGCAGCCTGATGCATAAAGTTGTGTCAACTCTGCTCTTGTCAACCCCTGTGTTGAAATTCTATTTGATAGATTGTTCATTTCATCCGCTGTAATTATACCGTCACCATCGTTATCAATTGTACCAAAATTATTTTGGAGATAAGATGCAAATGTTTGGTTTAGAACTCCGAGATTGGTCGTTTTTGTTCTTGCCTCGGTTAGATTTTCAAGTGTCAAACCGTTCGGATATTGTGAAGCAAGATATGAATAAGTATTTGTTAATCCGGCATAAACACCGGCAAGAAGATTATTATTAGCCATACTACGCCCTCAATTGTTACCTTGTCATCATGTTAATGATTTTCAATAAAAAGTCAAACCTCTAAATGAATGATTTGTAAAAATATGTAACAAAGTTAAAAATTTTTTTAAAGTTTTCTGATAATCAGACCGATATACATTTTGTTGACAGATTTTATAAGGAGTGTGTACTCATGGAAGAGAAAAAATTTACAGATATGGAAGATTTAATGGTAGATTACGGCGAAATGACAAGTTTTGATTTTAATTCACTTGACTATCAGCAAGTTAGGGATTTACAAAGAATAACAGAAAGCGAATATTCAAATAAGCCTTATGCATTTAAATACGGAAATTTTGATCTTGTGGATATGATTCATGCTTTTATCACACAGTATCAGAAGAAAGAAAACGCATAATTTCAACTAAGGAGTGTGCAATGAATAACAAAGAACTTTTTGAAAACAATTGTTTTCCTATTTCGTGGTGCGAAGATGAGGAGCATTTTACGTCTCAGGTTTCGCCGCGCAAAGATTTAACAACATTGTTAGCAGAACTTGAAGATATAAAAAACAGAATAGATGAGCTTGATGCAAAAGAATGGCATCTTGCAAAACTGATGAAGTTTCACAAAGAAGGTTTTGCAAAATAACCGCTTGCTGTTAAGAAGAACGGCTGCCGAGATTTGGGATAGTAAAAATTTATAACAATACATATACATTTACACCGCCGAACTTATCGGCGTTTTTTTTGTGCTACCTATGTAGCTACATAAGATCTAAACAAGCTTGACCTCTTTGCCTTTTATCAATAAAAATAAGACGGATTTTTTATAAATCCGTCTGTGAAATATGGTTCTTAAATAAAAGGAGCTGTAAATTACGCGGGGTTGATGCGAGGTTTTCCTATAGAGCCGATTAGAATATCAATAACTTTCGGCATCTGACATTTGAAAGAATAGTTTCCATTTTTAAGAGAGCATTTTGAGCAGTCGCATTTAATGGAATAACATTCCATAGCCTGTTCAGTCCAACTTTGGGTAATTGAATTTGAGATTTCGCCGTTATTTTGCGGATAAAAAATTTCCTCCATAAAAGCCACTCCTAAAAGATAATTACTAACCCATTTATATTTTAACTTACAGGAAGTATGTTTTAATCCGTCAAACAGAGGAGATTTTTTTGTTATAGGTATATATGCAAAGATGCATAGCCTCTAGAAATGGACTATGCATCTTATAAAATGTTTCATTTTTCTATACTATTTTTGTCCGTTAAACGCCTGCAGACCAATGTATTTTGCAGCTGAACCGAGTTTTTGTTCAATTCTCAATAACTGGTTATATTTTGCCATTCTGTCAGAGCGTGATGCGGAACCGGTTTTTATCTGCCCGCTGTTTACGGCAACTGCAAGGTCGGCAATAAATGTATCTTCAGTTTCTCCTGAGCGGTGTGAAATTATTGTTGTATAGCTTGCCGCATGCGCCATTGAAATTGCATCAAGAGTTTCCGACAAAGTTCCGATTTGGTTAACCTTGATAAGAATAGAATTAGCGACTCCGCGTTTTATTCCGTCTGCTAATCTTCTTGTATTTGTTACAAACAAATCATCTCCGACAAGCTGACAGTGAGAACCTATTCTTTTGGTCAGCATTTCCCAGCCTTCCCAATCTTGTTCTGCCATACCGTCCTCTATTGAAATAATCGGATATTTTTTAACCCACTCATCCAAAAAGTCGGTCATTTCTTTGTTATCAAAAGATTTACCTTCTCCTTTAAGGTTATATTTCCCGTTTTCATAAAACTCGGATGATGCCACATCAAGACAAATTTTAATCTGGTCTGTATTGTAGCCGGCTTTATCTATAGCTTCTAGAATAACTTCAATGCCTTCGGCGTTAGAATTTAAGTTTGGAGCAAATCCGCCTTCGTCGCCTACTGATGTAGCCATGCCTTTGTTTTTCAAGACACCTTTCAATGTGTGGAAAACATTACAGCCCATCTCAATAGCGTGAGAAAAACTTTCAGCCCCGACAGGTGCAATCATAAATTCCTGAAAATCAATATTGTTATCAGCATGCGCTCCGCCGTTTATAATATTCATCATCGGGACAGGCAGGGTTAGGGCATTAATACCGCCTAAATATCTGTATAAAGCCATCCCGTAAGCCTTTGCAGCAGCTTTTGCAACCGCAAGCGAAACACCCAAAATAGCATTAGCACCGAGTTTAGACTTGTTTTCAGTACCGTCCATATCTATCATAAATGTATCAATTTCTTTCTGGTGGGAAGCTTTTTCGCCTATAAGTTCAGGGGCTATAATGTTATTAACATTATCTACTGCTTTTTGAACACTTTTACCCATATATTTTGATTTGTCGCCGTCTCTAAGTTCAAGCGCCTCAAAAATGCCGGTTGAAGCACCGGATGGGACAGCAGCACGCCCTCTTACGCCGTTTGTTAATTTAACATCAACTTCAACCGTCGGATTGCCGCGTGAATCTAAAATCTGCCTTGCATAAACATCTTCAATATAAGTTGACATATAAGACCTCCGTTATAATACCACTTTTTATGCAATTCTGTCATAAAACGTTTAACTTTGCAAGTAGCTGTGTAATCTATTTTTAACTTTATAGATAATATATTTCATACTTCCGAAATATCCGAAAAACATTATAGTAGACGCACTTATCCAGGCAATCGGCCCTGCATAAAATATACCTATATATCCGAACTTAATAGCGAGATATATCGCCGCAAAAATCCTCATAACAAGCTCGGCAATACAGGCCAGAAGCGGGAACAAGGTTTCTCCCATACCCTGAAGAGCGTTTCTGTAAATAAATATTTGCCCGAGGAAAAAATAAAATATTGTACTTATCAGCAAATACTTATGCGCAATATCAATGATTTCTTTTGTAGAAGTTCCGATAAATGCCCCGATAATATCAGTGCCCCAAATCCTCATAATAAATGCCATTAAAATACTTATCACAATATTTATTGTGGAAGTTTTAATAACACCTAATCTTATTCTTTTAAACTTTCTTGCCCCGAAATTTTGAGCAACATAAGCTGCCAGAGCAACCCCGAATGACATCATAGGCATTGTTGCAATCTGTTCTATTCTCAACGCCGCTGTAAATGCTGCAATTACATTTGAGCCGAAAGAATTACAAACACTTTGTATAACCAGAACACTTAAACCTATAATAGAAAATTGAATAGCCATAGGAACACCCACACGCAGATGTTCATAAGCAGATTCCCGAAAATCACTATCAAACTTTATTTTCCACTCACTTCTTTTTATATGAAGTATAGGGAACTTATATTTGATAAAATATAAACATAAGAGGACCGAAACAGCCTGTGACAGGATTACTGCAATGGCAGAGCCCGGAACACCGAGATGAAAAATCTGTATAAACACAAGAGCAAGGATAATATTTAATAGTGATGCCGCAATTAAAAAATAAAGCGGGGTTTTGCTGTCGCCCAGAGCTCTGATTATACTGGAGAGCATGTTATATAATGTTGTTACAATTAAACCGATAATAATAATCTCTACATACCAGAAAGCATTATGATAAATATTTTCAGGTACATTCATCAAGTGTAATATCGGATTAATTAAAACGCTGCAAACAACAGAAAAAACGAGAGTAACAACTGTACTTAAGACCGTTGATACTATAAAAGAATTTTTTACGCCCTGTATATCTTTAGCCCCGTATCTTTGTCCTGTCACGACAGCAAAACCGTTTGTCAGACCGACTATAATGAATGTAATCAGAAAAAACAAAGGCGCAACAGCCCCGACTGCCGCAAAGGATTCTACGCCGAGTGTTCTCCCTACAATTACAAGATCGGCAATATTATACAACTGTTGAAAAATATTTCCGATTAACAGCGGAACCGAGAATACTAAAATATGTTTTAAGGGGTCTCCCTTTGTCATATCGGTAATCATAAAAAATAACCTTTTTTTGACAAGTTCTTATGAAATATTATAATAAAAAAAATTATAATTAAAGTTTTTTCATTTTATGCCGTAAAGAATAACAAAAAGGTAGTCGATGGACATAAATTCTTTATTAAATATATTTAAATCAGTTGACAAAAATAATGACTTAATAATTTCCGAACAGGAGCTAAAAAATAGTAATATAAAAGGCTCTGTATGGGAAAGTATGCTGAAACCGGACACTGATATGAGTTCTTTTCTTATTCAGGGGTTAACTGTTCAACATAATAATGAAAACAGTGAAAATATAAGCAGTTTTGACAAAATGCATTCCAAACTTGTATCAAAAGGTATAAAGCCTGTTTTTTATGATGACAGGAGTGGATATATGTTTTACGGAAATTATATTAGATTGTACACAAAAGATATAAAAACTTATGATGATATTCCCGATGCCGCGACAGAAGGTGTAAAAGATGCAAAAGGTGCTGATATATCTAAACTTAAACTGACGGATGAACAGCTTTTAAATTTGGTTATTGATGATTATACTACAATGTCTGACGAACAGAGAGCTGTTTTTGACAAATACAAACGAAATATGGATAAAATGGGATGCGGTATTGAAAGTTTGCATGAAAAAGGCTACACAGGTTATGGAACGGCAGCTCTTTTAGACCAAAAATACTGTCCCCATGATATTTATAATGATAAATTCAAATCATCAATAGATATTGGGACAAATATAAATTCAAGTGAAGATCCGTCATGGCATGTGGCAGCAATGCTTTCAATAATGCATAAAACAGCGCCTGATGCAGAAATAGTTCACTATTGCGTAACTGATATGGATCCAAAAGTTCAGACAAATCAATTAGCTCAAGCAATTAATGATATTATAGAAAAAAATAAAACTCTTACTGATGATAAAAAGGTTAGAACAATTGTTATAGGCTACGGTTTTTATCCGCAAAACCCAAATTATGAAGAAAATATAGCCCTGTGCAGAAAAGCAATAGATGAAGGTATATTTATTTGTTCTAATAATACAGAGGAATTGTACGGCATAAGTTTAAACGGAACAGACAGAAATCCAAAGGGTGATGTAAATTCTCCCCAAAGTTATAGCTTAGTAACGTGGCAGGATGAAAATGATTTTAAAAATATAAAAAAAGAAGTTTTAGATACAAAGTTTTTGTATATTCCTCAACAGCATTTAACAATAGCTCACGGCGATGGTAAAAGTATTCAATATGAGGGTGCTGATGGAGGTCTATGCTGGTCAAATGCTGTTGGTACTTTATATAATACTTTTTTAAGTATAAAACAGGATTTAAAACCGCAGGAATTTATTGATTTATTAATGGAAACATCGGATGAATTGAATGTAAATGGCGTTTATTGCGGAAGATTACTGAATGCAGAAACTGCAATGAATAAGCTGGAAAGTAAATATGGAAATTAATGCTTGAAATTTAAAATTTTTTATGAGAAGATTTAACTCGGCGACAGTTAAAGGAAAATTTGAGAAGCTGAACCGCAAAAAATTCAATATATGGCAAGGTAGCTCAGTTGGTGAGAGCGCACGGCTCATACCCGTGAGGTCGAGAGTTCGAATCTCTCCCTTGCTACCAATAAAATCAAGGGTTTTAGGTTTTTACTAAAACCCTTTTTATATGTTTTTCCCCACTATTGCTGTTGTACTTTTTTGAGTAATTTGGGCGGGAGCTTTTCTGTCATTGCGAGGGCGAATGGCCCGAAGCAATCCAGCTTTTGGGCGGTTGGAAGTTGTTTGAGTATCTCAATTTTAAATTACTCACTTTACTCTTTTAATGGTCACATAGAAATTTTATTTTTCTACAAAATAACCTTATCTTTACTCCACAAGCCAATTTCACCACTGAGTAATCAAAGAGTAGTTTGAGTAATTTGAATTTGTTTCAAAAAATTAAACTATACATAAAGAAATTTTTTCAACGTAAAGATATAAAATCTTTGAATAATTTTTCTATATTATCACCGAAGGCATATGCTTCAACTTCTAATGGATTGTTTCTATAGTTTTCTGAACCAAAACCAAACGCATCAAGTCCTTCATAATTTTTCATAGCCTTCAAATCTTGAACCGCTTTAATTCCTGATGGTGAGTTTGCTTTTATTTTAGGCAATTTTAATACTTCTGAAAAATTAGTCTCAATTTCAGGAATAAGTTTTTCGGTCCAACTATCTATTGTTTTTTTGATAAATTCGTCTCCTTTTCCCTGTTTTAATGCCTGTTCATACCTGTTTTTTAGCATAAACTCAAAAGAAGATTTATCTAATGCTCGTTTTAGACTATTTTCGGATATTACCCTTGCATATTCCTTTACCCCAATATTTTCTGTTCTTAAGATATTACTAAATTGTTCGCAATGCTTAAGTTCATGAGATATTAAATTCATTTGTTGTTGTGGTGTTAATTTTTCTAAAAAACCTTTTGAATATCCAATAGTATTGTTAATATAATCATAACCTCCAGTTACAGAGATAATACCATCGTTATCGTTAATAGTAATTTTTTTAGGTGCTATTCCATTGAGTTTCATATGACTAACCATATTTCCATATGCAGTATCAACAAATTCCTGTCCAGTTCTGCCTTCCAAATTTGCGAAAATTGATTTATATTCACTTGGAATATTTTTTGAAATTATTGGAGATTTCTTAGCAGACTGAGCCTGTACTGTTGTATTAGTAGAATTTGTTGATTTAGATAATTTAAATTTATTTTTTACATAATTTCTAAATTTGCTTGCAGGAGTTTTTACAAAATTCTTTATCGCTATCCATTCCTCTTTCAATCCTAATTTTAGCCAATCAAGACTTGTTTGTGGCAACTCTTTCAGCACTTCTTTTGAGGCTTTTCCCAAAGTTTCTGATATATACCCATTTATAGATTGGCTGATTTGTTCAGTCATCCCCTGCGTTCCGCCAACAGCTTTCAAACCTTGCTGAAGGCCTCTATATCCGGCAAAATTCGCAACTACAGTTGCTCCATTTTCTACACCAAGTCTTTTAAATGCTTGTTCGTTAAAAACATTTAAAACCTTACGTTGTTGCATAGGGCGCATTTTCTGTAATCTACTATGTGCTGATTTAAAATCTCCTTTGGTTGCAGCATCATAAATTGTACTAACAACTTTTTTTAGTAATCTTGATTTCATCGTTTTCCTCTTATATTTCCCCGTATATTTATATAAAGTATTTTTGTTGATAAAAATTGCTTAATTATTAAAAATTTTTATTTTCTATGCACAAAATAGTCAAACTATCTGTCTCAAATAATCAAACCAAGTGTTCTTTTATAGCTGTTGTATTTTAATGTCAAGTGTAATTTAACGGGACATTTTATCTGCACGCATAAAAAGATTATTCGGCAAAGTTGGCTTTGTGTTTAAGTTTTAGCAGTCGGAAGTAATCGTTTTATATGTTACAAAATGGTCTTTTGATGGTCATCATTGTCCGATTACTGTCCAAGAATTGACTTAAATTTTCTATTTTAAAACCAATGTTATAGTCTATTTCGCCCTCACAATCTAACTTGTACGGCTAAAACGATTATTTGACATTTTAAGTAAATAAAGTCCGGTTACTATAAAAAGTTTTAAATTTTATGCTTCTCTCCCCATTCACATAATGAATATAGTATAGGAATAAGTGATTTCCCTTTTTCCGATAACGAATATTCAACCTTAGGAGGAATTTGCGGATATTCTTTTCTTATGATTAAATCATCCGCTTCAAGTTCTTTTAATACATTACTTAATGTTTTATGTGAAATCATTTTTAAATATTTTTGTAATTGATTAAAGCGAATTACTTTATGTCTATATAGAGCATATAAAATTGTTAGTTTATATTTTCCGCTTATTAGAGATAGAGTATAATTAAATCCAGTTTCTTCAAAACTTTCAACACTATTTATGCAATCTTTTTCTTCTTTTTCCATAAATGGTTCCTTTAAAGTAAGTAGGTTACCTAAATATCCGTACTTGAATAAATTACCGCTAAAGTTTATCATGCTTCTTGTAAAAAGTAAAGGAGGATTATATGAGAGAACAAATAGAAGAATTCAACACAGTTGAGAATTTAGCAAGAAAATTTATTGAAGCTGTTAAAAATGGTAATAGTGAAATTGTAAAACCTTATTTTTATGAAAAGGCAAGCTTCTATGGTCAATTAAATGAAAAAGAATATCAATCAGGTTCAATTCAACTTTTCTACGATACTATAGATAAAATGGGGGCTTGCACAGATGATTATGTCGCAAGAGTGGATGTTATTACATTAGAAAAAACCATTGCGGTAGTGAGGGTTATTGAAGATAATTGGCACGGGTATAAATTCACAGATTTATTAATTATGAATAAGATTAACGGTGATTGGAAAATTGTTGCAAAAGTTTATGATACATTATCTTATGGAGAGTAGTGATGAAGTTGTATTTTAATGTCAAGGATTTGCAAAATACAAAATTTTAACAGATAGGGAAAACAAAGTACCCATAAACCAATTGTTGTTCTATTCATTGAATAACTTACTTAAATATAAACCGGATGTGTTAAGTACAAATTAGAAGTACAAAAGACAAAAGAACTAAAAGAAAATATTTGCTAAGAAAAATTTATCTGAAAAATATTAGGTGTGTGTAACAGTTCTATTGATTGATATACCATTGCATAATTTCTTTAATATCTAAATATTGTTCTATAATGTCAACATTCCCTATTTCTTTATTGTATAACGGATCTATTTTAAAGTGCAATTTACTATGAGTATAATCATCAGGAATTAATAACGCCGAATATGTTTTATTATACATATTCTCAGAGGATAAATCCTTTTTAATATTCTTTAAAAATAATGAATAGCAAACCTGCTTATAATCTATTCCGCTAATATGTTTTTTGTATTTAGCATCAAATATATATTGCGTGTCACCTTCAGTATAATAAAAATCAGGCTCAATAATATGATTTTTATTAATAGCATTTGGGTGAAAAGTAGCTTTTGTAAAGTTTTTCTTATCTGTATTATTTGTATTAAATATAAGATTATTATTATCAATATTTACAAAATTATCATTCAAATATTGAACTACAATATCTTCCCATAAATATTCAAAAACATATGTCTTAAAATAATAAGTACCACCTTGATTAAGATTTTGAAAAAAATTTATTAAATTATTTAATAATTCTATTGAAGTATCATTAAATGTTAAAGTTTTAGCATTTTGTAAAATTTTTATTATTTTTTCTTTATTATTTAAAAAGTCATATTCTGGGAAACATTTTCCTGTCCCTTCTATATTTAATAAACAATGAAATTTATTAATTGTATAGTCAATTGCATAAATCATGCATTCTGTGATTATTGTATTTAAGTTATATTTTTTTGAATAAAAGTATGGAAACATAAATATATCATTATCTATGATATAAAAACTTGTTTGCTTTAGTGTAACTTTCCAATTTATTTTGCCATTGATATTTGGTTTTGTTTTTTCAATAATTTCGTGATACAAACCAAACTTATTATAGTAATTATAAATTCCCCAAAATGCAGCAAATGGAAAATTAGATATATATTTTTCTCCATATTGATTCCCAATATATCTGTCTGGATTTTTTTGTTTATGTTTTTGAATTGTTGTAAATATTAGTTTAGCATCATCTTCAAGATTAGAAACTTTATAACCTTTAGGGATAACCATAAAAAGATTGTTATTTTGATTTGTTATAAATCCTACAAAATTAAAATTAGTTTTATTTGTTTGGAATTGTTCATTATCATCAGATGAAAATTTTGTAATATCTTTATCTGTATTGAGCATGAAACCTTCTTGTAAGATTTGCTTAATAATACATTCTTCTCCATCTCTAGCATAATTAACTATCATATTTTATTCCTAATAAAAGTTTGCATCATCATAAATATTTGAATATTTAGCACAAAATTCGTCACTAAATACCTTTTCATTACCATATTTCTTATATAGTTCTCCGTATGTACTAATTTCTTTATTAAATAAGTTATTTTGCGTATTAGATATATAACATCCTTGAACATCTTGCCATAAATATAATAATAACTTATTTTTTATGATTGCATTAATCTTTGTTTTAGCAATTTTTTGTGTGTCTTCTACAGTAGAATATGTTTGTTTTATCAATTCTTCATCAAATTCAATAAAAAACTGTCCAAGTTGTCTATCTTCATTTTTACCCATCTCTTTAATTATAAATTCATTTAATTTAGTGTAAAAAGATAGCCAGTTTGTTTGTTGCTCCCCTGTATCAGTAGTTAAAAATATTCTTGGATTATTTTTATTTACATTGAAAGTATTATCATCAGATTTAATAGGTTCGGTTGCAACATATTCCCATTCAAAACGTCTTTTAAATGCAGTATCCATTGGAAATACGTTTTGATCATTTGTGTTTACTGTACATAAAATGTTAAAGTTTGATGGTAAAATGATATTATCTCCGTTAAGTGTAATTATTTTATCTGCAATATTTTTATTATTAATAGGATAGCGACTTTCAAAATGTTTATTACGATCTAATAATTGAAAAATATCTCCAAAAATAGCCGCAACATTTCCCCTAGACAATTCTTCAATTATCAAATAAACAGGTTTGCTGGTATCCTTATACGCCTCAATTAATGCTCTTGTGAATGGGCCTTCTTTAAATGAGAAAGTTATTTTATTTTCTCCGCTATTTGTTTCCGGCAATAATTGTCCTATAAAATCAGAATAAGTAAATTCAGGGTGTATAACTACACGAAAAATTTTATCAGGAGATATTCCTTCGTCTGATAATTTTTTATTAATTAAATAACTTTTACCAGTTCCCGGTGCTCCAAAATATATTTTTTGTTCATACATTATAAATCTCCTTTTTATTTAAAGTATTTTTTAAAATATATTATAAAAAATTTAAATCTTGAAAATTTATCACTGTTATTATTAAATTTTCTATCATATTTATCACAAAATTCAATATATTCAGAATAATCGACTGTAAAATTTGAGTTATAGGCGAATATAGCAGTAGGATATATTGTAATCCAATAGAACTTTTCGCTACTTCCTTTAAAATCATAGAAACCGTTCTTTTTTTGTTCAATATTATCTTCAATATATTCTTTTTTTATTTTTAAAATTTTATTTTTAAAATCAATAGAATAATATTTTGAATTAAATAATTGTAATGAAGAATCGTATTTACTATCAAAATTATTTTCAAATCTTTGCATAAAAGTTTTTAAATCATTGGGAATATCTTCTATTAATATTGATTTTTTAAAAACGTCAACATAATCCATTCCAATTTTAATAAGTGCAGCTAATGGTCTTAAAATATATTTTGATGTAATTTTGTCATTGACAATATTTATAAACATAAATTTATGATTAGCAGCTGAGTAACTAGGAGAATTTATATACGTTTGTATGTAATCAATTAAAGTCGGAAATATAACTTGAGAGCAAAAAGCTGTTCTGGATGCTTCAGTTGGTAAAGAAATAAAAACATATTCTACGATTCTTCTTGCTATAAATTTATTTTCTTTTGAATATACATAAAAATCTTTTTGTGCATATAATTCTTTTTGTGAATCTAAAATATCAATTTCTTCAACAATTGCACCTGTAAAATTGCTAGTATGTATATTACTAAATTGTGTATCCAGATTTTCATATGTAATTTCTGAAATATTTAATTTATTATTGTACTCATTGATACTTTTAATAATATAAGACTCAATATATTTAATTTTAGATACATAAGCAGGAGCATTTATATCTTTAATTTCATTAAATTTTGAAGGATAACTCCTTTCATTTAATACTAATTTTATTTTAGACATTGACATTGTTCTCATATATACTGAAATTTTTTATTATTACTTCCTCTCTTGGGTATTTTATACCGGTTCTCCCAACTATACTTAAATTGAAATTATATTCAGCGACCCATTCTTTTAATATATGGTGTATTTTTCCGTTGTGACTTATTACATTAGAAAGCATAAATTTATACCCATTCTCATGAATATTTAAAAGAAAATTTAACAATTCTGTTTCTTTATAAACATCCCATCCATCTAATCCTCTTTTACCATCATTATATTCAGCATTAGTAATAAAGTATGGCGGATCAAAATAAAATATTGTGTCTTTTGGAAATTCTTTTAAATTAATATTTTGATATTTTCCACATATTAATTTGATGTTAGGCGTTTTTGTCTTAAATTTTTCTATCCTGTCTTTAATGCTTTCACAATATTCATTATTTCCAACAGGAGTATTCATTTGTTGGCTGTTGTTAAAACGAATCATATTTTGAAAAGAATATATTTGCAATACAAACAAAAGTAATGGGTGCTTATTCTTATTATAGGCCTCTCTTAATAAAAGATATGCGTTTTTATCTTTTTTACTTAATTTAAAACTTTTAATAGTCTGTTCAATGTTCTTAATAAGCTCTTTGCAAGAGGTTTTGTGCAGCATATCAATAATTTCATACACATATTTATTATATTCGTTATAAACTACATTATTCATTGCTACTATGTTTGCACCTACATTAAAAGCGCCTCCCATAGCATCAACAAACGTATCAATATGTTTGGGCAGATGTTTATACAGTAATGGTAATAAAGAATCTTTACTTCCGGAATAATTTAAAGGAGACTTATTTATACTTAAATCTTTCTTAAAATATATTATTACTTCTTTTAATTTTTCATTAATACTTTTGTGGCTCAAATTATTTGTTGCATATTCTCTGTAATCTGAATATTCAATATAAACTTTTGCATTAACAGCAAATTTTTTTGCTAAATTAATTAATTCTTCTAATGGAATAATTGATTGATTACTATAACTAACTAATATATGCTCAAATTGGAGTTGTCTAAATAAATCTTCAAATTCAATGAAAGCTAGTTGTTTATTAGAATAGCCAGAAAATTCTCGATTACACCTACGTCCAGTTTTCCCAAATATTTCAGGATAATCATATTTCGCAATTGTTTCTAATAAATGATAGGAATTTGTGTATTGTGTGGTTGTATAAGGAGTATCAATATAAGCTATATCTCCGGAAATTTCTCTAATTAACCTGTTTGTATCCATATTATAAATAATGTTTTTGTACAAAGTTTTAGTGGTATTTATTACTAAAGGTTCAATAGAAAAATCTTTTTGAGATCTCGCTTCCCAAAACTTAAAATAAGCCTGATAAGTTCCAGATGTATTTGATACTTTTAAAGATGATTCTAATAAGGATGCAATTAAATAAAAATATTCTTTTTCATCAATCAAATAATTTTTATAAAATTCTTCTATATCTAGACGCATTCCATCAATTTTTAAAGCATTTGATTCTGAAAAATACATTCGATCAGCTTTAGGAGTATAATTATATAATATAAAATAATTTGATTGTTCTTTATAATGTTTGTTATTCAAATAAGAAAATGGATCTGTATTATGTGCTTTTATAAATTTGTTAAATTTTGGTTTGGCTTTGTTTAAAAGTTTAGCTTTACAAATAATACTAGAAAAAGTCATATAATCATTAGCAATGATTGTATATTTGTTTTTAAAATAATCTCCAACTGAACAAGTTCCTGCAAACAAGTCTGCAAAAATTTCTCCTTTAATATCATATTTATTTATAACACTTTCTATAAAATTTAATAATTTTGTTTTATTTCCTAAATAACGCATAATAATTTATCCAATATTGTTACAATATCACAAAGTTAAATAATTGTCTTTACGTTAACAAATCTGCCGGAAGAATTAAGAAAAGAAATAAAGAAATACAAAAAATCAATTTTTTTAATAAGTTATATCTTTTTTAATGTTTTGTAAATTTTTGGGTGGTCTATAGAATACTCATTTTTACTGTTAAAGTGTAAAAAACGCATATTACAATCTTAAATTGTTTCAGTAAATATTAATCCTAATGAGATATAAAAGTTTTAACAAGATTTAATTAAATATTCTCATTAATCTTATATAAATCTACTCCGCCGGAAGCTTTATAAAGTCCAATTGTTGAAATTAATGAATTAATTTTATTTGAAACCTCGTCTTTTCTTACCATTAAATATGCTTCTTTTGCATACAAAATATCTAAATCGCTTGCCGCACCTATAAAATGTTTATCCTTCATCAAAGAATATGTTTTATTTTGCATACTTAAACGATCTACGCTTTCATTATAGTTTTGGAGAGCTTCTTTGTATTCAACAAGTCCGGAATTCATATCTTTTATACCTGTTAAAATTGTTTTTTGATAACTATTTAAAGCTTCTTCATATTCAAATTTTCTTAATTTTAAAAGTGCAATTTTTCTCCCGCCCGCAAAAAGGTCAATTGAAGGTAAAATTCCTGCATTAAACATCTGTGATGCTGAATTAAATAATGTATCTAAATGATAAGCGTTCAAGCCGATTTGTCCGAATATTATAAATTTTGGAAGAAATTCCCGTTTGGCAACTCTTACATCAATTTTTGCTTTTTCAAGATTTGCCTCTGCCATTTTTACATCAGGTCTTGAAAAAATCACGTCAGAACTTATTTCGTCAGGGATTACACCCGAATATTCAAAACTCTCCAGATTCCCTACCTTCATATCGGCAATATTTGAGGAGGAATTACCTGTCAAAACCGCCAGCTGCATCATTGCGGTTTCGCGTTCCTTTTGTAATTTTTCGAGAGAACTTTTGCCTGCTTCTACACTTTTTTTAGCATTATTCAACTCAGTTAAACTTATAACTCCGCGTTCATATTTTTTAATGCTTCTGTTTAAAATTTCTTCCTGATTTTTTACAATTTTTGTTTGTCTTTCAATCAAATCGTCATACTGCAGAATATTTGTATAAACAGTTGCGACATCGGTTAAAAGTGCTAAATAAATTGCTTTTTCATTAAATTTTGCAGCCTCCCAGCTTTTCTTTACCGATTTTGTTTTATCCCTGTTTTTCAAAAGTAAATCTGCCTCATAACTTGCCATAAAAGGTAAAATGAAAGCATTTTCTTTTAGCATAAAGTTATCTAACTGCGGAACTTTTATCCCCAGATAATTTGCGCTGACACTGAATGAAGGGAGTTCTTTCCCCAGAGAATATTTTGTCTGCTGGCGGTATTGTTCAACAACATGACCGGCTTTTTTCAAGTCATGGTTGTTATTCAATGCATCCTGAATATGGCAGTTTAAGTTTTCATCATTAAATCTTTTAAAAAATTCGATATTCAATTCCTGAATATCAACCGCAAAACAGCTTTGTGCCGTAAACAGCAAAATTAATACAAGGAGAAGTTTTTTAACCCTCATTTGCACCCTCCTTTATAACGCTTTTAATATAAAGTTTTACATTTTCTTTTATAATTTTAATATCTTCTTCACAAAAATCATCCTGCCCGAGCAGTCTAAGGGAAAATGCCGGAAGAATACGCGGAGAATTTACCTGAGAAAGCATAAAAAGAGTTTTGAATATAACAAGTCTGTCATCAGCCTCTTTATTTAAAACTCTTGCAATCACAGCTCTCATATAATCCAGAACCGGAGATTTGACTATAAAATCCGGTTTTTGCTGCTCTTTTAACAAAATTACAATCAAATCCGAAGAAATGTTTGTATAGAAAAAATCAACGAATTTTTCGGATATAGACATTAGCAAATCAGCGCATTCATCAACGCTCATACTTTTGGGATTTCTATTTAAATCAAGAAAATTTACGGAATATTCAATCTGTTTTTCAATCAAATTGTCGATAATACCATTATATAATTCCTGTTTTCCGCCCCAGTAATATGAAATCATGCAAAGATTTACATTAGCTTTTTTGCAGATTTCTCTAATGCTTGTTCCATCAAACCCTTTTTGTGCAAAAAGTTGTGTTGCCGCCTCTAAAATTCTTGCTTTTGAATTTTCATCTTTTTAATTGTGATAGGCCATGATGTAATTATAAAACAAACGTTTGATTTTGTAAATAATATATTTTAAATTATTTACTCAGTTCTTTTTGCCATTGCATATAAAAATATATTGCAAGAACAAAATATGCTCCCCACATTAAAACTGTAGAATAGGCTTTTGTTCCATGGATTACAAGATTTAACCACATAATAAAAGAAAGTCCGTTTACAACTCCCCAGATTACCCACTGTTCTATAGCACGTTTAACTGTTAAATACATACCCAGAATTGATAAAAATGTTGTAATTCCGTCAATTATAGGGCTTTTATCGTTAAAATAGTTTAATAGTACGATAGATATCAAGCACCCGATGAAGCCAAAAACAGCAAGAGTAATTCGCTGCTTACTATTTAATTTTATTTTTATTATTTCACAAGATTCTTGTTTGAGATGTTTTTTCCAGCGGAAAATTCCGAGAATTTGCATGGGGATATAATATAACAGATAAAGAAACATATTCCCCCATAGGGCATTTTTAAATGTAAGATAAATATAACATCCCGAACCCATTAGACCAAAAAAATAGCAGGAAATTTTTCCTTTACCCGCGATAATTGTATATAAAATTCCGCATATTGCATTAATAATTGCAGCCGAACTGTCTTTTAATATAAATGCATTCATCAAAATTATCACCAGGACAACTGTTAAACCGCCAATTTCATACGGTTGCCAGCCCTGCAATTCTTTTTTTATAAATTCTGTGATTTTCATTATGAGCATTGTATAATGAATTTACATGAAAGTACAGGCGATTTATAATAGCAAAATTTTGAAAAAAGGATTGGAATTTGCATCAGACAACAGTTCGTTATTTGTGGCGACAGCTTCACTTGCTCTTTCAACTGTTGCACGTCCGATTGCAATTATGGCAACTCCTAAAACGGATATTGAAAATAAAAAATATGCCTGTGCAAAGTCTCTTGCATCAAGTGCAGTTGGATATTTTTTAATGCTTGCGGCATCATCTCCGGTTGCGAATGCTGTTAAAAATATTGACAAAAGACCTTATGAATATCTTAAAAAATCTACTATAGACAATTTAAAATCCGGAGAAAAAAGTCTGAAATCGTCAGGGAAATACAAGTTTGCAACGCAAGTATTTAAACTTGGTTTAGGTTTTATTATTGCAGTTCCCAAATCAATAATGACATGTTCTTTAATTCCGCCTTTTATGTCAGTTTTGTTTAACAAAAAACCGGATAATGAGAAGAAAAATACACAAATCTCGTTCACAGGCAGCAGAACAAAAGGTCTTTCCAAATTAATCGGAAAAGCAATGGACACATCATTTATCCAAAAGATGTCAGAAAAATTTAACAAAACTAATTTTGAACAGCATATAATTTCTTTGACTGACGCGGCTGCTACAGCTGCATTTATAAATCAGACAGCGCGCTCAAAAAAAATAGAACAATCAAGGAAAAAAGCACTCATGTATAATGCGGCTATTTCAACGGGGCTTTGTATTGCAGGGGGTTATGCAATTAATAAGATGCTTGCAAAACCTTCAGAAAAATTTATTAAAAACTTTTCTGAAGTAAACAAAAATTCGCCTAAATTAAGCAAGTATATAGATGGAATAAAAGTTGCAAAACCTGCATTAATTCTTGGCGGAATTTATTACATAATTATTCCTTTGATTTCGACATTTCTTGCGGACAAATTTGAAGACAATAAAGGAGATTATAATAATTTTTTACATATAAGTTTTAAAGGGCACAGATAAAGTCGGGCATGTTGATGAAGGTTTTCACTATTTAAAATGGTAAAATTAATCAATCTGAGTTTATTTTTAATTTTTTCCCCAGCTCTTTTACCATTTTGATGTCTTCATTCGCGGCTTTTCCGGTGGTTGTAAGATAATTACCTGTCATTAAACCTTCTACACAGGTATTTAAAGCTTTACGCTGGTTTTCATCGGAAAGTCTCATTCTGCCCCCGCAAAAACGCAGTATGGAATTTGGATTGGCAATTTTAAATATTGCAAGAGTTCTCAAAATATTTTCTTCATCGATTTTGTCATAATAGTTTTCAAACGGGGTTTCGGGAATTGGAGTTAAAATATTTATCGGGATTGAATCAGGCTGAATTTCAGCAAGTTCAAGCGCCATTTCAACACGTTGTTCAATGCTTTCTCCCATCCCGAGAATTACGCCGCAGCAAAGTTCCATACCGTATTTTTTTACAAGTCTACAGGTTTTAATTCTGTCATGCCAGCTGTGCGTAGTACATACCTGCGGATAATAAGATTCTGACGTATTAATATTATGATGAAATCTTTTAAGACCGCATTCGGAAAGTCTTTTTGCCTGTTCATCATTTAAAATCCCGATTGAAGCGCAGCTTTTTAATCCTTCAACGTTATTTACTTCCTCTATCATTTGAATAATTTTATCAAAATCACTTTCATCAGGAGTTTTTCCGGATGTTACTATTGCAAATCTGGATGCCTTATGACTTTTAGCTTCCAGTGCAGCCTTTTTTACTTCATCAAGTTCTATTAAAGGGTAAGCGTCTATATGAGTTCTGTAATGTGAACTCTGGGCGCAGTATTTGCAGTTTTGTGAACATTTCCCGTTTCTGGCGTTTACAAGCGAGCAGAATTCAACTTCATTTTTTATGTATTTTGAAGAAATGTTTAATAGTTCATCCGGATTTAAATTATATAACTCTAAAAGTTCTTGTTTTGAAATCATAACTTTAATGGTATACCGCTGATTGACTAAAGTCAAATGATATGCTAGAATTTGCTCACGGAAGGGATAAAAAAATGTTCTGTCCAAATTGCGGAAAACAAATTAAAGATAGTGATAATTTTTGCAGATACTGCGGCTGTGATTTGCGCTCTGATGCGCTAATTGACGAATACCCGCAAACTTATGCTTCTGAAGAAATTCATTTGAATTTTAAGGACGAAAACACAAAAGTTGAAGAAGACGACAAATATGAATTACCTTCTGATGATGCGGAAGAATTTGTACTGTATGATATTAAAAAGCACTGGATGGCTCTTTTCTGGCCTATTGTTTTAACTCCGGTATTTTTCGTTTATTTTTGGAACATTTTTTTGAATACACACAGTCTATTCAGCTGGGTAGTTGTTTTTTGCATTCTTGCAGCAATAATTTATCCTATATTACGTTATATTTACGACAAAATCATTATTACAACAAAGTTTGCACACATAAAAATCGGTGTCTTAAATCCGGTTGAAATTGATATTCCGCTCAAACAACTTGACAGGCTTGATGTAACGCAAACATCAATGGGAAAAATACTTGATTACGGTATGGTTTCTTTTACGGCAAATTCAGAAAGATATGAATACAGATATATTAAAAATCCGGACGATTTACAATACATTATTGATAACCCCGCAAAATTTGTAAAAGAATGTTTGAGCGAAGAAGAAATTTGTTAATTATGAACTAAGTTCTAAACTAAATATTTTCAAATTTCAGGTTATTTCTGTAAAGATTATCAATCAGCTGTGCAATATTTTCTTTTGTTCTGGTATCAAGCATTTTGATATTATCGTAACATCTTGTCGGTATAGTTTGTTTGCCGGGTTCCAGAGGTTTATAATTTATTTTTGAATTATTTACCCAGCTTGAAACTTTTTCTGTAACAGGGTCAATTTTTTTTATAATACTCACGGTCTTGCCGTCGCGTTTATATATTGATATTGTAACTATTTTACCTGTTTCAGGGTCATATTCCTGTATTGATGAAATTTTGTTCTCATCTTTTATATTGAAATTTACGGTTCTTAATTTTCTGCCTGTGTTCGGATCGTATTCATCAATTGATTTATAAAGAACATAATTAATAGTTCTTAGTTTTTTACCTGTTTTTCTGTCATATTCATCAATTGAACGAATTTTTTTATCATTAAAATAGTCGTAATGAGTTGTTTTTATTTTTGAATTTGTGTTAATATCAAATTCAATAATTTTGTCAACAGATTTACCGTTTTTGCGATAAATAACTTCTTCCCTTGTTTCCGGATGCAAATTTGGATAAAGAAGTTTCAGATGTACATCGTCAAAATTTCTGTCATTATGGCTTGGCAGTACATTTTGAATCGCGGATAGTAATTTCATCTTAATTTCTCCTACATATATAATACATGGTAAAAAATTTTTTTCTATTTTATGTAAAGTATTATATATAATTTAAAAGTTAATAATAAATTCCCCTACAGGGTTAATTATAGTAATATTTTATAATACCTGTTTTTGTTTTTCCAAAAGTTTCAGGAATACTTTGTAATCTGTTCCCCAGCTTGCCATGGCATTTAAAACAGGGGCAAGACTGTATCCGACATCTGTCAGGGTATATTCAACCCTCGGCGGAACTTCTGCATAAACTTTTCTTTGCACAAGTCCGTCATCTTCCATTGCGCGCAGGTTTGTTGTCAAAACTTTTTGAGAAATTCCCGAACAAATTTTTTTAAGCTCGCCAAAACGCCTTGTACCGTTGAGTAAATCACGTATGATAAGTATTTTCCATTTGTCGCCTATAAGTTTTAATGTTGTTTCAACAGGACACTTCGGAAGGTCTTTTAATTCCATAAATTCTCCTATAGTATCTTTTGGTAATCGTGTTACAAATGTATACTACAGCTTTTTTATAAATCTGTCAAACCGTTAATTGTGTTGAAACTAAAATATTTTATAAATTAAATAATAAATAATTGATGAGATAATCATGCACGCAGGTATTGTCAAAACCCACGCAATAACAATGTTACCTACAATTCTCCATTTAACCGCATGCGCATGAAATGTTGAGCCGACACCCATAATTGCGGTTGAAATTACATGCGTCGTACTCAATGGAATACCAAAATGAGAAGCGGTTAAAATTAATCCCGCAGCAGATGTTTCCGCCGCAAACCCGTGAATTGGTTTTAATTTTATAATTTTATGCCCCATCGTTTTAATAATTTTCCAACCGCCGTTCATTGTACCGGCAGCCATGGTTAGCGCACAGGCAATGATTACATAAATAGGAATTTCAAACTCTCCTGACGGCCCTGTATGCAAAACTCCGCCTGCTAAAAGTGCAAGAGTAATTATACCCATTGTTTTTTGCGCATCGTTTGAACCGTGGCTCAACGCCATCAAACCTGAAGATATCAGTTGCAATTTTCTAAACTGTTTGTTAACTGTCTGCGGAGATTCTCTCAATACAATAATAATCCATGCAATTAAAAGCATCAGGGTAAACCCGACACAAAACCCAAGAACAGGAGATGTAAACATAGGGATAATAACTTTATCAATAAGTGTATGGAAATGAACAACGTCAACACCTGCTTTAACAATTGCAGCCCCTAAAAGTCCGCCGATGAGAGCGTGTGAAGAACTTGACGGAAGTCCGAGCCACCATGTAAATAAATTCCAGATAACAGCGGCAAGAAGCGCGCAGAAAATTACTGTCAAAGTAATCATGTCAGCATTTACAATCCCCGAACCTATTGTTTTTGCAACATGTGTTCCTGTCAGAGCACCGACAAATTCAAGGCTTGCACCGAACAATACAGCCTGCTTGGGCGACAAAACTTTTGTTGAAACAACGGTTGCAATAGCATTTGCACAGTCATGGAAACCGTTGATGAATTCAAATGCTAAAGCTACCAATACTACAGCTATTAAAAGTAAAATTGTTATTGACATGAAAATTCCTTTTTTTTTATAAAAATTTGTCATGCCGGACTTGTTCCGGCATCTATATTTTGAAACCGGAATGGTTTTAACTCTGTTTCAATACAACATTCAATATTGTATCTGTTACGTAAAAACATGCATCAAAGGCATTTTCTATTTCTTTGTACATATCTCTTAATTTGATAACATCAAGAGCTTCATATTTGCCGGAGAACAGATTTCCCATTGCACGGCGATGGATTTCATCCCCGTGAGATTCAATTTCTTTCATTTCAATATTTAGTTTGGTAATTTTTTCCACATCAGAAACTTTTTTGAACAATTTAACAATTTCGGCCAGTTTGTCGGTTGCCTGAACCAGAGTTAAAGCCTGTTCTTTCATTTCTTCCGTGTAGTCATTTAGTCTGTACACTTCCAAATTTAAACAGGCTTTTACAATTTTTTTGGTAATTTTATTTAACTGAACTGCAATAGTTTGAATATCTTCTCTTTCAATAGGCGTTATAAAGCTTTTATTTAATTGTTTTAAAACCGCTCTGTATGAAAATTTACTTTTTTTCTTATATTTAAGTGCTTTCTCTTTAAATTCATCGTTTAAATGGTCATGCATAATTTTGTCATATAACCTTGCCGTTTTCTGGCAAATTTCCGCACTGTCCTGAAAGTAAGTAAAAAACATTTTATCTTCAGGGGGCATGATGTATGACATCAAATTAAATTTTGGCATAATTTTTCTCCTTAATTATGGTGGGGAATTTATCCACACACACCAAGCATACTGAAAAAATGTTTTTTTTTAAAGAACACCGTAACAATACTTAATACAAGTGATGTAAAAATTAACATGTTACGAATTGTAAAAATGAATTTTAAAATGCCTGAAACCCCTTGTATAATGCCTCATAGGATAGGATAGGATAGGATAGGATAGGGCGCGGTGTGTAAAGGTTTTCGGAGGATATGCCGTTTGTGAATTTGTGAAGTAAAAAAAGGAGTTACCATGAGCGGCATAGAAAACAATGATTACAGTCAAATCTTAAAACTGGGCAGACACGGTGAAAAAATAGATTTAAATACCCTTGACGGCAAAGGCGTTCAGAAAAATGATAAAAATAAATCTGTTTTTGATAAATTTGACAGCAACAAAGACGGTAAGCTTGATGAAAATGAAGTTAAAAATTTAAAAGATTATCTGTTAGAAACGGCCGGAGACGACGGCGTTCTTTCGAAACGTGAAATAAAGCTTTCAAAACAGTTCGGCAACAGAAGAGCTGATGCAAAAACTTTATATACAGCTTTGAACGATATATACATTCAGCAAAAAAATGCTGATAATTTAAAATTAACTGTTCCTGTTTTGCAGGATACTCCTGCCGCACCTGATACACCTTTGGATATGCCTGTTTCCGATGCAATTCCTCAAGAAGTTGTCGGTCAGGGAGAATTTAATGAATTACCTGTGATTGAAGTTAAGGCAGCAAGGCCTGAACGGGAATTAACTCCTCAAAATGCTTTGCAAGATTTGTTCGGGGATAAAAGAAAAGCAAGCGTAAAAATAGACGGCTCGGCTACGGGCTTGGGGCGTGCTTATCAAGGGGAAGTACGACTGGCTAACGGGGAAATACTTGAAGATGGTAAATTCCCTCAGAATATACGTATTACTCTGCCGCCTGCATACGGTGCAAATGCTACAATGAAATTAACGTTAATAGATGAGGAGAACGGTATTTATGAAACATCTGCAAAAGACAGAAATTTTCAGATAGTTGTTGATGATAACGGAAATGTTTCTATTCAGTCGGTAAATGTTGATGAGCTGCAAAGTAAACTTGATGCAAATTTGGATACCTACCGTCAATTAGAGGCTGAAAAAGCTGCCGAGACTGCCGCAAAAGAAGCCGAAGATGCTGCAAAACAGGCAGAAGAGGAACAAAAGCGGGTCAATTATAATATGCAAAAAGCGCAGGTTGAAGCTGAAAGACTTGCTGACGATTTGTATGGTGCTTCAAATGATTATGGTGCAGTCGGTGCAGGTACTTCTTTTGACCGGCATTTTGCTAAATTGAATAAAGATAATATTTGTATGGTGTTATCTCAATATGATAAGCAGCATCCGGATGAGTCGCTTATTGATACTATTTGTTCGGAAGTAACATCTTCAAAAAAAGACAGAAAAGCAGCATTAAATAAAATTTTAGACAATCTTACTGCGGCGGCCAGAGAAGCAGGTGTGCCGGAGGCTGATATTACAAAGGCAAGAGGTGAATTTAGTGCATCTATGGAGGCGGAGTTTAAAAAATTTGGTTTGATTAATCCTTCCAATATGGAAAAGTCCGCTAATTATCTGCGTGGTCTGATTAGCGCAAAAGAGCTTGGCTCTGTTGATATGGATGAATCTGAAGCAATGGAGAGTATAACAGGTGCGGCTGCTGAAACATATCAGACAGCAAGAGAAACTTTTGATACTGCGCGTGCAGAAGAAGGCTGGGCTGCAAAAACCGGTGATACAGTGCTCGGATGGTTTGGTTGTACAACTAAAGATGATATGGAGACAAAACTCGGAGCATATAAAGCAGATGTTGAAAAATTACAGAACGCAAAATCAGAGGCCGAATTTAAACAAACTTTTGAAGATGTATTTGGAGTTCCATTTGACAGTAAAAGGGTTGCAGCGTATGAAGCAGCCAGGAGTGATTATGCAGTTGCTTACGGTGCAAAAGAACAAATGGACATATATGGTAACTTATCCTTAAAAGGGGCCTCAAGCGCCGTTGACTATGAATCTTTAAAAAATGAATGCTGCAGCGTAACAGGCATGAAACCTGAGGAGTTAGATAAGCTGATAGCCCAAATGTCGTCAGAACAGCCCGGAGTTGATAATAAGAAATTATTGAACCAATTTATAGATAACTTATATGATGCGAGTGAACAAACATACAATAATATTGCACATGGCAGAGATTTAGAACAGATTGGAGCCGATGTGGACAGAATCCGCCAGAGTGCATTCGGGACAAGAGATATCGTAAAAGATGTTATAGAATATAATACTAATCAGCAAATGACAGATATGGCAGTTGAAGCAGCAGGAGAAATTGCTTTAACTATTGCATTACAGGCTATTCCGGGAGCCGGACAGGCTGCCCTGCTTAAACTCAGCGCAAGTACGGCTAAATGGGGTGCAAGAGGTATTAAAATTGCAAGATATACCGATAAAGCAGCTGCAGCTCTTAAAAAAGCTGATACAGCAATAAATACCGGCAAAACCGTTAACATAACAAGAGCTAAGAAAGCTGTTGCCGGTGCAGCTACTGCCGGAACTGCTACTTTTGCAGTGGACATGTCTAACGGTAAGTCTGTAAAAGAGGCTTTAAACAAGGCATTAATGAATGCTTCATTTGCCGGAGCAGGTTCTCTGACAGGAGAATTAGGACCTATAATATCTAAAACATACGGTATAGAAGGAAAACTGGCAAATGAAATCGCTCAGGAAATTACTGAACGTGCAATGGATGTCGGTACATCAGCAGCTATAACAGCAGCCTTTAACGGAGGTTATACGGAAAATGATGCGTTTCTGGATTTTGCAACCGGTATAATAATGAGCAGAGTTGGCAGAGGCTTTAAAGGTAAAACTACAACGGAAACACCTTCCGGAACACCGGCTAATGCACCTTCTGGCACACCTTCCGCTGCACCTTCCGTTACACCGGTACTTGAAAGGGCAAGTTCTCAGGGAGAAGCTGTTCCGTCAAGTGTAACAGTCGGAGAACGGAAGGCAAACCAGATTCGTGAAGAAGTAAATCATGCCGTATCAGATCCTGAAATTTCCGGAGATGAGCTTGCCCGTATCAGACAGGAAGCAGAAGGTATAAGTAACAGAGAACTTAGACGTGAAACTCAACGGAAAATAGATGATGCTGCACAGAATTTACCGCCTGATGAACTCGCTGCATTTGATGCTGCAAATAACGCAAATATGCAGAAAAATATTGACCATATTTTTGAAAAACATAGTGAATTGAATGCATCGGATGTAAGAGTATTAAATGAATATATAGGCAAGACCGATAATATAGATGAGCTTAAAGCTCTTAAGGAGAAACTAAATACAAAACAATATTCACCATACGGCGGTGTTACTGCGGAGTTTACAAATTTAAGAAAGGCTATTGATAACAAGATAGCAAAACTGGAATCTTCCGTTGTAAAATCTGATGCCCAATTACATGATGACGTTGTTTCAGTGCTGAATGAAAAAGCCAGAACCGGTAAAGGTTTAAATGAAAATGAATTTAAACAAATAAAACAGTATTTGGATACCATCAATAATGAAGCACAGTTAAAAGAATTAAAAAGCCTGTTAAATGGCAGAAAAATGTCAATTAATCAGAAAAAACAATTGCGGGAAGCACTGGCGGCAAAGACAGAAGAACTTCGCAATACACCGTCATCTCCTGTCGATGAGGTTCCAACCCAGCCCGTAGATGCTGATGTCGTTTCTCCTGTCGATGATGTGCCAACACAGCCTGTAGATGCTGATGTAGTTTCTCATGTCGATGAGGTTCCAACCCAGCCTGTGGATGCTGACGTAGTTTCTCCTGTCGATGAGGTTCCAACCCAGCCCGTAGATGCTGATGCAGTTTCTCCTGTCGATGATGTGCCAACCCAGCCTGTAGATGCTGATGCAGTTTCTCCTGTCGATGAGGTTCCAACCCAGCCCGTAGATGCTGATGCAGTTTCTCCTGTCGATGAGGTTCCAACACAGCCCGTAGATGCTGACGGAACTGTTAAAACTCCTGATGAAATAAAATTTGAATATGATGATAATTCTATAAAAGAATACGATGCTGCAGGTAATGTTACACGTGAAACCTGGCACGATTCCGATGGCAGCTCCATTGAGGCTGAATATGATGCTTCAGGTAAGCAAACCCGTGGAGTAGTACGCAGTTCTGATGGCAGTTTTCGTGAATATGAATATGATACTGCCGGTAATAGGACACGAGAGATTGAGCACAATCCCGACGGAAGCGTCATTGTTGAAGAATATGATGTTGACAATAATATGACCCGACGGATTCAACGGGACGCTGACGGAAGTGTTATTGGCTCCACTGACTTTGAATACGATGCTTCGGGTAGTATGACACGAGAGATTAACCGCTACGCTGACGGTCGCTCCATTGAAAATGAATACG
>CALUUR010000002.1 GCA_944324015.1 Candidatus Gastranaerophilales bacterium
TGGAACGTAGATGTTCCATCCGACACTTAAGACTTTGCAAAAAATTATTTATTAAGTTGATATATTTTGTTTCCTTTCCCTTTAAATCTAACGACCAACAAGGTCGTTTTTTATTATTCATGTTAAAATTAGAGAAAACGGAGGGAAGTTATGGGGCAAACTTTAGCAGAAAAAATTATTTCAGAACACACAGGGAAAAAAGTAAAGGCAGGAGAACTTGTTATTGCGAATGTAGATGTTTGCGCTGTGCAAGACGGAACAGGTCCTCTTACTGTGGAAGAATTTAAAAAACTTGGGAAAACCAAATTAAATAACCCGCAAAGGACTATACTTTTTATAGACCATGCCTCACCGAGTCCGAGAAAAGAATTATCAAATACGCATACTGTTTTAAGAGAATTTGCAAAAGAATATGGGGCTGTATTATCTGATATTGGGTCCGGAGTCTGCCACCAGAGGCTGGTGGAAACTTTTGTAAACCCCGGAGAAATTCTTGTAGGTGCGGATTCGCACACTTGTACCTCCGGAGCTTTAGGTGCATTTGCAACCGGAATGGGCTCTACTGATATTGCAGTTGCAATGGCATTAGGAAAAACTTGGCTAAAGGTTCCTTCAACATTTAAAATTGAAGTAACAGGAAAATTTAAGGAAGGGATATGTGCAAAAGATTTAATGCTGCACATTATAGGTTTGATAGGTGCTGATGGTGCAACATACAAAGCTCTTGAATTTTGCGGAAATACAATAGATAACATGGCTATGTCAGAGCGTTTCACGCTTGCAAACATGGCTGTCGAGGCCGGTGCAAAAGCCGGATTATTTTCAACGGATCAAAAAACACTGGAATTTTTAGAGTCACGTGGAAGACAAGACAAATATAAAAATATTAAACCTGATGAAGATGCAGTATATGAAAAAATAATAAAAATTAATGCGGGGGATATAAGACATACTGTTTCCTGCCCGCATGCCGTTGATAATATAAAACAAATTGAGAATTTAAAAAATGTCAGGGTTAATCAAGTTTTCATAGGCACATGTACAAACGGCAGAATAGAAGACTTACGAATTGCTGCAAAAATTTTGAAAGGCAAAAAAATTCACTCTGACGTCAGATTATTAGTTTGCCCTGCCTCAAAAGATGTCTATCTGCAGGCTATTGAAGAAGGCTTAATTAAAATTTTTGTAGAATCAAATGCAACAATCTTACCGCCCGGGTGCGGTCCATGTGTAGGTGTCCATGCCGGTACACTTGCAGATGGAGAAATTTGTCTGGCAACACAAAACAGAAATTTTCAAGGTAGAATGGGAAATACAAAAGGTTATATTTATCTTGCATCTCCGTATGTAGCGGCATATACTGCATTAAATGGCTTTATAAGTGCTGAATAAATATTATAATTATCATATAAAAAATATAACCTGTCGGCTATGTATCAATGAATGAACATTTCCTGTAAAAAATTCCTTACTATAAAAGTAAGGAGAAGTTTATGTCAGGCAATAAATTGCAGTACAAAAAAATGCCTCTTGAAGAACTTGTAGTTCTTTCACAGCAAAATGACTTTAAAGCTTTGGAAGAATTAATAAAACGTGAGCAGAAAAATGTTTTTGCAGCATTTTCATACCTTAGCAAAAAACAGGAAAATGTTGCAGATTTGACTCAAGAGGTATTATTAAGAGTTGCCAAAAATATTCAAAATCTTAAAAATCCAAAATTATTCAAAAGCTGGTTAAATCAGATCATAACAAATCTATTTTATGATGAACTAAGAAAAGCACAAAAGAAATCAGAAACAATTTCACTTGATGAAGAAACCGAAAATTCACCGCCCATAAAATTTCAACTTCTAGATAAAAAATGCAAACCTCACGAAAAATGTATATCATCTGAACTTGAAAAAATAATTAAAAATGCAATTCTTGATTTACCGGAACAATTCAGAATTGCAATTATACTAAGAGAGTTTCAAGGGTTAAGTTATGAAGAAATTGCTCAGGCAACACATTCAAGCATTGGGACTGTAAAGTCAAGAATTGCACGTGCAAGAGGCAAACTTCAGGAAGATTTAAAAGCATATATATAAAGGAGAAAATTAATGCAAAATCGTCTAACTTGTAATCAGGTAAGTGCACTATTAAATTTTTATGTAGAAGATAAACTAAGCAAAAAACTATCCGCATATATTGAACAGCATCTTCAAAGCTGCCCAGAGTGCATGGAAAAATATATAAAAATGAAAAGCATGCTTAATAAATTTATGGATATTCAAAATCAGGAAATAGAAAATCCTTATGCAACAAAGCAATATGAAAATTTTAAGACGAACCTTTCAGCTTATATAGACAACGAGCTTAATGACTTGGATAACATTAAAATAAAAAAAATTGCCATTTCAAATCCACTTGCTAGGCAGGATTTGGAAAATATATATAGCTTCAAAAAATTTTTACATTCATCATTTGAAAAAACGAAAAACGAAATGAAACATGATTATTCTAAAAGTATAATATCCCAAATTCAGCATGAAACAACAGACTATAAAAGACAAGATCCCTTTCATAAAATTATTACAACATTTTTTTTATTAATAACATTTTTAGTTACAGGACTGATTATAATACTATATTTTTAAAGATTGAGAAGAATACTTTATTGAAGACAATCTTATATAATTATTCATAGTAACAGGTTTTCCAATTTGTGTATTTGAATTATTATCGGTTTCATGCATTTTAACCAGAGCATCCTTTTGCAATTTTGCAGCAACCTCATTTCTTAAAACAGGAGTCACGATATTGCAGGAAAGTATTGATCCTGCCGTACTAGCAATCACATCTATACCATTTTTAAACACCTTATAATCATCTTTGATTTCAGGGAAATCTTTTCCGATATTAGAATCAAATCTTCCTATGTATTTTTCAGGGTTATCAACCTTTGTTTTTATAAAATTTCTTATCTTTGCAGTTGATATTTTTCCTGTAGAAACAAGCTTTGACGCTACCTTTTTAAATGAACTTGTAATAAGATAAAATGATAAAATATTTATTCCGGCATCTGCCAATTCCTGAGGAATTAAAAAAGATTTCTGTTCCTTAGAAATTTTATCATTAAAAACAACAGCACTAACCTGTGCCATAGCAGATAAAATCCATCCTAAAACACCTGTATGAACAAGCATTGTGCCTGGATTTTCTCCATATCTTTTATACATCGCAGACTTAAATCTAGAGAATAAATTTGATGAATTCATCATTTCTTATCCTCCATTTCCTGATGTTTAACAAAAGTATTAGTTAAGAATTTTGTTAACGGAGCATCAATCAAAAAATTTGTAAACACCATAATACCCAGTGCTATAACAGTACCCATGGCGTTTCGATACTGTTCAAATGCATCTGTTTGATTATCCTTAATACCTTTTGGGGTAAAAATTGTTTTATATTTAGGAACACCTTTACCGGGAATCTGTGAAAATGACTTAATAGATTTTATACAACCATACCTTATTAAAAAGCCTGTTAATGTACCTGCAATAATTTTTGCTATTGTTCTTGCAACTGAAACCTTTCTCGTTTTCTCATCAACTCTTTTATTTTTAGCATCAATCACAGGCTGGGTAGCAAGAGCTGTAATACCAAGTGCTAAACGCTGCTTATCAGAAGAAAAATTTTTGCCTATATCTCTTACTTTATATAAAAACTTTTCATTTGAAAACTGAACATTAGGTAACAAGTCCAATCCCTTCTGGCGGATTGAACGTAGAGATGCCGCTGCATTCTGATATAACGGGGCATTTATAATTGAAGATTTTATACCATATAACGCCATATTTCTACCCAAATCTATAAAGACAATCAAGGTAAAAAATTGCCTTAAAAATCTTATATATTAATAAAGATTTACAATAGCTTTAGTATAATAATCCAAAAAAAATTAAAATTCCATACTAATTACAATTTAGCTCCTTTAGGAACTACAGTGATTCCGTTTGGAGAAACATGAAAGCCGCGTTTTTCATCTTCTTCTCTGTTAAAACCAATTCTTGAATTTGGGGGAACAACAACATTTTTGTCAATAATGGCACGCTTAATCTTTGAATATCTGCCAATTTCAACATTTTCCATTAATATACTTTCGGAAATTTGAGAATAACTGTTTACTTTAACCTTTGGAGAAAGAACGCAGCGAGACAAACCTGCACCAGACACAATACAGCCCTCAGAGACCATAGAATTAGTTGCCATTCCGACTCTTTCGCCTTCTTCCCATATAAATTTTGCAGGCGGATAATTATAATTAAAAGTTCTTATCGGCCAATCCTGAGAATATAAATTTAATTCTGGATTATATGCCAGTAAATCCATATTAGCCTGCCAGTATGCATCAATGCTGCCGACATCTCTCCAGTATCCGCGTTCCATATCAGACATACCGGAGAATGAATTATCATTAAAATTATAAATATATATTTTTTTACCTTCTTTTAATAACATCGGAATAACATTTTTACCGAAATCATGGTTAGAATCTTTTATTTCTTCATCCTCATCTAAAGCAGCTAACAGAACATCTTTATTAAAGATATAATTCCCCATAGAAGCAAGGCACATATCAGGATTACCGGGTATTGATTTTGGTTTTTCCTTAGGTTTTTCAACAAAATTAACCAATTTCCAATCATCGTCAACTTCTATTATGCCAAACTCATGAGCCTCCTCGATAGGTATAGGAATAGCAGAAATTGATAAATCCGCATTTTTCTCTTTATGGAAATTCAACATTTGCGAAACATCCATTTTATAAATATGATCACCGCCAAATATACAAACGTAATCAGGATCTTCATCCGTAATGTGAAAAATATTTTGATATATAGCATCTGCAGTTCCAAGATACCAGTCAGAACCGGTTCTCATCTGTGCCGGCGCCAAATCAACATACTGATTTAAAAACGGAGATAATGCCCAGCCTCTGGTAATATGTTTGTTTAAAGAATCTGATTTGTATTGCGTTAAAACCTTTATCTTAAAAAATCCTGAATTTATAAAATTATTTAATACAAAATCAATAATTCGATATCTTCCGCCAAAAGGAACAGCAGGTTTTGCCCTGTCTTTTGTAAGAGGATACAATCTTTTCCCTTCACCGCCTGCAAGAATCATTACCAGCGCATCATCTATAGACATGTTTTAACCCCTTCTTTCATACTAAATATTATACAATAACACAAAGCTTTAGTCTATAATTATTAAAAATTATTAGTTGATGAACAACCCGAGCACCCGTCGCATTGATTTTGCTGAATTAAATCTGCGAAATCAAAGACCTTATTATTTAATAATTTATCAATAACAACAGGGTAAAGTAAGTCCTCTAGTGTAAGAATCTCTCTTTCAAACTCGTCATAATGAGTTAAATTACTAATTAAAACAGGATACTGAGCAATAATTTTTCCTGCATCCAAATTCTCGCTGACATAATGAACAGTAACCCCTGAAACTTTTACACCAGCAAAAAAAGCTCTATTTATTGCATCAGGGCCCTTGAAAGCCGGGAGAAGCGAAGGATGAATATTTATAAATTTTCCGAGTTTCAATACATCATTTTGAATCTGCCGCCTGTAATCAGAAAAAGCAATTAAATTAAATTCATGCGAAGAAAAGTATTCAAAGTTTTGCTCAAATGGCAAAAATTTTCTTTCGATACCTAAATCATGCGCCGTTGAAAGAATTTCAGAGTTTTCTACATCAGAAACACAAACAACAGAAACATTTTTACCATCAAAATATTTAACAATTGCCGTAAGATTTTGTCCGCCTGCCGACCCGAGTACTGCGATTTTCTTCATAAAAAACTCTCCATTATAATTTATTATTATATTATGTCATGGAGAAAATAGCAAAAATTTTTATTCAGGGAATTTATATACAATATGAAAATACAAAAAACTGACAATATATCTTTTTCTAATCTCACAAAAACGAGCAAGCTGTTTGAAACAATGCTTTTAAAAAATTTTGAAAGCGAAGGTATCAACGGCATGAAAACCGTAATAAAAGATTTATATCCTAATTTAGGTTTTGTCGGTAACAGAGGATATAAATATTACGCCATTGAATTAAGAGATAATATCTTGAAAAAATATCCGGAAATAGCTAATGATGTTTCAAGTATACAAAAACACATAAATGAGAACCCCGAAATTAGCAAAAAAGAACTTGCTTTATACGTAAAACCATTTATTGATAAATATGGAGAAAATATTGATATAGTTTTATAAAATATCTCCGGATGATAAGACCAGCAGCTTATTGGCGGCATTTAAAACTAATTCTCCTGAATCGCTTAATCTCAGAGCCTTTCCTTCCAAAGTTTTATTTAATAAATTAACCCTGACAATCTTACCAAGGAAATTACACCTTTCTAAATATTCAGCTTTTATACAATAAAACCCGGAATTTAAAAATTTCTCGTAATCTTTAAAAAATTCACGTAAAAATTTTTCTAAAAAAAGCTGTTTATCCTCATATTCATGTAAAAGTTCAATATTTAATGCTGTTACCATCTTATCACTAACAAGTGCTAATTTCGTATTATCAGCATTCAAATTAACTCCAACTCCAAGAATCAAGCCCTTCAAAGCAGAACCGCAAATAACACTCTCTGATAAAATTCCGGCAATTTTTTTGCCATTTATTAAAATATCATTAGGCCACTTTATTTCAGGATTGATACCGTATTCTTCAAAAATTCTGCATAATATTACAGAAGTATACTGGGTTAAATTAGAATAAACAGGGGAAAAAACATCCGAAGGTTTCAAAACTAAGGACATAAAAAGATTTCCTTTTCCCATATCAACCCAACGGCGGTTAAATCTGCCTTTTCCGGATGTCTGAGCTTCTGCGCATACAACTGTTTTATCAGAAATATTGTCGAGATTTAGTTTGGCATAAAAGTTAGTTGAATTAACTTTTTCGAGGTTAATAATATTCATAGTCTTATAAAGAAATGTCATATACAATTATACACAAAATAGTTAATAAAAAAAATTTGCGATTTTTTTTTTACGAGTTACAATAAATTACATAAGGGAGAGAAATATATGGAACATTGGGTTTACACATTTCATATTGCAGGGCATGCCCTAACTGTTAATTTAGATACTATATTAACAATGTGGTTTGCAATGGCTGTTGTGATAATTTTTGCAATTATTGCAACCAGACATTTATCTCTTGTTCCGGGTAAACTTCAGGCCGTATCTGAAGGTATTATGAAATTTTTCTATGGTACACTTGATACAATGGTTGAAAATGACAACAGACGCCATGTACCTCTCGTTGCATCATTATTTCTTTTTATTGTAACGGCAAACCTGATGGGACAACTTCCTTTAAGAATTATTCATCTGAAAAACGGCGGAGAATTGGCATCTCCAACAAATGATATTAATCTAACAGCTGCAATGGCTGTGATAGTTTTAATATATTATGTATTTATGGGCATCCGTACAAAAGGTCCAAAATTCTTTTTGCACGAATTGACTTTTACCGGAATAGTAATGGCGCTTGTAGAGCTTTTAGAAATGTTTACCAGACCTCTAAGTTTAGCAATCCGACTTTTTGCTAACATATTTGCCGGCGAAATTCTGGTTTCTATTGCACTCGGCGGACTGGCTTATTTCTTGCCTCTGCCCATTATGTTGTTTGAAATTCTGGTTGCATTTATTCAGGCAACAGTATTTATGATGCTTACAATAGCTTATATAGGCTCTGCAACAGGAGAAGAACATTAGTAGTATAAGATAAAATAAAGGAGAAAAAAAAATGGTAGACACAGCAACAATTTCACAAATGGCACACTTAGGTGCAGGTATTGCAATCGGTTTTGGTGCGGTAGGTGCAGGACTTGGTATCGGTTTTGCTACAAAAGGATTAATGGATGCTGTTTCAAGACAGCCGGAAGTTGCAGGTAAAGCATTCGGTTTCTTCCTGCTCGGTGCAGCTTTATCAGAAGCTTGTGCTCTTTATGCATTCGTTATAGCATTTCTGCTGTTAGGTAAATAATCGGAGAAATTGTAATGGAATTCAATGCTACATTTTTAGTTTCGGCAATAAGTTTTATTTTATTCACAATTATAATGAATAAAATATTTTACAAACCGCTCGGAATGGTTATTAATGAAAGACAAAATTTTATAAATGAAGCAAAAAATGATGCAGTAAATGCAAACAGTAAAGCTGATGCTATATTAAAAAACCGTGACGAGAAGTTGAAAAAATCAACAGAAGATGCAAAAAAACTTGTTGCAGATAAAATAAATACCGCAAATGATATTTCCAAAACAAAAACCGGAGAAGCGAAACAAAAATCAGCTGAAGAAATAACTTCTGCAAAGTCAAACCTTCATAATGAAGCAAAACAAAATACAGAACAACTTAAAAACAAGGTTAAAGAACTGGCAGAAGTTATATCCTCAAAAGTATTAGGTACGGATGTAAAAATTGAAAACACCGATACAGAAATTATAAATAGGATGATGGTATGAATGAATTGGTAAATTTCTGGAATCTGATTGTTGAATCAAATACATTTAACTTTATAGTTCTTATATTGATTTTTGCAATATTGTTCAAGAAAATTAATATATCTTCTGTTATTGAAAAAATCAGAGATGAAATAGTTAATACTATTGAAAATGCTAAAAAAGAACAGGAAAATGCAAAAAATAAGCTTTTAAATGCCGAAAAAGCTATTGAAAATATTGATGATGAAATAAAACAAAAACTTAATGAGGCATCAAAACGTGCTGAGGACATGAGTAAACAGATTCTTGATAATACCGATTTACGCTTAAAGCTCATAGAAAAAAATATTGAAAGAGTTGTAAATGCCGAAGAAAAAACTCTGTCAGCCAAGATGACGGAAAAGACTCTAAAGACATCTGTTGAGCTTGCAAAAAAACAAATTATTAACATGCTTGAGTCAAATCCTGATATGCACAACAAGTATATTGATGAAAGTATTGAAAATTTAGACAGGGTATAGTTTCATGACAGAAATTGACACAAAAAAAATATCCACTTCAGAAAAAATATATGCCGATTCTCTTATTGTAATTGGTAAAGATGGAATAATGAGTTACGAAGATATATTTAATGATTTGAAAACCGTTAAACAAGCTGTTTCAGAATCAGAAGATTTTGCTAAAGTTATGGAAAATCCTTCAATTTCAGACAGTACAAAAGATGAAATTGTCGATGAAATTTTTACAGGTAAAATCAATAATAGAATTCTTAACTTTTTAAAAATTTTAATCAGTAAAAAAAGATTCAAAGAGCTTAACTTAATTATTCAGGCATACAGTAATGAGCTTGACAAAATTAATAATACACAAAGAATAGAAGTCATATCTGCTGTTGAATTAACTGATGAACAAAAACAAAAATTAACAAAAAAATTAGAAATTAAATTACACAAAAATATTGTTGCAAGCTGGATACTGAATAAAGACATTATAGGCGGACTTGTTATAAAAATTGATGATAACATAATTGACAACAGCTTAAAACACAAATTGGAAAGTTTAAGTAAAAATATAATATAAAGGGGAAATTATGGCACTTATTAAACCTGATGAAATTAGTTCTATAATTAAAAGCAAAATCGAAAACTACAATATTCAAACGGAAGTTTCAAATACAGGCTCCGTTATTGAAGTAGGTGACGGTATTGCAAGAATTTACGGACTTAGAAATGTAATGTCAAATGAGCTTGTAACATTTGAAGACGGAAATGATACGCTCGGCATTACCATGAACCTTGATGAAGACAATGTAGGTGTAGTAATTCTTGGGGATTATACCCACATTAAAGAAGGTATGACAGTAAAAACTACAGGCAGAATTGCATCTGTTCCGGTAGGAGATGGACTTATAGGAAGAATTATCGACCCCACAGGAAAACCTATTGACGGAAAAGGCGAAATTGATTCTTCAAAAACCCGTCCGATTGAAAGAGTTGCCCCTGGTATTGTTGCAAGAAAATCTGTTCACCAACCTCTACAAACCGGTTTAACGGCTATTGATGCTTTAACTCCTATAGGCAGAGGACAAAGAGAACTTATTATCGGGGACAGACAAACAGGGAAAACAGCCATTGCAATTGATACTATAATAAATCAAAAAGGTCAAAATGTAATTTGTATCTATGTAGCAATAGGCCAAAAAGCATCAACCGTTGCGCAAATTGCAAAAACCTTAGATGAACACGGTGCAATGGAATATTCAATAATAGTTTCGGCAACTGCGAATGAAGCCGCACCGTTACAATATATCGCACCATTTGCCGGTGTTGCAATAGGTGAAGAATTTATGGAGCAGGGTAAAGATGTCTTGATAATATACGATGATTTATCAAAACACGCTCAGGCATATCGTGCTATGAGTTTGCTTCTTAAAAGACCACCGGGACGTGAAGCTTATCCGGGCGATGTATTCTATCTTCATTCAAGACTTCTTGAACGTGCCGTAAAATTAAATGATGAACTGGGCGGAGGAAGTATTACGGCATTACCGATTATCGAAACACAGGCAGGCGATGTTTCCGCATACATTCCGACAAACGTAATCTCAATTACAGACGGCCAAATCTTTTTGGAATCAAACTTGTTTAATTCAGGTGTAAGACCTGCAATTAACGCGGGTATTTCTGTATCACGTGTTGGCGGTGCTGCCCAAACAAAAGCTATTAAACAGGTCGCAGGTAAATTAAGACTTGACTTAGCGCAGTTCAGAGAATTGGAGGCATTTGCACAGTTTGCGTCAGACCTTGATCAAGCAACAAAAAACCAGTTGTTAAGAGGTGAAAAACTTACAGAGGTATTAAAACAGCCTCAATACAATCCGTTAAGTGTTGCAGAACAGGTTACAATACTTTTTGCCGCTAACGAGGGAATGCTTGATGACGTTGCAAATACTGAAATTAACAAATTTAAAAAAGAATGGTTTGCATACCTTAATACAAATCTTTCGGATTTGGCCACAAGGCTTAATGACGGGGCTAAATTGGAAGATACTGATAAAGAACTGTTAAAAACAGCATTGGAAAATTTCAAAAAGACTTTCTAATTTAGAATAAGAGGGCGCATTTGTGCCCTCTAAAATAATCAGGTATATAAACATGACAAATTTAAAGGATATAAAAAATAGAATACAAAGCGTTCAAAGTACGCAAAAAATAACTAAAGCAATGAAAATGGTTGCTGCGGCAAAAGTCAAAAAAGCGGAAAATACTGTAAAATTATCACGACCTTTTACCGGCGAACTGGTTTCAATGTTTAAAAAACTTCTTGCATCTGTTGGAAGTTATAATGCGCAGGGGCTAAAAATAAAATCTGCAATTGATAATTATCCGGCACTTTTGCAAACAAGAGAAATAAAAAAAGCAGGATTGCTTGTTATCACTTCAAACAAGGGACTTGCCGGAGCCTACAATGCTAATATAATAAGGAAAACTATTCAAACTATAAAAGATTATAAGGCAAAAGGTATTCAACCTGTTTTATTTGTTGTAGGGCAAAAAGGAGTTTCCTCTTTAAAAAGAAAATGCAAAGAGATGGATTGTGAAATTGTAAAAACCTACTTTTCCGTTGCAAATTCTGTTACTGTTGAGGGCGCAAAACTTATTATTGAAGATATGGCTGAATATTTTGTAACTCAAAAAATTGATAAGATTGAAGTTATTACAACACGTTTTAAGAATATGATGAGTTATTTTGTAGAAAATTGGGATATTTTGCCGCTTAAAGGTTTAGAAGAACCTCTTGAACAAACAAAAGGATTAAATCCGCTAATGGAATTTGTTCCTAATATGCACAGTATTCTACAAAAAGTTGTTCCTATGTATATGACAAATATACTATATCAGTCGCTTCTTGAAGCTCAGGCAAGTGAACTTGCAAGCAGAATGACTGCGATGTCTGCCGCTACAAGTAATGCTGAAAAAATGATTTCCGAATTATCTGTTCTATATAATAAAACAAGACAATTTGCGATTACACAGGAAATTATTGAAGTTGTATCCGGCGCAAATGCACAGTTAGGTTAAATTTTACATATATTTACTTAAAAAAGCAAGATTGTCAGGTTTTAACATTGTTTGATATTGTTCTGCAATGTTTAGCTGAGTTTCAGATTTTGCAGCCTTTTCTGCGGCCAAACGTGCTTTACGCTTTGCCTCAGACTTGTTAGTCATATAAATATTTAATTTTGGAATACCTACACCTAATACAAGACCGGAATATAAGTAACCGGCAATCTGAGCAAAGCTTAAAACTCTTAACTTACCTTTAGTTTCTTTACGAATAGCATCTGAAACATTAGAAGAAGACAATTTTTTGAGCATCTGTTTAAAAGATAAAGCTTTTCCATTTTCAATTGAATCAATACCGGCCTTTTTAAGTCCCGAGTGCAATACTTCATCGCGCGTTTTCATAGGAGCATTCAGAATCTTTCTGGCACTCCCCTTACCATGTTCTTTTTCACTATAATTCAATAAAGATTTATCCATTGCATTAGCAGTAATTTTTGCTACAAAATTACCGAGAACAAGCCAGTTAAAGAAACCCAGAACATCTTTTACAACTGATTCTCTAAGTTCATCTTTATCCCTTGCAGCCATGAAACGTGACATAATAGTTACACCGTATATAAATTTGAATTGATTTATAGTCGGCACTAAACCTTTAAATTGAATTTTTTTCATTAATCCTTTAACACCGTCTTTAAGACCGATTGAAGCAAGAATACCTCCGCCAAACAATCCGGCAGCCATTGTTTTAAGCCCCCAGAAACCTGCAGAATTATCCTTCTGACGTCCTTCAACACCGACAAAACCATCACTTCCTGTTTTCTTTTTAGTTAAATAGATATTTAGCGGCTGAATAGACATACCTATCGCTGCAGCAATTCCGAGTCCAAGCATTGAGCGATGAAGGTTCATTTTCTTTAAAGAATTTATAAATGGATTAGAAGAAATATTACCTTTGAATGTATCACCAACATTTTTATTAACAAATGTTCTGGAAACATTATAAACACTATCCAACATATTTGAAAGATTTACAGGCTGTTGAGAATGTGATAACCTGTAATTTGTTTCAGAACCGGTAGCATGAGTAATTACAGACTGAGTATATGATTTTAAATCCTTAGATATAGTTATGGGAGCATTTTCTGAAGTCAGGGCTTTAGAAAATTTTGAAACTACATCATCAATTTTTTCCTTAGGGATACTTACCCACTCATCTCCAATACGTGTCTGAGCACTTTTGAAAACATCATTTAGATATTCTTCTATAGGTCTGGCCTTGCCTGATGCCTTTATTTGATTATTCCAGGCATTACCAAGAATTTCAAGAGTTTCGTCATCTGTAAATATTTTATGCGCTTTAATTCCGTATTTTTTATTCAATGTAGTAGCAAGAGCTAAACCGGCAACAGTACCATATACACCTACCAGAGAATGATTAATAGTACCGGAAGCTTCTCTTCGACCGGTTTCCATTCCGGCAGCAGGCCCCCTGTTAACAAAATCAATAGTAGTTCTGGGGATAACCATTGAACCTAAATCAACAGCATTTGCACCCCAGGCCTGATTTGTTTCCAAAAATCTCAAGCCTATTGTAAATGCATCAAATGCACCTGTAAATTTTATATTATCTTTTCTATTTTGATTATCATTTTTTATTTGGGGTATAATCGGCTGTACTTTCATAATTATATTACTCCTTGAGAATTTATAAATTGTTTAAATGCTTTACTTCTTTTAATAAATAAGTTTTCAAACACATCTCCAGACCTGTTTATCTTAGATTCAGCTTTGTAACCCGTATATGAAAGCGGGTTATAATCCGAATTTACAGGATTATTAATCGATGTAATTGAAGAATCTTCATTTTTACTTTTTTCAGCATTTAATCTGGCAAGCTCTTCCGCATGTTTTCTATTTGTTTTGGCTCTTGTATATAATGGGATAAACACACCTAAGGCCAGCAAAGAAAAAGCAATATTACCAATCTGGCAAATAGTTCTTAACTTTTTATCCTTAACTGTAACAAGCTCATCAGAAGATTTAAGTGAAGTATGCTTTGCCCAGTACCAGAATCTTTTAAGAGCATTTGCATTTTTATCAGGTTTTCCTAATCTGTTAATTAAATGTACACCTTTGTTACTGTCCATTTTTTCCAGTAAAGTTGCAATACCTTTTGCCACATAATCTCCTAAGAAATACAAGCTTGAGAAGGTTGCAATATCACGAACAGTAGCTTCTCTTAATTCATTAACATCTTCAGCTGCCCCCATACGGCTTGCAAAAGTTGCTGTGGAAATAATCCTTGCCTGATCCATAGTAGGGAAAAGTCCCTTAAACTGGAACATTTTTAATGAAGGCTTATCCATAAACATAGAAAGAGCACATACACCTATCATTGAAGCTACTGAAACAAACTTCTGAGATAAAAGTTCAGTCTTTTCCTTTGGAGTAAGCTCTCTATGTTCTGTCTGTTTTCCAAAATCTTTGTATATTGGTGCACCCTTTTGCCCTGATGTTTTATGGGTAATCCATCTGTTTATAGGCTGCATTGATATAGCCAGAGGAATAATTAAGCCAAGTCCTCCAATACTTTTCCAGTTAACAAGCTTTTTAGCTCTTGAGAAGTATTCGGATAGTTTGGCAGTATCCGTAATATTTTCTTTAACAACACCTCTTAAGAGTTTAACGGTATCATCACATACTGATTCAAGATTATTTGAAAAATATCCTTTATCACCTTTAAATTTAATATTTTCAGCAATATGAGTTTCTTCAATAATAGCTTTATAAGCATTTTTAACAGCCTTTTTGTCAAGTTTATCTGACATGACTGCATCAGTTAATGAATTTAAAGCTTTTTCTATTTTTTTGTTGCCTACAACAGTCTTACCTTTAGAATCAGTAGAAATTTTAAAGATATCAGCAAATTCTTTGTGAGTAAAACCATCCACACCGGATAAACTTGAAAGTTGATTTCTAAAAGTATTAAAAACACGTTCTTTCTGTGTTGAACCGCCTGCTTCATTGTAGAATTTATGAATTTTGTTTATTGCATCACTATTAGCCCAGGTATTTACAAGGCTGGATTTTTTGAAATTTCCCATAATAGGACGTTTAAGAAGTTTTGCAACACCCATAACAATAAAACTCGGAATTAAACAATTTACTATCAGTCCTGAAGATTCACGCCTAAATGCTTCAAAACCCGCATGTCCGTTTGATTCTTTTGTTTCAATTATAGTACGGGGAATAATAGCCGTTGACAAATCTAAAGCAGAAACATTTACCATAGGATATTTCTCGCATAATTGCACGGCAGTAATTAAACCGTCGCCAATACCTCTAAAAGAAGGGTGTTGATGATTTTCACAATTATTCCCTTTTTGCGGGGTATATTTATTTTCTAAATTTTCCAATCCTAATTTTTGAATCATAATAATGTCTGGTTTTTAAAACTTCACACCTATTATAACAATGACACGAGAATATTAAAAGTCAGACAAAAAAAAAATTGCGCAGTTTGCCTAAATTGTAAAAGATATATTAAGATTAAATTTTAGATTTTTATTTAAAAATAGAATATTTTAAAAAGAATAATTTAATTATTATATTAAATTTAAATTAAAAATATGTAAAGAGTCAAAAACTGTATAAAATTTAGGATGAAAAATTATGTAAATAATTGTAACAATTACGCTTATTTTTCAAAAAAAGATATATATTCTATATCCTATTATAGTTTTTTACAAACTCAATGGCATGCTCTTTAGTAACAACATCACCCGAAATTTGAGCTTCATGCAGAGCCTCCATGATTTGCCCGAGCTCTGCAGAAGGTTTAATTTTTAAAATTTCCATTACTTCATTACCGTTTAAAAGCTTTGGAAGAGGTTGTAAATTTTCTTTTACCTCAAGATAAAATTTTAAAAGCATATTTAGTGAATTTAAGTTCCGTTCAACAATTTCATCAGTAATCTCCGGACCTCTTGCAGAAAGTCTATCTGCCTGAGCCAGAATAATAGCATCAATAGAATTTATATCCATTTTCCTTACATAACGCATCATTATTTTTTCGGTAATTTGCGGTGAAGTCATAACATGTGACGGATAGATATGGTATTTTATCATTGAGGAAATATAGTCAATTTGTTTATTAGAAAAATGTAAATTTTTGAGGAACTTTACAGACAACTTTGCCCCGACATCATCGTGTTTAATAAAACGATGTTTTCCTTCTTCTATTGACCAGGTTGAAAATTTGCCTATATCATGCATAAATCCGGCTAATTTTAAATGAGCAATACGAGAAAAACCGCCAAAATCAATTGTTTGTAGATGTTCTTTCACTTCATCTGAGGAATTTTCATACAAAAATTGAATTTGCTTTACAGTTTCGACAGAATGATTAAACAAGTCAAGATGATGATGAGCATTAGGTGGAATCTGTTTTAATTCATTTACAAACGGGAAAATTTCCTCTAAAATCCATGTTTTATTCATATTTTCAAGAGCCATATGAGCAAATTTACCGCTGAATAACTTTAATATTTCATAATTAATTCTCTCGGCAGCCGGCCGGTGAATCAAATTTGAAAATTTACAAACAGCACTTATAGTCTCAGGAGCAAGTTCAAAACCCAACATAGCCTGAAATCTGTATACTCTCAATAACCTCAAAGGATCATCAACAAAATTATGTTCATTTACATAATTAAGACATTTATTGCTGATATCAGTAATCCCGCCTGATATGTCAATTACTTCACCATTTTTTATATCAACAGCAATTGCATTTATTGTTAAATCACGGCGCATAAGATCTTTTTCTATTGTTCCTCCTGCCGGATTTGTAACATCAATATAATTTATTTTATCAGGGAGAACTATTCTGTAGATTTTATTTTCCACATCAAGAGGTACAAACGAAGCATTAAATAAAGAGGCAAGTTTCAGCGAAAATCTTTCTGCATCGTCATCCATAACTATAATATCACGATCAGTACTTTCTTTGTCCATTAAAAAATCACGTACAGCACCGCCTACTAAAAATATCTTATTTTCAAAAGAATTTGCAATTTTTGACAAAATCTTATCTGATTTAATTTTTTCTATAATTTTCGAATTCATATATTAAGTTCCCCAATGCAACAATTACTGCTGTTTCCGCTTTCAATATTAAATTCCCGAGAGTAAGCATCGGAATATTATTAGCTTTAAAAAATTCAAATTCTCTATCTGAAAATCCACCTTCAGGGCCAATTATTACAACTATTTTATCATCTTTATAAAGAGGATTTTGTAAGATATATTGATGCAAAGAAAGTTCAGACAACTTTTCGCAGAAAGCAATAATTTTGTACCCTTTATCCTTAAGATTTATTATATCTTCAAGAGATGAGATGGCGAAACATGTCGGAACATAAGCCCTTTCACATTGTTTAGAAGCTTCATACATAATTCTCTGCCACTTATTAATTTTCTTTTCGATAACTGATTTATTAAGAGAACAATTATCAGTAAAGATAGGATATACACCATCGGCACCGAGTTCCGTTGCCTTTTCGATAATAATTGATTGAGCATTGCTTCTAAGCGGACTCTGTCCAAGATATAATCTAAAATCAAGCTTCCTGTCAGACTTATAACTATTTTCAACATATACTGTTATATCCTTATTAGTAACATTTTCAATAACAGTATCATATTGAATTTGATTTTCGTCAATTAAAAAAAGTTTTTCGCCATTTCTTACCCTCAGGGATTTCGCGAGATGATTATAATTTTCTCTGTCAGAAATAATAATTTTTTTATCTGTAACATCTTTTGAATTAATAAAAAAATGAGGCATTTATAACTCCTTTATAAAAAATCTTAACATAAACAAAAAATTAAAAGGCGGTTTTAATAACCGCCTTTTACATTTATTTTCTACCTGTTTTATTAACAAAAGAAACATCATCAATCCGCAATGCAAAATACGGCATATCTTTATCTGATTCCTGCAAGAAAAGAACAAATGTATCATCAAAATAGAATTTTCTCGGTTTTATATTTTTAACCGGAAAAGGCATAGACATTGTTGTTGCAATAGCTGCTTCCGATTTCAGTTTTACACCTTCATTATTCATCTTAAATTCAACAGTTTCTATAGCCTTGTCCAATGTTATGTCCGTATTTTTAATAGGATGATTGCACAACTCGTCAAACGATTTTTCGCTATAAAGATTTATATCAGGAACTTTAAATTCATCCTTCTCTAGAAATTCTCTAGAGCCTTCATATTTAGCTTTTTTCATGAACATGTCAGCGTATAGTCTTTCAAAATTTTTATTATCGTCGGTTCTGTAAAGATAAAGCACATCTTTTCCTTGAGTTGTAATTGCAACTGCAAAGTCTTTTGATGAGTTATAGAACAACACGTGAACTGTTTTATCAAGTATTTTATCGCTGTTTTTATCTATACCGAAATAGTCAACTTTTTTAAATGAATGCCCGAATCTTGCAGGTTTTAACTTATCAAAAGCCGTCAAGAATTTAAAATCCTTTTTAAGCATTGCGTAAATGAAGAATTTTCCTTTTGCAGGAGTCCAGTCAAATGAGTCTAAAATATCACTTGTTTCACCAAACTTTTCTTTAATAGCATTTTCTATTTCGGTTTTTAATTCGGGAGATGTTTCTCCGAATGTTTTGTAATAAGAATCTTCTGAAAGCTGATCAGCTTTAAATGACTGTTTATTCAGCTGTTTTGCCAGAGGGGATTTATAATCCTCAAACTTTACCGGACCCTTAACAATTCCGTCCATCAAGTCATTCCATACAAGCTGAAATGTCCCGACCCACAATCTGTTTTGCTGTATTGACTGTGAATTAAAGAGCGGCAAAACATCAAGCGTCTGTTCTGTTTTTGCAAAAACACAGCTTCCTGTAAGAATAACCACTGCCCAAAGTGCCAATAATTTTTTCATGTTCTCTCCTTTTTAATTACTGTCAGAATAGTCTTTAACGTTCAAAAATTTTAAAAATCCTTTTAAAAAACCTTTTGTATTTTTTTCATGAGGAATATTAGCAGACTCATAATATTTTTCATAATTTTTAATTATATTTTCGGGTAAATTCTCTCCGCGCTCGAGAATACTTGAAAGAAATTCAAGATAATCATCCTGCTCTTCCCTGTATAAGTTATCTCGTTTTCTTAGCTCCTCGTCAGCCTCATAATGAACAAGTGCATGGTAAGCCGCATGAATACTTTTATCTTGAGTATCACGCGGGAAATTTAAAACAGCTTCTCTTACACACATACGAGAAATCAAAACCTGTCTTATCAGATCTGCTACCAAAACTCTGTCTTCAAATACGCCCATTTTATACTAACATATCTTCAGCTTTATGTTCGGCAAATTTAATCAATTTAACATAATCACCGTTAAAAAACTGTTCAGCCACAGTCTTAAGGGCTTCCGAAGCCATTTCATTTTTGCTCATAGCAGCTTTATAAAAGAACTTTTTTCCGACTTTATAACGAACAAGAATTGATTTCATGGTCAATCTGTCCATTACTGTTTTTATTGTGGTATAAGCTCTTTCAACACCATTAGCAGACAAGTCATCAACTATATCTTGAATAGAAATATCTCTGTCTTCATCGTCTTCTGTCAGCTGCCAGAATGAATTTAAGATATCTATTTCAAGTTTACCGCACACCATACGTTCCTCTACTTTCTTTCTTTTATTCTAATTACTAACATTGTAACATAAAAATTTCTTATTTCAACATATTAATGACAAAAACGTTACATTTACTGAATATTCAGTAAGTCCTCTTCTTTTTTAAAATTTGTTTTTTTCTTTCTTAACTTAAGGTTTCTCTTTTTTGTTCTGTCAGAAACTTTTCTGTATGCGTTGTCTACAGAAATTTTTGTTAAAGCAGTACCGGTTCTCCTGTCATAGAAGGTAAGCCAGAACTTTCTATCTATATTGTCAACAGAAAAAGAAACATTTCCGACGAATTTATCACCAGGCTTTATTTGCTTAAACATTAACTTTGTATCCCCGAAAATTGAAGGGCGGAATACAGCGTTATAATCGTTTACAAGCCCCATATCCAATCCTGAAAAAGTTTTATCCGACATATTTGAAATCATCACTGTTAAAGTAATTGTATTTACTTCACCAAAAGGGTCTTTTTCATGCCTGATATCGCTGATATGAATATCAAGTCCGGGGTAAAACATTTCATGCTGCATGAGAGCTGTTTCTTTGTAGACAGGAAGAGGTACTGACGTATTTATTTTAACTCTAATCTGATCTCCCGGAGCTATTAAAACATCGCTGCCTTTCCTTATCAATGCCATACCGAGTCCGATAGCTCCGCCAATTGCAGCGCCTCCCGCAACGGTGTACCCCTGTGATGCAATAGCAGCTTCAAGACCAAGCCAGTTTAATGCCAAAAAACCGCCTACTGCTCCGCCGGCAAGAGTGTAGCCTACGTCTTGAACAACAATTTTTGATGTTTCAGCTACAGGATGAAGTTTTGTAGACATTTTACCTTCAATAGGGATTTCACGACCGTCAGGAGTTATAAGATAGTCAAAATCAAGTGAAATCCACCCTTGGCGGCCAAGTCTTTTCGGATCACCAGTCTGGGTAATTATTCCGTGTGCTATTGTACCTTTTGGAATAATAACCCCCTTATCACCTTTAACCTCATCTGTAACCTCCGCGAAAAATTCATCCCCTTCAATATTAATATTACTATCCAACACCTGAGATACAGTCATATTGATAATATCTTTTCTTTCAAGATGCTCGACTTCACCGGTAAAAAGTTCTTTTTGCAACTGCTGCTCATAGGTATTAGTCTTTTCCGCATGTCCCTCAAGCACTTCAGCGTATACTGCAGTATTTAAAAATATAAAAGCTGTTAAAATTAATGAGGCAATAACTTTTTTCATATCAAAATTATACAATAGTTATGTAACAAATTCAAAAAATGTAAAATTTTTTTTGACAATATGTTTTATTTTATTAAAATATGGGTATAAATAATTTGTACATAGATTGGAGGAAGCTGAAATGCGCTGGTACGATATTGAACCGGATGTATGCATGGCTATAAGCATGATTGAGTGTGCGGGGCCTGATGCACAATTAGATTATGCTAAGTATATTATACAACTTATAAAAGAAAAAGATACTGAAATGTCATATATTCAAAATACAACTAAAACAAATCTTCAAAATAAATATACAAGATGGTATGATAGTAATGAAACCATTTCCAGAGCATTTTCCTATTTAAAGGAAACATCAAAAGAAATTCAAAAGGAAGTCGCATTATCTGTGCTGGCTTATAAAAATCAAAGAGAATCGGCTGTTTAATATATTGACAGACATAAAAATAATCGGTATTATGAATGTATGAAAAAGCGTTGGTATGATATTGACCCTATTGTAAGCAGGGCAGTTGAAAAACTTGAAAAAGCGGAAGAATACATTCAGATTCGTTGTGCCGATTTTATCATTGACAGGTTAAAAGATATTGACTTTAACATTGAAATGTCGCTTGATGATCAGTATAATTATATTATGCGCAGATGGTATGACAAAAACATCAAAGTTTCGCATGCAATGGAATATCTTAAAAATGCCCCGATTGATATAAGAAAAGAACTTGCACTTGAGATTATTGATTTTATAAAAGAATATACGGATTACGCAAAAAAAGCAGTCAAATAATATTTTTATTTTACTGTTGCGATAATTTGTTCGTAATATTTTTTATCAACACATGGCTTCAAACTGTTTTCGCTTCTTTCCTTGTTGAAAACAATTTTGCCTTCCACATGGACAAATTTATCTGATTTTCTCAAAAAAGCTTCATAAGCTGTATCAACATGTCCCATATCAAGCGCTCTGTATCCTGCATTAGTCAAATCTTCTGCAAGAACTGTAGCGGTAGGCCCAAGAGCCATTACAAAAAGTGTATCTTTCGGCTGTTCAAGACAAACTTTCAAAATTTCATCATACTTTGAAAACGCATCTTTTATAGGAGAAACAATTCTTTTAATTGACGCTGCACCGTCCAGAAGATTATTACCTATACCGACTCTGCTTCCCGCTCCTTCTACAAGTACTATATCTTTATCTTGCCAGAGAGTTTTCATTTTACCGTAATAATCCTCACCTTGCTCATAACTCCCGAACACAAGCTGGCGTGTTACGTTTGTATCAATATAAGTCTTTGAAAAATCAATATATTTATAAAGAGTTTCGCGACATTGAACCATTACCTGCTTCATATAATCATTAGGGCAAAAACCGAATGCATCTGTTATTCCAACGAGTATGCCGGCATTTTGGTTTCTTAAAATATTTTTTAGTCTGTCAGCAAGTTTAGAATCATATTTTTGAAAACTGATGTTCTCGCCCATAATCAGTTTAAATTCACCGTCACCGCATCTGGCCATGGATTTATTTGAAGAAGTCAGGACGTACAAAGCATCCCATGCATTCAGAACCTTCGGCAGCTTTACAGACGCTAAAGTTCTCGGGTCAGCAAGTTCATATAACAGATTTTCAAATTTATACGTATCAACAGAGCCTTTAACGGCACGAAATTTCATTTTTAAACCGAATAAATTAACCTCATATCTTCCCGTTGATTTTGTTCTTTTAATATAAAACATTTATACTCCAGCTCATCTAAAATATCCTGTTTAATTTTACAATAAAAACTTCCGTCATAAAAGTTGTAAACAAATTTGTAATATTTTTCTTAATATTTAGACATGCCCGAATAAAATATAGTTTAATAAAAATTATGAGTGATGAAATAAATAAAAAAGTTATTGATATATTCTCCAAGCATAACAGTGAATTTCCACAGGAACTTAAAGAAAAAGTAAAGTATTATGCCGGTTTTAACTACGTAAGGATAGATAAAGATCATAACGGCAACAAATTTAATCCTGAACATTTAAAAAAATATGCGCAGAAATGTCATTATATCGTACGAGTTATGCGAGAATATAAAGGTGATACGGTTCTTTATAATTATGATGTCCCGAACAGAGAACTTTTCAGATTTATGAAATCATTTGAGGAAAATACCCTTGACGGTACTATTATTGAAATTGACAAATATTTCCCAGAGGATTTAGCTTAAATGGAATGTTTTTTCAGAGAATATCATGAAGCCCTGCATAATTGCAGCAAGCCATATCAATATGTAGGCGGGGAATTCCTTTCTTACAACAAAAGTTTTGATGATGCCGAAATGCGCTTTGCTTTCGCATTTCCCGATAAATACGAAATAGGCATAAGCAACCTCGGTGTCAGAATTTTATACGATTTAATAAACAGACAGGACGGCTGTATGTGCGACAGAGTATACGCGCCGGAACCTGACTTTAAACCGGAAATTTTATACGGTCTGGAAAGTAAAAGACACATAAAAGATTTTGATGCAGTAGGTTTTTCCCTGCAGTATGAAATGGCTTATCCGACTGTCTTAAAAATGCTTGAAATGTCAGGGATTCCGTATCGCAATGATTTAAGAAGCGATAATGATCCGATTATAATTGCAGGCGGGCCATGTGCGTTTAATCCTTTACCTCTGGCCGATTTTATAGATGTTTTTATGATAGGTGACGGAGAAGACAGCATTGTTGAGGTCTGTGAAATTCTAAAAAAAACAAAAGGACTGCCAAGAGCGGAAAAAATAAAAGCATTATGCGGCTATAATATTGAGGTTCAGAGAGCAAGAAGCCCGGAAGGCAAGCTAATTTCGAATAAAAAAAACCTGTCCTCCAGTCTTCCTGACATCCTGCCTTCTGCCTGCGGTCGTTGGTCTGCTTTAACAGGCGGTACAGTTACAAAAAGAATTGCTCAACTAAAATATGAAACCGCACTGAAAGCTTATCCGATACCGTTTTCAACTTCTGTTCAGGACAGAGCCGTTGTTGAAATCAGAAGAGGCTGCGGAAGAATGTGCCGTTTCTGTCAGCCTGGACATGTTACACTTCCAATAAGAGAAAGAGAAGCTGGAGATATCATAAAAATCACCAAAGAACTTGTAAAAAATACAGGTTATGACGAATATTCTCTTCTTTCGCTTTCTTCAAATGATTATAAAAATATAAACGAAGTAATAAAAGAACTTGCTGTTGATTTTAACGAGAAAAAAATCTCAGTATCGCTTCCAAGCCAGCGTATTGACGGTTTTAATCTTGAACTTGCAAATCTTGTACAAAGTGTACGTAAATCAACTATGACACTTGCACCGGAAGCCGGAAGCCAACGATTGAGAAATGTTATTAAGAAAAATATAACAGAGGAACAAATTTTAAATGCAGTTCTGACTCTGTATAAAAACGGTTGGTCAAAATTAAAGTTTTACTTTATATGCGGACTTCCTACGGAAACTCTTGAAGATATGGATGAAATGGCAGGTCTGCTCAGCAAAATTAAATACCTGTCAAAGCAGATAAAACGAGAAAAAGGACTTAACCATGGTCTTGATATAACCTGTACTTTATCAATTTTTGTTCCGAAACCTTTTACCCCTTTTCAATGGTGCGGACAGATGGATTTAAAGAAAGTCGGAGAACATATACATTATTTAAAAGAAAAGACTGCTCACATAAAAGGATTAAAAATCAACTACCACGAAGATGCAACATCACAAATTGAGGCAGTTTTAACAAGAGGTGACAGAGATTTATGCAAGTATGTGGAAGCTTTATATAAAAAGGGCTGTTATTTAGATGCTTGGGGCGAATATTTTAACAAAGAAATCTGGCATGAAACAGCGGAAGAACTCGGGATTAATCTTGCAGAGCTTGCAGGGCATCAATATTCAACAGATGAAATTCTGCCGTGGGATTTTATAAACGTCGGACTTGATAAACAATGGCTTGTTAATGAGTACTTGGATGCCATTACACTACACGATAAGAATGAAGTAAACAATTTTACCCCTACCTGCGAAACAAAATGCGTTAACTGCGGAGTATGTAAAAATTTAAATACGCGTAAAATTCTTGCAAAACCCTATAAAGCAAGTGACAAAGCTCAAAATTTGAAAATAGAAATTAAAGATCCCGCAATATGTCAAGGATATGACAAAGAAATTTTCAGATACAGGATTAAACTTACCAAAACAGGAATATTAAAATATTTTTCGCACCTTGACTGGCAGAATACTTTCTTAAAAGCCCTTGCAAGAACTGATTTAGATGCTGTATATTCACTCGGATTTAATCCTATGATGAAAGTATCTATGGGAATTGCACTTCCCCTGTTTGCAGAGAGTGAATCAGAGCTTGTTGATGTGGAACTGTTTAACAACATTTCACCGGAAGAATTCAAACTAAAGTTAGAGAAAGTTCTGCCCGAACAATCAAAAATTATAAGTATTGTAAAAATAGAAAAAAGCGCTCCCGCTATTGATGTTACTGCACAATGGGCAGAATATAAAATTGATATTTTTAATAAATCACTTTACGATTTTGAAACTTTACGTTATAATACAGACAAAGTTTTATCTTCCAAAGAAATATTTGTTGAGAAGAAAAACAAAAAAGGTTTAACAAAAAAAACAGACATCAAACCATCAATTAAATCATACCGATTTGAAGATGAGAGTATGTTCATAGTACTAAAAACCGGTCAATCCGCAATTAACAACAAAGACGGTACTGTACAGGCAGGTATTCCTGCATTGAGAGCAGATGTTTTAATGAATTTAATTGCACCCGATGTTACTTTTAACATTAAACGAACACGGTTTTTTGACGAGAAATTAAAAGAATTATAGTAAAGGATTTTTTATGGCAAACGACAAACACAACAAAAATTCTCAGCAAAACATGCATGTTGACAAAAAAATTATTATTGCTGAACGCGATAACATCGCTGCCGTTATGGAAAACGGAAAGGTAACAGATTTTTTCATTTCAAGAGGAGATGTAATTCTGGGTGATGTATATCTTGCAACTGTAGACAACATTTTACCAAGTATTGATGCGGCATTTGTAAATGTCGGCGTTGATAAAATGGGTTTTTTACACGCTCAGGATGTTATGGGCAAAGGTTCTTTAAAAGATAAGCTTTCTCCGAAACAAAAACTTATTGTTCAGGTTGTAAAAGAACCCACAGGGCATAAAGGCCCCAGAGTAACAACAGAAATCAGCCTTCCCGGAAGATTTCTCGTATTAATGCCGAATGAACCCGGAATTAACATCAGTAAAAAAATTGAAAATTCAAAAGAAAGAGCAAGGCTAAAAGCTATAGTAAGCCTCATAAAACCAGTAGGTGTCGGCGTAATTATAAGAACGGAAGCCGAAGGACAGACAGAAGCTGATATTCAGGAAGATTTGGAAATTCTGCTTGAAAAATGGAATAACATTATTACATCAGCGGAAACCGTTACCCCGCCAAACCTTTTATACAGGGATCAGGACTTACTGTATAGAACAATCAGGGAAGCCTGCACCGAAGATGTAAAAGAAATAGTAGTTGACACGGCTTTTGCACTCCAAAGAGTCCAAAATATTTTACAGAACTGGCACATGAATAAAAATGTTCAGGTAACACTGTACAAGGGGACAGAACCGCTTCTTATAGCAACCGATGTTCATAAAGAAATTAAAGCCGCATTAAATGTAAAAGTTAATATGCCCTCAGGCGGATACTTATTTATACAGACAACAGAAGCGCTGACTGTAATTGATGTAAACAGCGGGAAATTCACAAGTTCATCAACTCAGGATGAAACAATTCTGAAAACAAATATTGAAGCAGTACATGAAATTGCAAGACAACTGCGCTTAAGAAATATAGGCGGTATGATTATTATCGACTTTATTGATATGCTGTCGCGCGCCGACAAACTTGCTATTATGGAAGAACTTGAAATAGCGCTTGAACCTGATAAAGCAAAACCGCAGGTAGGCCAGCTTTCGGATTTAGGGCTCGTTGAACTTACAAGACACAGACAGGGGCAGTCTTTATCTGAAATATTTACTAAAAAATGCCCGCACTGTCAGGGTACAGGTTATTTTATGAACGAATTTAACTTTGCGACACCGACTGCCGAAGGTGAATACAGAGCTAAAGCCGCAAAAATGAAACTGCCGGTTAATAATTTCAAAAAGAATAACAAAAATAACCAGAACAAAAATCAAAATCAGCCGGCTCCTGAAACACAAGTTGTTGAAGGAATTCAACAGACTCCTCAGATTGAAATAGAAACCGAAAATCCGTCAACTGTTGCAATTCAGGAAACAGAAAAAAGAGAAAATAAGAAAAAACGCGGCGGAAGAAAGAATAAATTTGAGAAGAAACCGGAGCAGGAAATAACTGTAGAACAGACAATAGAAACTGCTGAAACCGTTCTGGCTCCGAATGAAGAAATAAAACCTGTTATGGAAGTTGAAGAAGTTAAGGCAAAAGAACAAACAGAAATTGTTCAGAGTGAAGGTTCCGGAGAAGAAAAACCTAAAAAAACGCGCAGACCAAACCGCGGAACTTCCAAAACAAGAAAAACAAGAACTAAAAAAACTAAAGAGGAAAAAGTTGAAGAATAAAGTATTTCATACATTGCTTACTTTTATATTATTAACAGCAAATGCGGGATTGTGCGAACAAACCCGCAGAGCTGTTTTACATTATGTAACGGGTAAATTTGCGTTTGCTATGGGCGGGGTTCTGTTATCAGCTTTAATTATTTTTCTTGCTTTATCAATTTATAAAAAGTTTTCCTCAATTAATCAAAGCTTTAATAAACCGGAAACAGAAATATTAAAAACACCAAAATCAACAGAAGAAGCAATTCAATTTTTTATACATAAAAATAAATTAACTTAACAGGTATTTATATGAAAAATAAAGCATTTGGCGCAATAGATTTACTAATAGGGTTAGTTATAGTTTCATTTATATTTATAATAAGTATGAATGCCTTTAAAGGTGTTTCTTCCTTAAAAATAAATGATTCTCCCGTAAATCAGCAAAGCGTTCAGGAGCATGTTGACCAAACTGTAAACGAAATAGAAAATATGCGTCAGCAAACAATTGACTATAATAAACAAATTTTGAATGAAAACTATTAATTTGTTTATAAAAAGATAAAATTACAATGAAATATTGCTTGTGCTCTTTCAATTTTTAGTGTATAATCTGATTGTATAAGAAAGAGATGAGTATGGGATACAAAATTTTATCAAAAAAAGCACTTTGCCCGAACCAGTTTGAAATAACGGTTGAAGCACCTTATGTGGTTAGAAACGCAAAGGCAGGACAGTTTATTATCTTCAGAGCATTTGAAAACAGTGAACGGGTTCCGCTCACCATTGCTGACGTTAATAAAGAAAAAGGCGAGTTAACACTTGTATTTATGGCTGTAGGGTATTCAACAAAACAACTTGCATCGTTAAATGCCGGAGATGAAATTCATGATGTTGCAGGGCCTTTAGGACAGCCTACACATATAAAAAAATACGGTACTGTTGTATGCCTTGCAGGCGGCTACGGTGCTGCTCCATGTTATCTGATTGCAAAAGCCTTCAAAGAAGCCGGCAATAAAGTTTATATGATTATGGGAGCAAGGACAAAAGATTTAATCTTCTGGCAGGATAAGATGAAAAATGCCTGTACGGAACTTTTTATAACAACCGACGATGGGACTTTAGGAGAAAAAGGTTTTGTCACACAGGTTCTTGAAAGAATTATGAGTCAGGAAAAAGTAGATTATGCAATAGCCGTCGGACCTATGCCAATGATGAGAGCGGTGGCGGATTTAACGCGCGATAAAGGGATTTATACTGAGGCTAGCATGAACCCTATCATGGTTGACGGCACCGGAATGTGCGGGGCCTGTAGAATTACTGTCGGCGGGGAAACAAAATTTGCATGCGTAGACGGACCTGATTTTGATGCCCACAAAATTGATTTTGATGAAGTAATTAACAGAACCAAAATCTACAAAGAGCAGGAAAGAAAACGCGACGAAAACTGCAATTTATTAAAACAGTCAATCAATAAATAGGAGAAAATTATGGCTAAAGATATTCCATATTGCCCGCTTATGAGTGCAGGTTCAGACATTGACAAAGTTTGCACGCTTGAAAGCTGCGCCTGGTATGTACCGAGTGTAAGAAAATGCTCAATATATATGATTGCCTACAAAGCTTTATTAGAAACTACAGCAATGCAAAAAGCTGCTAAAAGAAGATAAAAAATGAAAATTATTGTCTGCATAAAACAGGTTCCTGATACTACAGATATCAAATGGACAGAAAATAACACTATACAAAGAGAAGGTGTAGAAAGTATTATCAATCCCTTTGATGTATATGCAATCGAAGAAGCCCTGAAACTAAAAAAAATTATTCCTGATGTCGAAATAACGGTTATAACTATGGGGCCTTTACAGGCTGAAAAAATGCTAAGAGAAGCTATTGCTCTCGGATGTGACAAAGGTGTTTTAATTACGGATAAAAAATTTGCAGGAGCGGATACTTACGCAACTGGCAAGACTATAGCGTCTGCGATCAAGTCAAAACTTCCGGATTTCGATTTAATTATATGCGGTCAGTTTGCAATAGACGGAGATACTGCTCAGACAGGCCCGAGTATTGCAAATCAATTAGGAATACCGCAAATTACCTTTGTAAAAGAACTGAAAGAATGTGAAAGTACACATATCTGCGCGGTCAGAGAAATAGATGAAGGTATTGAAACTCTGAGAGTTGAACTTCCCGCACTGATTTGCGTATTAAAAGGATTTAAAGAAACAACAAGAGCAAAAATTAACGGTTTTATAAAAGCAAAAAATGCGGAAATTACTGTTTATTCAATGGAAGATATAGGACTTACTCCTGAAGATACAGGGATTAAAGGCTCTCCGACATTTGTGAGCAGAGCTTTTCGTCCGGAACACAACAGAGGAAAATGCGAAATTTGTCCGGATTATAATGCTCTGGCAGAAAAAATAAACGAATTTGGAGGAATTTCTAATGAGTAATATCATGTTATATGCAGAAGTTACAAAAGAGAATTATCTCCACACAGTTCTTTTTGAACTGGCCTTTAAGGCTCAGGAGCTTTCAAACAAACTAAATAATGCTGATGTTTCCGCTCTGCTTATATGTAAAACCGGATTAGCAGAAGAATTTAAAGAAGCATTTATTAATTCGGGATTTGATTACGTTTATATTGCAGAAGACGACAGGCTTACAAACTACTCAACAGAGTTGTATTCAAAAATTGCCGTTGATGTTATAAATGAAGTTAAACCGGAAATTATACTTATCGGAGCCACAACTCAAGGACGTGATTTAGCACCTAGAATTTCATCTTCGCTTCATACAGGCTTAACAGCAGATTGTACAGGACTTGATATCAACGATAGGGGCCAGCTTGCCGCAACACGCCCTACCTTCGGCGGAAAGCTTATGGCAACTATTTTGTGCAAAACAAATCCTCAAATGGCTACTGTCAGACCGAAAGTTTTCAAACCAGCTCCTGAAAATATTGTAAAAGATACGAAATTTATTTACATTAAAACGGATATTGAAAATATTGAAACAAAAGTTAAGTTTGTTGAATTTGTAAAAGGTTTAAATACCGCAATAAATGAACTTGACAGCGCAGAAATAATTGTTGCCGGCGGTAAGGGGATGAAAAATGAGGTTGGATTTGAATTACTGAAAAACTTTGCTGAAAGTATCGGAGCCTGCGTAGCTGCAAGCAGAGGAGCTGTTGAGATGGGACTTGCGCCTGCCGATATCCAAATAGGGCAGACGGGTAAAACCGTTACACCAAAACTTTATATAGCCTGCGGCATATCGGGGGCAATACAGCACATAGTTGGAATGCAGGACAGCGACAAAATTATTGCAATTAATACGGATGAAAAAGCTCCTATATTTGACGTCTGCGACTGCGGACTTGTCGGAGATGTTTTTGAAGTTCTTCCGAAACTTACAAATCTTTACAAAAATTAATAGCAAAAAAATTTTTGACCTGTTTTAAAAATAAAAAAAGGGGGAAAGTATAATGTTTATTGCACCTATTCGAGGATTTAGTTCAAACAGCCATTCTCATGAGTTAAAAAAAGCGGACAGGCCTAAAGGCTTAATGCAACCAACATACGATACAGTATCTTTCAGCGGGAAAATACCCGTAAAAAACATCTTTGACAAATATAAACCTGTAATTAAACAGTTTGGCAATTATGAATTAGTCATACATAATAAAAAAATTGCCGATAAGCTTTCTTATGAATACACAAGAAAAACATTCCGAAAACTATTCAATTTTGCGGAGAAAAAAGGAGTATTTGATTTAAATATTAACCCTGATACACATTATGTAAAAACAAGTTTGATAACACATGAAGAAAACCCTCTTATGGGTAAACTTGTATGGGTTACAGACAGTTGTAATTATATCCCGCTTATAAAAGATAAATATCCGGAAGCTGCTGTACCTTTAATGGAAAACCTTTCAGCATTTTATAAAAAACAGGAAAGAAATTTCAACAAAATTATAAATGATCCGCTCAAATATGAACTGAATCATGACTGGCCAAATACTGCAAAAAACGGGGTAGGCCACGTATTTAACCCTAATAATCTTACAACACACAAATGGTTTGCACACACAAGACTGGAATCTCCAGGACTTTATCTGCAGTCAATGGCAGACTTGATTAAAGAAGGGCTTAACGGTGCAAAATACGGTTATAAAAAAGCAAGCGATATATCCCAAAACTCAATTGATTCAATTGCAAATATTACAACCTATCTTGAAAAAATAGCTTATCCATACAGCAAATCCACAGGCCCATGGGAAGAAAAAACATTTATTATAACCCCTTCCAGTGATGTTGCAGTTATAAACGAAGGATTTAGAAAAATTATTGATTTGATGTATTCGCCGACAGATAATGCAGAAATTTTAAAGGTTAGAAAACGACTTTTATCAGCTAAAAACGGAAAAATATTTGAAGATGAAAGCCGCCTGAAAAATATGTTAAAAATTGGAGAAGAACGCATCAAATCAAACAGTATGGAAGAAGTTCCGCCGAATTTTGAAAGAATTTTTGACGGCGCACTGAGTTTTATACCGCACACAGAAAAATTCAGCAGCGATGCATATCAGGATGCTCTTGAGATAATGTACAGGATGAATTATCTTGAACGCGGGAAAATTGTTAGAAACAGCGGAATAATCCGTTATGAAGGAGACAGATATTTAAATCTTACCTCCGGTCATAAATCCAACAATTCTAAGAAACTTCCTCTGGGAACAGAGGCGCAATGGTTTATGACAAGCGATGTTTCAAGAAGTTACGGAATAGCCGCAAAACGATTGCTTGACAAAATTGAAACTGACGGAAAATTTGATAAAAAAACTTCAAATCTTCTAAAACAAGCACTAAGAAAAGAAACCGAATATATTAATCGCGGCTATGCACGTATTACTGGAGAAAATACGTATAAGGCTAATGAAAAGCCCTGTCCTCCTTACCAGCTTCCGGAGGCCTATCAGGCAGTAAAAAAATCAGACGAAAGTATTATTTTCGTTCCGGGCACACATACTCCGCTGGGATGGGCTCAAGTATCGCTATATAATGCATCAAAACTGTTTGCCGAAAATCTGGAAAGAGCAGAAAAATTAAATTTACTATAAATTAACACTATTTTTAAAATAAATGAAATAATATATTTATGAAAACTTTGAGCAATATAAATTTCAAAATTTTTGTTTTTGCAGTACAATAAAAAAGAACAATCAGAAGTGTATAACTAAATGCGCCAGAAAAGCGCAAAGCTCACAGAAAGTTCGCTGGGAGCAAGAAAGGAAAATTATGGTACCTGAAACAAAAAAATTTGAAATTGAGATTGGCGGAAAAACCGTTACTGTTGAAACCGGTAAATATGCACAATCTACAAACGGTTCTGTTACTGTAAGATGCGGTGACACAATGTTATTTGTTCACTGTGTTGTTTCAAAAGAACCGAGAGTAGGGATAGATTTCTTCCCGCTATTAATTGATTATGAAGAAAGAATGTCATCAATCGGTCGTATCCCCGGCGGTTACAACCGTTCTGAGGGGAAAGCAGGAGATAAGGCTATACTTATTTCAAGACTTATCGACAGACCAATAAGACCTCTGTTCCCGAAAGGTTACAGAAATGATATACAAATCGTAGCGCAATTATTCAGCTATGATCAGCAAAATCAGCCTGATACTCTTGCAATGCTCGGGGCATCTTGTGCTTTAATGCTTTCTGGCGCACCTTTTGAAGGGCCAATCGGAGCAGTCAGAGTTTCCAGAGATGAAAACGGCAATATGATTGCAAACCCGACACACCAGCAGGCTGACAAATCAGATTTAGATATCGTAGTTGCAGGTACACATGATTCTGTAATTATGGTTGAAGCAGGATGCAAATTCGTAACGGAAGACGATATAATGAACGCTGTTGAGTTTGCACAAGGAGAAATAAGAAAACAATGCGAAGCTCAAGAAGCTTTCGTTAAAGAATGCGGAGTTGTGAAAGAAGAATTTGTTAATCCTTATGACACAACAGAAATCAAAAAGATTATTGAAGAAACAGCTCACGATATGATTTTTGATGCATACCACAACTTTGACAGAACATACAGACAGGAAAAACTTGAAGAAGCCAAAAAGCTTGTAAAGGAAAAAATAGATGCATTGCCTGAAGATGATTACATCAAAAAAATTATGGAAGAAACAGGCATTGACTTTGTTGCGGAAGAATTCAAAAATGCAGAAAAACACATTATGCGTTCAATGATTCTTGATGAAGGCGTTAGAGCTGACGGAAGAAAACCAACCGAAGTTCGTCCTATCTGGTGCGAAGTAGGCGTATTGCCAAGGGCTCATGGATCTGCAGTATTCACTAGAGGTCAGACACAGGTATTGTCCGTTGCGACTCTTGCAGGCCCGGGAATGAAACAGGAACTCGACGGCGTTGACCCGCAAACAGAAAAAACTTATATGCACAAATACATATTCCCCGGATTTTCTGTAGGCGAAGTAAAACCTTTAAGAGGCCCGGGCAGACGTGAAGTAGGCCACGGAAATCTTGCGGAAAGAGCAAATGTTCCTGCACTGCCTTCTCAGGAAGAATTCGGGTATACAATCCGCGTAACATCAGACGTTTTAGAATCAAACGGTTCAACCTCAATGGCTTCTACCTGCGGTTCTTCTATGGCTTTAATGAATGCAGGCGTCCCGGTAAAATGCATGATAGGCGGTGTAGCAATGGGTATGATTACCGAAGAAGGCAAAGAACCTGTTGTATTAACTGACATTCAAGGGATTGAAGACTTTTTAGGCGATATGGACTTCAAAGTAACAGGAAACGATACCGGAATTACAGCACTTCAAATGGACATGAAGGCTAAAGGCATTGCAAACGAAACGTTACGTAAAGCTCTTGCTCAGGCAAAAGAAGGAAGACTTCACATTTTAGGAAAAATGAGAGAAGTAATTTCTGCTCCGGCAGATCATCTTTCACCTTATGCTCCGAGTATCACAACTATGACAATTCCTGTTGAAGATATCGGAACTGTTATCGGACCTGGCGGGAAGCAAATCAGAACAATTATAGATGCCTCTGGAGCCGAAATTGATATTCAGGATTCCGGTGTTGTAACAATTACATCTAATGATCAGGAAGGCGCCCAAATTGCTAAAAAGATGATTCAGGATTTAACATTCAAACCTGAACCCGGAATGGTTGTAAAAGGTAAAGTTGTAAGAATTATTCCGATAGGAGCATTTGTAGAACTTGCACCCGGTAAAGACGGCATGGTGCATATTTCACAGGTTTGCAACGAAAGAATTGATACAATTGAACCGCACCTTCATATAGGTGATGAAGTAATTGTTAAAGTTATTAAAATCGATGACAAGGGCAGAGTTAACCTCACAATAAAAGGGGTAACAGAAGAAGAAAAAGCCCAGCTTAATTAATAATAGAGTAAAGACTGGTTTTACAACCGGTCTTTTTTTATATAGTCTTTTATGCTAAGCTGAAATTAATTGGAGGATAAATAGCATGTGCGATGTTATAACAATTGGAAGCGCAACAATGGATGTATTTGTTGAAAGCGATGATGCAAATATCGTTTCCGTTTATACTAAAAATAAAAAATCGGAATTTATGAGTTACCCTTACGGTGCAAAAGTTGAAATTTCTGATTTTACTTCTCAGGTTGGCGGCGGCGGGATTAATACCGCAGTAAACTTTGCCAATCTCGGATACAATACAAGCGCCATATTTAAAATCGGAGATGATATTTATTCTGACGGAATTTTAGAATCTTTCAAAAATAAAAATGTTGATTTGTCTAACATTGTACAGGATAGTAATTTAAGTACCGGATTTTCTATTATTTTGGTAAGTTTTCAGGGTGACAGAACAGTCCTTGCACACAGAGGAGCAAATGCTCAAATAAAAAAAACAGATATTAATTTTGAAGCAATAAAAAATGCAAAACTTTTATATATCGCCCCTATGAACGGCGACAGCACTAAAGTTCTCGACGATATAGCAAATTTTGCAAGCGAAAACAATGTTTATGTATGCTTTAATGCCGGCTCAACAAGCATAAAAAAAGGCTTTAACTACCTAAAAAAAATCCTTGAAAAAGCAAATATTGTTGTAATGAATAAGGAAGAAGCTTCTCTTGCTACTCAAATACAGGTTCGTCCGGATACCAGAGATGAAAAATTTTCGGAAGAACTTATTCATCCGGATGTAAAAGAAATGTTTAAAAAATTAAAAGTCTGCGACTATCAGATAATCGTAATTACGGACGGCAGCAAAGGCGCCTACGCATACGACGGGAAAGATTTTTACTACTGCCCTGTATTTGACGGACCTGTTGTGTCAACTCTCGGGGCGGGAGATGCCTTTGCCTCAACTTTCTGTGCAGCTTTGGAAAGAACAAACAAAGATATCGGTAAAGCTTTAATGTATGCTTCAATAAACTCTGCCGGTGCAGTATCTGAATTTGGTGCAACACAGGGATTATTAACTTTTGAACAAATTGAGGAAAAGCTTAAAACAAATACATCATATACTTACTGTAAAGCTTAAACAAGCTTACAGCAAAATTTAGTACAAATTTAGCAATTTTTTATTTGTTCATGTTTTTATATTAATGTGGTTAGAATAAATTCTATTAATAGTGTAAATAATTATCAATACAGTAACAAACAGGTTTTCAAGGGAAACGAAACAGTTCAGATAAATCCGCAAATTGAACAATTATCAAATATACAACCTGATTTTGCGGTAAAAACTCCCATGGCTTATACCAAAATCGGAGAAATGAACTTCCCTTACGACACAAAAGCCTATTGCTACAAACTTACAAACGGACAAAGAGTAATTATTGTCCCACAGGAGGGTGAGACCGTTTTAAAAACATACGTTAATACAGGTTCAATGAATGAACCAGATAACTTACGGGGGATCAGCCACTATATTGAACATAATTTATTTAACGGTTCGCAAGGACTTGAACAGGGCGACTTTTTCAAACAGGTAGATAAAATGGGAGCCTCAACAAATGCGTCAACAGGCTTTGCGGAGACAAATTATTATATAAGTTCAAATCTCCTGAATGAAGGTGATTTAGAAAACAAAATAAAAATTCATGCCTCAATGCTTGAAACTCCTTTATTTACGGCAGAAAAACTTGAAAAAGAAAAAGGTATTGTAAATTCCGAAATTAATATGATTACCTCTAATCCGGAAAATCTCGCCATAAATAAGATGCTTAAAAATTTGTACAATATCAAAACAACATCAATGGATATGATTGGCGGAACAACAGATAATATAACCAATTTGACGCGTGAAGATGTTGTAAATTACTATAATAACAACTATTACCCCGCGAATATGATAACAGTTATCACAGGAGATGTAAATCCGGAAGAAACAATGAAATTAATTTCAAAATATTTTACATCTAAAAAACAACCGTCAGGTCAACGGAATTTTGAAAAACTTGTACCTATTGAAAAAACAGTAAGAGAAGATTTTATTTCTGACAAAGCAACAGGCACAAATATAGTTGTGGGATTCAACGGCCCTCAGCCTAAAAATATTAAAGACTTAATTTTCACAGAAGCAGCAATGGAACTGCTTTCCGGGGGCTCAACTACACGTATAGACAAAAAGTTAAAAGTTTACAATGCATCTCTTTACACTGAAGAAGAAAAAGTCAGTACAAACCCGAAAGACGGCAGAGCTTTGATGTTTATCGCAGAATCATCTGATGAAAACTCAGAAAAAGTTCTGAAAGTAATATTCAATGAAATTGCAAATATCGCAAATAATCCGCCGACAGATGATGAAATGCAAATAATAAAAAAGAAAATGCTTAATAACTTTTCTACTATTTTTGAACACTCATTCAGAACAAATAATGCTATTGGCAGATCCCTTTTAGAAAATAACGAAGATTATCTGAACACTTTTCAACAAATAGTTAAATCTATGACGGCAGATGATATCGTTAACGCGGCAAAAAAATATCTTGATATAAACAAAGCTTCTGTAACGGTTGTTCACCCGTCATCTGCAAGTCCGGAAAGCATAAACAAAAAATATAATGACGCAAAAAGTATATCTTTTACCGGAAGAAAAGACGCAATTAATTTAAACAACTTAAAAGAATATAATATGCCGAATAATAATTTCAAAATTATAACAAATAACAGCAGAACAGATAACTGTTACTTAAAAATGGAATTTTTGACAGAAGGATACAATACAGATAAATTAGCAGCAGTTCTTGTTTTGGATGAACTTTTAAACGATGGGACTTTAAATAAAAATCAGGAAGAATACTATAAAGCTCTTCAAAAATCAGGTATAAATGCAAATTTTGAAAGTAATAATAAATCAGTAACAGTTTATTCTAAATTTGCGCCTGAAGACATGGATAAAGCCTTAAAATCAATAAAAGAACTTATTGACAGCCCGAGATTCAATCAAGAAGCCTTTGACGGAGTAAAATCAAAAATTATTGATAATATCTCTATTTCCGAAAAATCAGCCTTTGATAAACTTAATACAGAAATATACAAAAATCTTCCCCAAAGCCAAACTAAAGAAAAAGTTTTAGAAGACTTACAAACCCTTACACTTGATGATGTAAAAAATTTGTACAATGCTATTATGACAAATTCAAAAGCGTCAATTGCAGTAACAGCACCATTTAACAGAAAGCCGGAGCTTAATAACATCCTGTTCAAAAATATAGCTTCTTACAAAAAATTCAATGTTTATAAACCTGAAGAATTACTTGATAAATATGTACCGAACACAGAAACAAAAGTTCTCACCGACACTGACAACAAAAATCAGGCAGAAATCATTGAAGCTTTTAAATTCAGAAGAGGAAATAACCTGAAGGATGATATTTGTTTGGCACTTTTAAATACAATCTTTGGCGGCAACGCATCATCCAGATTGTTTAATGACCTGCGCGAGCAGCAAAAACTCGCTTACCATGTCCGTTCTAACTTTAAAATTACAGATAACACCGGAATTTTCTATCTTAAAATCGGTACCACCACAGAAAATAAAGATACTAATGAAATAAGTTATGACAATTTGCAAAAGTCTATTGATGGTTTTAACAAACATATCCAAAAAATTAAAACCGAAAAAGTTACAGAAGAAGAACTAAATAATGCAAAATTAAATTTGAAAAATTCTATTTTAAATATGAATAACACCTATGGTTCGCAAACTGACAGATTGTTATACAACCTTAATACGCCTTATGGAATTTCTAGGGACAATCAAGCATTGCAAATGGTTGACAGTATTACCGCTGATGATATTTATAATACTGCGAATTATGTCTTTTCAGGCAAGCCTATTTATTCAATTGTGGCAACAGAAAATACACTAAATGCAAATGACAGTTATTTAAAATCTTTATTGTAATTTTTTTATATATTTCTATAAGCCAGTGCAGCATAAATAATTGCAGATACACCTATAATGTCATATACAATTCTTGCAGGCAATGTCATATCCCCAAAAATCATGGCAACCAGATTTATATTAAAAATGCCTACAAGCCCCCAGTTTAAAGCCCCGATAATAACTAATATAAATGTAATCAATTTTAAAATATGCATAAATATTTCCTCCTGAAAGCATTATTTAATGAGTTAATATTTTTACAATCAGCCGATTGAGCAATAAAAAAGAGTCCCCGTTTCTAGAGGACTCTTTTTATAATTTGTAAACTTCAAATTATAATTTTGAAGCAACCATCAATGTAGTTTCAGCCAATCTTGTAGAATAACCCATTTCGTTATCGTACCAAGAAATGATTTTAACCTGATTTCCGCCCATTACACGAGTTAACAAAGCGTCAACAGTTGATGATTGAGATGTTCCAACATAGTCAGAAGATACCAGCGGTTCTTCAGTGTAGCAAAGAACATGTCCGTCTGCACCTTCTTTTAATGCTGCGTTAACTTCTTCAACAGTAACATCTTTTGAAAGTTCAAATACAACGTCTACTAATGAAACGTCAGGAGTCGGGACTCTCATTGCAAAACCGTCCAATTTACCTTTCAATTGAGGTAAAACAAGAGCAACGGCTTTAGCAGCACCTGTTTTTGTAGGAACGATGTTTAAAGCACCTGCTCTGGCTCTTCTCGGATCTTTGTGACCTGCATCTAAAATTCTCTGGTCGCCTGTGTATGAGTGAACAGTTGTCATCAAACCTTTAACAATACCGAATTTTTCATCGATAACTTTAGCTACAGGAGCCAAGCAGTTAGTTGTACAAGAGGCCATAGAAATTACATTGTGTTTTGCAGGATCGTATTCTTTATCGTTTACGCCTAAAACAATTGTAATATCTTCATTTGTAGCAGGAGCAGAAATAATAACTTTTTTAGCACCTGCAGTAATGTGAGCTTTTGCTTTTTCAGCATCTGTGAAGAAACCTGTTGATTCAACAACAACTTCAACGCCTAAATCTTTCCAGGGTAATTGAGCAGGATCTTTTTCTGCGAAGAATTTAATTTTTTTACCGTTTACGATAATACCTTCTTCGTAAGCTTCAACTTCTCCGTCAAATTTACCCATTACAGAGTCATATTTGAAAAGTCTTGCAGCATCAGCCGGTTTCAAGCCGGGGTCATTGATTGCTACATAATTAATTTTGTCAAAAATACCTTCTCTGATAGCTGCACGTAATGTGTTACGGCCGATTCTACCAAAACCGTTAATTGCTACATTTACCATAAGTGTTTCCTTTCTTTTATAAAAACTCTCACATGGCATTTATATCATTAAAAAAAAAACTAATCAAGTAGTCATACTCCATATAATAATTAAGAAATTGTTAAATTATTTGCATTTATGTTTTCCGCCCCAGCTCAAATCATCACAGTGAATATAATCAATATTGTCATTGACAATTACCCATGAAGAACAGCTAAATTCATTTGTGTAACATTTTAACGTACCTTCTGAGCCGTCATCGTAATATCCAATACCATTTTTATTAAGAGCAATCTGAAAGATATCAATACCTAAAGTATTCGGCCCTTTTAATCCGTTTACATCAATATATACAAAAGACTGATTCAGTCCTATGCTCATACCATCACTTAGAATGACAAAACGTCTTGCATTCCCCTGCATAGTAACAAGATTCCAGGTTTTATCTCTAAAAGGAGATTTTATTGTTTCCGGGAAGCACTCTTCACCTTTATCCATACCGCAATCTTTCATAATATTTAGGTATTTTGACAACGCTTGAAACAATATGTCTGAATTATACTTACCATTTTTATCATAGACACCTGTACCTTCTTCTGGAGGCAGAGGAACATATTCAGCACTTAAATAGCCAAAATCATTGCTCCCTCCGTTTTCATAAATAGCAAGTCTATACGCATTATCTATAACAGCAACGGCTTTTTTCAATCCAACAACATACTGTCTGTCACGGTATTTACTAATTAAAACAGGCAAAGTCATGGCGGCAACAACTCCGATAACACCTAGTGTAATTAAAACTTCTGCTAAAGTGAAAGCTTTTTTCATAAATCCTCCTTATTATAAACAATCATTAAATAATATTATATAATTATATAATATTATTATATATAACTATAATACATTTTGCAACAACTACCTTATAATGATAAAAAATTCTTATGATTAAGAATAAATTATCTGAAATTATGGGCAGACGACGAATGAACATGGCAGAAGTTGCAAGGGAAGCAGGACTGACTCATGTTACCGTCTTTAGAATTTATCATGAAAAAACAAAAACAATAGAACTTGAAACTTTAGACAAATTGTGTAATGCTTTAAATTGTAGAATTCAGGATATATTTGAGCACATACCTGATAAAGATTAGGGTAAATTGCAATGAGAATAGCAAAAATTACAAACACGACACTTTTTAACGGCACTCAGCAAGATAGAAAAGGAACGTTCCTTGAAAAATTTCATTCCTGCACAAAAAATTCAGCAGATATGACAGATACAATTCTTGTTCCAAGGACTATATTTAAAGGCTATCTCGGAATTATGACAGGGACAACCCTTGTTACTCTCGGCGGACTCATTAACAGGGTAAAACATCCAAAACTCTTTAAAGGCACAATGGGAGCGGGGCTGTTAGCTTCTTTATACGGGACTTACGCTTTTGTACGCCCGTTCATAATCAAAGATACACCGGGAGTCGCGACAAAAAAATAAATTTACTGTGCTGATACACAGGCTGTAATAGCGTCTATAAGACGTTTTACAGGCACGATTTCTATACGTTTATCCGTAACTTTATTGGAATAAGGGATAATTGCCTTTTTGAATCCGGTCATTACAGCTTCATTAAGACGTTTTTCAATATTGTTAACAGGGTGAATTTCTCCAGACAAACCGATTTCTCCTATTATAACCGTTTGAGGGTCAACAACAACATCACGCGCACAGGTCGCAACAGCAAGAGCAATCCCTAAATCAGCAGAAGGTTCATAGACATCAATTCCGCCCATTACATTAACATAAACATCTTGTTTTGAAAGGTTTAAGCCTACCCGTTTTTCCAAAACCGCAAGAATTTGAAGAACTCTGCCTGTATCGACTCCGTTTGCAACGCGTCTGGGACTCGGATACGGAGTTGTTCCGACAAGCGCCTGAATTTCAACAAGCAGCGGGCGCGACCCTTCATTAGTTACAACAATAGCACTTCCGGGCACTGCAACCTGAGAACGCTCATTCAAAAATAATTCATTTGGATTTGTTACACATTTCAAACCGTCAGTGCACATTTCAAAAATTCCTACTTCCGATGTGTTTCCGAAACGATTTTTCATGGCGCGAAGCATTCTGTAAGATTTATATTTATCACCTTCAAAATAAATCACAGTATCAACCATGTGCTCCAACACCTTCGGGCCAGCAATATTACCGTCTTTTGTAACATGACCGATTACAATAACCGTTATATTCTTTGATTTTGCAATATGCATCAATATATTTGTACATTCTCTGATCTGCGAAACGCTTCCCGCAGAACTTGCCACATTTTGAGAGTAAATGGCTTGAATACTGTCAACTACAACAACATCCGGCATAATTTCTTCTATCTGGGTTTTAATATTCTCCATAGAAGTTTGAGGATATATGTATAGGTTATCCGCATTTATAGAAAGTCTTTGTGCACGAAGTTTTAACTGGCTTGCGCTTTCTTCTGCCGAAACATACAAAACTTTTTTGCTATTTTTACAAAGCTCACCGCTTGTTTGCAAAAGTATTGTAGATTTCCCTATCCCCGGATCACCCGCAATCAAAACAAGAGACCCTTGAACAAGACCGCCGCCTAAAATCCTGTCAAATTCCGAAATGTTAGTAGAAACCCTGACTTCTTCGCCGATATGAATATCTTTTAACATCTCAGGTTTTTCCTTATTGACAAACTCATCTTTAACATGAGGTTTAGAGGGAAACTGCACTTCCTCAACTAAGGTACCCCATGCTCCGCATTCAGGACATTTTCCCAGATATCCCGCTGTTTCATATCCGCACTCTGTACATACCCATTTAGATTTAACTTTTGCCATAAAAAAATTATACAATAAAAAATATTTATTTTTTCTGCTGGAGATTAAAGCATAAAATTGTTTTTACATAATTCAAAAACTATGTAACATTTTACATAAAAAATTAGCAAAATTTTTAATTTTGAAGTATTATAAGAGTAGCAAAGGGGATTTATAATCGTGGAAAATAATAAAAACAATGAAATGACAATAGGTATCCCGAGAGGAATGTCTTTTTATCATAATTATCCGTTTTACTACGGGTTCTTTACCGATTTGGGAATTAAAATTGTCCTGTCAGATGTTACTACAAAGGAAACAATGACCCGCGGTTCGGCACTGGTTGTAACAGAAACCTGCTTACCGATAAAAGTTTATATAGGTCATGTTCTTAATCTGATTGATAAAGGAGTGGACAAAATTCTTGTACCGTCCATTCAATCAATTGCTCCTAAAATTTATAACTGCTCGAAAATAAGAGGGCTGCCCGATCTTGTAAGAAACGTAGTAAAAAAAGATTTTACAATGATTGAGGCGACTCTTGATAAATCCGAAAAAAATCACGGTCTGTATGATTTTCTGAAAGAAATGGCTGAACCGTTCGGGATAACTGATATGGAAAGAATTAAAAAGGCTTCAAAAGCAGGGTGGAGAACATATAATAATTTCCATATTATGTCAAAATCAGGTATGAGCTATAAAAAAGCAATGAATTATGCGCTTCAGGGCAAAGTATTCATTGAAAATCAAACTAAAGAATTCCCGATTTCAATAGCTTTAATTTCCCATGGATACAATATCTTTGATGAAAGAACATCCATGAAAATATTTGACAAGCTTGAAAAAATGGATGTAAGAGTATATTCATCACTTCAACTTTCAAATGAGCAGATGGATGACGGTATAAAAGCTTTAAGAGAAGATATGTACTGGGCTAATGAAAGAGAAATGACCGGAGCTGCAGGACATTATCTTAAAGACATGAAAATAGACGGAATTATAACTCTGACAGCTTTTGGATGCGGTCCGGATTCCTTGATGATTGAAAGAATAACAAGACGTGCAAAACGTTTCAATAAGCCTCTGTTAAATTTAACAATTGATGAACAGACAGGCGAAGCAGGATTTATTACACGTCTGGAAGCATTTGTTGATATGCTTTTCCGCAAAAAACGAGCAAAAATCCTGAATAAAATAGAGCTTAACGGTGAAAATTCATATATCCCGAATACGAATTATATTGAAACAAAGAAATAAAATCAGGAGGATTAAATATATGAAACAAGAAGCTTTTGCCCCCCCCCCCGAAAGACTGGCAGACATTGGGTTTCAGAGGGAAGTTTAATATAAACGGATATCCGGAGGGCAAGAGTAATTCCCCGAAACGCACTTATTGTCCTTACGTCTTATCGTCTAAAAAATCTGCATTTACTTTGGCAGAAGGCGCTACGCGCGTAGCCCGGCCGAACAGTCAACGTCACACCGCGTTTACTTTGGCAGAGGTCTTAATCACCCTCGGCATAATCGGAGTTGTTGCCGCTCTGACTATTCCGACAATTGTAACTAAATATAGAAGACAAAGCGCTGAAAATAAACTGAAAAAATTCTATTCGGTTATGAATCAGGCTGTTCAAATGTCTATTGCTGAACATGGCGATATTACTCTAAACAATCAAAATATAGAATCGTCAAATAATTCGGATTACATTACTATGTGGTATAAAGAATATATCACTAAATATATTAAAACTTTAAAATCAGAAAAAGTTGGCATAGACTATTATTCTGCTGTTTTCGCAGATGGAAGCGCCTTCAATTCATATATGTCAGCTACCGGCCCAACCGGAGAATCCAATTTATATATATTTTACTGTCTAAACTATAATATATGCCCACCGGGGCATTATGACGGAAAAGACCATTTTTTATTTATATATAATCCGACAAAAAAAATGGTTACCCCTGTATATTCAGGAGCAGACGATATAAACACACTGAAAGACAGATGTTATAATTCATCCGAAAATTCACGCTTTCATTGTGCAGCACTAATAGAGGCAAACGGATGGAAAATACCTGATGATTATCCGTATATTAAATAATACTTATAACAGAAGGCTCAATTAAGAGCCTTCATTTGTTTCTATAGTTTCTTGAGTATTATTATTTTTAAACAGATTTTTAAGTCCTTGAACAGCGTCTTTCATTTGTTGATTAGCCTCCTGCGCAGACTGCTTTTGCTGCCCACGTATTGCATTAATATTGTCTATTTTTTGTTGAACAGCATCCTGCACAGCCTGTTTCGTCTGCTGAACCTGTTCCTTCAAAGTCGGCTGTTCAAGTGCAGAAGTGTCACATTTAGAAAGCCACTTAAATGATTTTACCGAACTTTTGCTTTCAACCCCGCCGTTAAATACAACTTTAAAATCCTTATAATTCGTATTTCCGGATGACAACTGAGGAATAGAGGCAATATTTTCATTTTTCGGATCAGATGTCATTGCATTTATAATATTGCCCGTCAAAGCTCCGAATTTCGGGATATAGGAAGTAAGTTTTGATACCGATAAATCACCTAAAGGCCCAAGCAGGCTTACAACCTCTGCAGAAATTCGGCCGAGAACAACCACATTAGCTGTTGCATTTAAAAGGTTATATTGCCCCGTTATATAGTAAGCCATAGAAGGGCCTGATGTTTTAATCGGATTTAGCTTAGCCCAACCGTTATTAAATGTAAGACTGCCGGAGATAGTTTTAAACTCTGCAGTATTCTTAACGGTAGGCAAGGCCGAAACCGAACTTACAGCAGCCTTAATTATGCTATTCGATTGAAGATTATCAGCAAAAAGAAAATTTTCGAAACGTCCTATATTTCCAAGACTTCCGTCAGATATTTCAAAATCTGCTTTACCCTTAAGATTTTTCATCATCTCAACATCGGTTGCTCCATACAGAGTTACATTTGCATTAAAATCGAGTTTCCCTGAAAGAGCATTTTTAAGTCCTGCTGCCCCTGCAATTGCCTTTTCCGCATTCAGACCAGAACCTGAAAAATCTACTCCTATCAATCCGTTTACAATGTTGTAGGAAACATTACCATTAATTTTACCGTCAAAAGCTTCTCCCGTAATATTTTTTAAATAAAAAACATTATTTAAAAGGTTGAATTCAGCAGCAAGATTTTCCGCTTCAATTCCGCCTGAAGTAAATTTCATCAAAGTGCCCTTACCCTTTAGGACAGGGCCGTTTAAAGCAACAGACATATCATTCATTGAAAGAAGCATATCCGGAATTTCTATCACAGGAATTTCAATACTACCGCTAAGGTGAGGATTTAAGGCTGTACCAGTAATATTTATATCTCCGAAAGCATCAAGTTTTGACTTTTTAAATCCGGGAATTTCCATAGAAATTTTGGAAGGAAGCGACACATTTAAGTTCAATTTTTGAGTTTTGTATAAGTCACTTACAGAACCTTTTAAATATAACATCCCTTCATTATTTGCAAAAATTCCAGTATCAGAAAACTTAAGAGTGTCACCTGAAAGTTTTATATCACCCTTAATATAAGTTGACTTTCCGCTTAACTGGCTTATATTCAACAATGAAACATAATTCGAAGGATTTGCATTTAGTGAAAAACTTATATTTTGAGCGCTTGCATCTCCCGTAACCGCCGCTGAAACAGGGATACTGCCGGCTGACTTAATATCCTTTCTAAAATCAGCAGGCAGCATTGATTTAATATCCGATGAAAGCAGATTACCATTTGCTTTAATATCGAATTTTAAATTTTTATTTAAATAGTCTGTAATTTTTCCGGTAACGGCAATTTTAGAATTATTAAGATAAACATCAGCTTTATCAATTACAATATCCTTATCACCTAATGTAATTTTAGCCTCAGGCATTGAAATCTGTGCAAGAGGATTAACAACACTTGCATTTGCAACATTAACAACCCCGTTCATCTTTTTACCGTCCGTTGTTAAATCCACAGTTGATGAAATAAGTTTAACGGTTGTATCTGAAGGAATATTTTTAATATTCAGATTACCAAGGCTTAATTTAACATTCGGCACAAGTTTATCCAAACGCCCTTTTATTAAAGCATTTACGGAAAGTGTACCGGATTTTACATCATTATCCTTTAGTAACTTAACCTGTCCTAATGTTAAAAGAAGGCCTTTAATTTGTAATTTGTCAGCAATAACGCTTATATCAGCTTCTGCAGCCGGAGTCAAAGTACCGGTAATTTTCAAAGGATGTCCCAAGATTGAAAGTCCTGAATTTTTTATATCAATCATGTTATTTGACAAATCTATATTAGCTTTTACATCATCAACCGAAATATTGTAAAGCTTATAACTGAACGATGACGGATTAATATTAAAATAACCTGACGATTCAATTTTCTTTAAATCTGATTTTACGCTAAAATCAGCATCAATTCCGCCGATTGCAGTCAATGTATTCAAATCTTTATATTCAAAAGATTCAGCAATACTATCTATAATTCGCAAAATACTGTTGAATTGCATGTTTGATTTACAATTCAAATCTATTTTAGGAGATTTACCTGTTCTAAAGCTGCCTGTTAATTCTGTTACTTCATTTTGTGCGGAATAAAGTTTAGAATACAATTCAATCTTATTACCGTTAAATTTTATATCAGCATTACTTGAAGGGAGTTTTTTGCCCTTTACCGCAAGCCCCATATCAGAAAGATTAGCAGTCCCGTTTATATGAACATTATCAAAGGTTCCGTTTGTTTTTATATTAGCAACAAGATTTGCACTAAGCTGATTTTGATAAATATTTTTAAATATATCAATTATATTTATATCAACTGCCTGAACACCCTCCTGAGGATTGGTATTTTGAGCAAATACAAGATCATTCAAATTCAAATCAGGCATGACTTTATTATATAAATTAACATCATAATTGAACTGAACCCTGTCATCAAGCATAATCTGCCCGATTGTATAAACTTTTATTTTTTTATTCAGGATAAAATCCTTTATCGCAAAAGTATCCCCGCTTATTGAATAAGATTTGTCTGACACAGCATCTATAAATGAAATATTATAGTTGTTAATTTTTATATCAGGCAAGTGATTAGAGAGCTTTAAACCAAAAGGCAGTTCTGTCATAACCTGCTGTTCCGAAGCTTCTTTTTCATCAGCTTTTGGTATATAATCTTCAAGTAAAAATTTTCCGTCTTTTTTTACCTTTAATTTCAAATTTAAATTGTCTGCACCAATCATATCAACTTCAATTTTTTTCAAAATTAAAGGCAACAAAGAAATTTTACCCTGAACATTATCAACCATCAGGAATTGTTCTCCATCCGGCAAAGCTCCCTCAATATGACCGGCATAAACTCCGGCAGTTAATTTTGGAGTAGTAAGAATTTTAATATTTTCAATTTTTACCTTAAACCCGCATGACTCTTCTATAAGTTTTGATATCTGAATACTGTAGGAATTTACGATTCCTGATAAAAATAAAGGTACAATCAAAAATAATATATAAAGTATAACAACCGCCGATAAAACAGTTATTCCAAAGTATTTAAGAAAATTTTTCATCACATAACCCTCTTTTTGAAAAAATTGTATCATATAAAAAAATTTTTTCATTAATTCTTATTGACACATTTTAATTATTATAGCCGATAATCAGTCTAAATTTTTAAGAAAAAAAACATAATTGACCCTTATAAAAAAGAATGTAATAATTGACTTATGTTTAAATATTACGGGAAATTTGCACCTTATTTATTTCTGTTACCTGCTGCAATTGTGCTTGTAATATTCTTTTTTATTCCGTTTTTCCAGACATTTGCTTTAAGTTTTCTAGATTATTCAAAAGATATCTATAACCCTGCATTTATTGGAATAGATAATTATATAAAACTTTTTAACAATCCGGTATTTTATAAAGTTATGTGGAACACATTTATATATTTATTTGTGGCGGTGCCTGTGCTTGCGATATTACCGCTTTTTCTTGCTATTCTGATTAATCAAAAAATAAAGGGGGTAACTTTATATAAAATTCTTATATATCTTCCTGTCATTGTATCAATTGTTGTTGCGGCCATTGCTTTCAAATGGCTGTATGCAGATCAGGGGATATTAAATTATATTGTAAATTCACTCGGTTTTGAATCTATAGGCTGGCTCACCGACCCCAAATATGCCCTATATTCGGTTATTATTGTAACAATATGGAAAGGTATAGGGTATTATATGATAATTTATCTGGCAGCTTTGATGAGTGTCCCCAAGGAATTATACGAAGCATGCGAAATTGATGGTGCAAATTTTTTGACAAAACATTTAACAGTCACAGTTCCTCATATAATGCCTACAATTGCACTTGTAACTACAATAAGCGCGATATCCGCAATGAAAGTTTTTGCGGAAATTTATGTTATGACAAAGGGCGGCCCTTTAAATTCAAGCAAAACAATAGTTTATTATATTTATGAAAGAGCATTTGAAAACCTTGATTTAGGTTTTGCATCTGCGATGGCAGTTGTACTGCTTGTAATTGTAATGGTATTTTCACTAATAAATATATTGTGTTTTGAAAGAAATAAATATCAAATTTAATTGAAAGGTTTGAAATTTGAAAGGAATAAAATTTAAAAATCTATATGCACATATTATATTAATTTCTATTTCGCTTTTATCAATTTTCCCATTTATATGGTTAATATCAACTTCATTAAAAGGGAACAGCGAAAATATTTTTGCATACCCGCCGCAGATAATACCATCAGATTTTACATGGGCAAACTATTCGGGAGTCTGGGATAAAGTTGATTTTATCGGATATTTTATAAACAGTATGATTGTTGCGGGCGGAACTGTCGTTTTAAACTTAATATTATCGGCTATAGCAGGCTATCCTCTTGCAAGAATGGAGTTTAAGGGTAAAAAAATAACATTTTTTGCGGTACTTGCAACAATTATGATACCTTTTCAGGCAATAATGCTTCCGGTTTACCTTATTACAATAAAATTGCATCTCATAGATACAGTAAACAATTTTGCAGGATTTATGGGTTTGATAATGCCGTTTGCAGTAAATGCTTTCGGGATATTTTTAATGAGGCAGGCATTTTTAGGAATTCCCAGAGAAATGGAAGAAGCTGCAATTGTTGACGGATGCAATGTATGGCAAGTTTTCTGGAAAGTTCTTATGCCCATGGTAAAACCGTCGCTCGCGGTTCTTGCAATATTCACATTTATAGGTTCATGGGGTGAATTTTTGTGGCCGAGTATCGTACTGACAAAAGAAGCTATGTACACATTACCTGTCGGAGTTAACAATCTTCAGGGGATGTTCAGTTCAAACTGGCGATTTATTGCTGCAGGTTCGATCCTTTCTACCGTTCCGATTTTAATATTTTTCCTTGCAATGCAAAGATATTTTATCTCCGGTGAAAATGAGGGAGCAGTAAAAGGATAATTATTCAACTCCGGGAACATTTACACTGTATCTTACATTATCAAATTCATTATAATCTCCGTCTATATCTTCCTGAAAAATTTCTTTTGATCCGCACACCTTAAAGTTTTTTATGATAGCATCATCAAGTTCTTCGGTTAAAACTATTTTACCGTTTATATAAGTTACTGAAGACTTATTATTTACTGTATTATCACTGATTTTTTCAATTAAATCAGTATTTGTATTTGCAAGAATAGTTCTTGTTACATCATTCATAACATCAAACACATAACTCTGCATAGGAGAAGCACCGCTTGAATTGGTTATTAATGTAGTTGCCTTTTCCAATTCCTCTAATGACTCCTTATAATACTTTAAATGTCTTAAAAGCACTGCAAGATTATAATGCGCTTCATAATTCATAGGGGAAAGCTCTATTGCCTTGCAATATGCAAGCCCTGCTTCCTGATAATCGCCGAGAAGATGATAGGTCAAAGCAAGATTGTATCTTGCATCATAATCTTTTTTCAAGATTTTACAGGCTTCTTTATAAGCATTCAAAGCTTTTAAAAGATACTGCCTGCGCATTTCATACTCATCATTCAAATAAACTGATTTTTGTTTATAAGCAACACCCTTATTGTAATATGCAAGTCCTTTATTAACCTTATAACTTTTTCTGTTGCTGTAAACAAAAGGGATAGATAAAAGATGTCTCTTAGTTTTAATAATTTCATCATACTGGGTAATTGCTCCGTCAAAATCCCCAAGTTTCTCAGCAGAAACAATTCCGTAATTCATCCGCGCAATAATCATTTTAGGGTTGTATTCAAAAGCTTTTTCATAAGCATCAACTGCAGAATAATAGTCCTCATAAACAACATAAATATTTCCGAGATTATACCATGCTCCATAATGTTCAGGATATAAAGAAAGCGCATGATTATAATAATCAATAGCTTTTTGCAGCTTCAATTTTCTATAAGCCTTATCCCCTTTATGCACATAATACATTCCCTGAATTTTATCTATTTGTTTCTGAAAAAATTGCGGATAAAAATATACAGCAGCCCCTATAGCCGCAATTATCAACAAAGTAAATAATCCTGAAAAAAACTTTTTCAACCGCTATACCTCATCATATAAGCATATTACAGGTTTCTAAAGAAAAAAGCAATACACTATTGTTACGAAATTGTAACATTTATCTTCTAAAAAAAGCAATTTCTTTAACTGAAAAGTTTTTATATAAGTAAGGTAGGTTAAAATCAATTTGGAGGTTAGGTTATGTCAGGCTTTAACATGGCTGCAACAGGTTTATACGGGTTATATCCAAACCTATATAATAATCAGGTGGCATTAAATGACTTAACAGGATTAAATATGTATCCGCCATACGTAATGGGAATAGACCCGATGCTTAGCATGAATGCAAGTATATTCGGAGCTTATCCGGGCATGGGAATGGGCGGTATGTGTATGCCATTTATGCCGACATTTACCGGAGGCGGTTACAATTATGAAGACTACTACAAAAATTATCAAAAATATCAAGATTTCATGATTGATAATCAAGTCAACTATCAGCAAAAAATGAGAAATGCTAACCTCAGATTAAATGCACCTGAAGAAGGTATAGCAAAACAGGCAACAATACTTCACGAAAAAATAATGCAAAATGAACAACAGCAAATTCAACAGGCATATAAAGCATTTAAAGAAAGTGTCAGGGCAATGTATGGCGATGCTGACGAAGCCCAGATTGCAAACAGAGCTTCGACATTATACAAACAGGTAAACGGCTGCACAGTAACTGATGACATCAGAAAACACGGCAGAGATTCATTTACTCAAGGTTTCTTGCAGACGCTGACATTTGGATTTGCCGATAAGAAAACAGCAGAAGAAAACATTGCAGAACTTACCGGTCAGCCGGTCGGAAGATCAGAAAACGCCAAAAAGATGGCAGGTAATATAGCAGGCGGTGCAGTAGTAGGCGGCGGTATTCTTGCATCGGCAGGTTTAATCTGGAAAGGTATAAAAACAGGAGCTAAAAGCAAAACCTTCTGGGGAATACTTGCAGGCGCAGCAGTAGGTACAATGGCGGCATTAGGATTAACAAAAAATTAACCCCTCAAAATATAAAAATATAGTAGTGTGAAAGTGTAGACAGAGGTTGTGACAGTCAACCTCTTTTTTTTGAAAAAAGAATGCCCGCATCAAGGAGTCAAAAATGCGGACACTAAATCAGTAAAAGAGACATCAATAACAATATGAACCATTTATAAAAAAAGTCAAATTTTTCTGGATATTTTTTTCAATTTATTCTATAATCCTCTTATGAGAAGATTTTTCTACACAATACTACTACTAACCATAAGCACAAATTTTGCATTTGCAGCTTTGCCCTGGGAACAAAAAAAAGAAGTAAGTTCAATTATCCAATCAGAGCAGTCACAGACAATTACTTCTCAGGCGAATATTTTATATGCGGAAAATGATATAAAAAATGCTTTCAATTTATTTTTGAGCATCCCCGAAGAAGAAAGAACCGCACAAAATTGGCTTCTTCTCGGAAATATCCTTCAGGATCAGGGCAAAATTGATGAAGCTATTTTTATGTACAATAAAGCAATTCAGGTTGATGAAACCTTCTACAAAGCTTATTACAATTTAGGTAATATATACCTGCAGGACGGCCGTCCTAATATGGCAATTGAACAGTATAAAAAAGTAATAAAATTGAAACCTGAATATCCGTACGCTCATTACAACCTCGGATGCGCTTACATAAAACTCGGCAAATACGGGAAAGCAAAATATGAACTTTTGACTGCAATTGATTTAAAAAATACAGTTGCAGATTTTCATTACAATCTTGCTTACGTATACAAACAGCAAAATAAAGAAAAACAGGCCAATATATATTTAGATTATTATAATAAGCTAATACAAAATCAGATTTAGAGGCATAAATGTACAAAGGTATAATTTTTGATTTTAACGGAACTTTGTTCTTTGATTCGGAAAAACATCTTGAAGCGTGGCGTGAATTTTCAAAACGTTTAAGACCTTACCCCTTTACGGATGAAGAAATGCGCGACTACATGTTCGGCAGAACAAATGAAGATATAATTGCGTATTTAATCGGCAAACGCCCATCGCCTGAAATGGTAGAAAAATTAGGGAAAGAAAAAGAAGCAGTTTACCGCGAAATGTGCAGACAGGATTACAAAAATACTGTGCTTGCACCGGGTGCCGTTGATTTCCTAAATTATCTTAAAGAAAACAATATTCCGCGTACAATTGCAACAATGTCAGAAAAAGATAACGTTGATTTTTATATTGAAGAATTTCAACTTGAAAAATGGTTCGATATAGACAAAATTGTTTACGCAGACGGAACAATTCCCGGCAAACCCGCTCCAGATATTTATATCAAAGCTGCAAAAAAATTAGAATTATCTCCGCAGGACTGTATAGTTGTCGAAGATGCCGTATCAGGGATAGAATCCGCAAGAGCTGCAAACATCGGGAAAATTATTGCAATGGCGTCTATGGAAAGTACGGAGCTTTATAAAAATATACCTGCTGTTTCTCAAATAATAAAAAGTTTTGATGAAATAGACAGAAATATTTTTGAAGTACCAAGTACTTCAATATATTAATAAATTTTTATTTGCCGCTGCATGTTTTTTTACCATCCCATCTCAGGTCACTGCAATGAAGATAGTCCATATTTTTATTATAAAGAACCCAGGCAGTACAAAAATTACCGTTATACCCGCCATCCCAGTTGTCAAAATCTTTATCAATTCTACACATATTTTGAAATCTGTAATATGGTTCATTAGGACCGCCATAAGGCAAAATTCTATCAGCCAGTAAATAAAATGCAAAGATATCATGCCCGAAAGCATTCGGTTTTGCATAACCGTTTATATCTACCCAAAACTCATCAACACATATTGTCCTGTAAATATCATCAACACCGTCCCAGTTGGCATACCGGTAAGTACAGTTATTAACCGGAGTATTAAAATCATAGTATATTAAAAAACCATTAGACAATTCCATTCGATATGTACTATTTGCAGAAGAAGAATAACACGGCTGTTTATCTATACAGCCAAATTCCTGAGTACCTACAAATTCATGAGATAGAACAGGCAGCTCTTTTTCCAGCAGCGACATAAAACAAAAAGACCTGATGCAATTTGTATTACGTGCATCACCGCCGTACGGTTCAAGAGCTTTTAAATAAGCTTGAGAAATCTGGCTGTAAGCATTCTCTAATTTTGTTACAACTACTTTTTCACGGTATTTATTAATAAGTGTCGGCATAGACAAAGCCGCAACAACACCAATTATACCTAATGTGATTAAGACCTCGGCAAGAGTAAAAGCACATTTTTGGGACGTTAAGACATTAAGACGATAAGTGCGTTTCGGGGAATTACTCTCTCCCTCACTGATTAGTGGATTGAAACCCATCCTAACCTTCCCTGATAAGGGAAGGAATTTATTTTTACGCTGGCTACACCCGCCAATATCAGCTTGCCTTCCTGACCTCTTATCTTCTAATCCGCCTAAATCAACCCTCTCTCTAACTCTCTCACAAGGAGAGAGGATGATTGTCAACTTCCTTATACAGGAAAGGTATTCAGTATTTAGGGAGCTTCGCTCACCGATACTAACCTGCCATCTTGCCTTCCGAGCTTCCTGCCCTCTAACTAAGCCTAGAGTGCCCCCCCCCCGAAGTTTTTGACTATATTTATCATGCTCATACTTTTACCCCTTTGAAAATTGTATACTAATTACAATAAAAATTATAAATCATTTTTAGAAAAATGCAATAGACAGCTCCTGCAAAATATTAGTTAACAACCTGCACCCTTCCATCATCTTTTATTTCAACCGGTTCTGAATGTTTGTTGAAATAATCTTCAACACACTTTGTAATATCAAAATCATATTTTTTAGCATTGTCATAATTTTTTAACATAGTGAAACCGTCATGCCCCTGACAATAATAATCAGTTAAGGCTGTTGTATAAAATTTATTTTCCCTTGGATTATTTATATCTATAGGAACTTCCTTACCGGTTTTATCAACAAAAGATGCGCTTTTTAAGTGACCGTCTTTTGAAATAACATATTTTAAGCCTGCAACATGAAGTATTCCGGGCTTGTTATTAGTATTAGTCATAGATCGCGCAGAAACTCTTAAAGCGTCAACTATTTGTTTTTCCGAATACTCAGAAACAACCATTTTATTTTTAAAAGGAGAAATATCTTCAAGCCACCTTGTATCAAGATTACCCGATTCAAAATACCCTCTTATTGTTGCAGCCCCGAAAAGAGCTATATCCGTCCCAAATTCTTCCCGCATACAATCACATAGAAAATTAGCATGTCCGCTTGGTTCTATTGAATCATTTGTTAAAGGTGGAGGAGCGGATTTAATTTTACCCACAATTTGCGGTTTACCAACTATTTGTTCAAATACATGTCGTGCAGGAGCATTACGTTTAAAACCGCGTGTACTTGTTATATTATTTTGAATTTTAGTTAAAATTCCTGCAGGATTGAACTCAATATTTAAAACCCCGAAATACCTTCCGTCCCTTCCGGCCTGTGTTATGACAACAGGCTCTCCCGATTTAGAAGTAAACAAATTATATTCTTGTTTAACATTCTCTACAAGATTATGGGAATGACCGCCAAGTATTATATCAATACCATCAGTTTCACGGGCAATTTTCTGATCATAACCAAAACCGACATGAGAGAGCAGAATAATTTTGTTTACTCCCTGTTTTTTTAATTTATCAACCTCAGTTTGAATATCTTTTATTGTATTTTCAATCCCGTCAACATTTAACTCTTCAAATATTTTTCCATATTTTATTCTTGAAAACAAATCTACCGGACTAATACCAATAATTCCGTATTTATGTCCGTTTATCTCCTGAATATAAGATTTTTCAATTTTTTTATAAAGAGGATTGTCCGGTTTTATATTGATATTACACGCAAGCATCCTATAACCCATATGAGGAACGAGTTCTGCAATATGCTCCTGCATATCAAATTCATGATTTCCCATAGCTGAAGCCATAATACCCATTATATTTTGTGCTTCTACCATAACTTTATTTGAAGCTACAGGTTCTCCTAGCTGAATATCACCTGAGGAAAATTTCAGTTTATCAACAGGTTGAGACGGTGTAAAATTATCAAAAGCTCTTGAAGCCGTTATTGTTCTTTCAATATTAATAGATTTTCCGTGAAAATCATTTATATAAAAAATACTCGTTCTTACAGGCTGATTTGGTTCTGTTGTACCGTCGGGCGTTTTTTTTAGAAGCGCCTTAGAAAGTAAATTAGTCTGTAAAGCATTGACGGGCGTTATCATCTGGTTAGTTCCCTTAGGCATGAAACACCCTGAAAAAAATTTTTGCTATTTAAAATTTCAATAGTTTACAAAAATTATTATTCAAATTCCATTGTCTGAATTTGCCAATGTTTGGAAAGTTCTAATTTTAAAAGTTCTGCGTCGCCGGAAACTTCAAGTAAAACAATTCCTCTGTTAAGACAAACCTGTTCTTTAGAAGCATGCAGCCCGATACGAGTTCTGATTCCGCAGCCGAAATCAGTCACAATTTTTTGGAATTCAAGAGATGTTTCAAGGCGGTTTTCCAAAGCCACACCAATAATCGTAATTGTCATATATACTCCTTTCTGCATAAAATATGTTATCGGAAGTCGTTAAGTCTCTAAGACGTTAGGACGATAAGTCATTATGGTGCGCTAAAGCGCACGTAAATTATAATAATCTGCACTTAATGAAACAATAACAAAGCGGATGCTGTTTGAGCGGTAAAATTAGATTGCGCAACAGGTGCGCAATGACAAGAATATATAGCGAGTTCATCCGCTCGAGTTGAATTTAGTGCAGATTAAACGATCTGCGCGTTTTTCTTTCTTTGCTTAATTTCTTTCTTTTTGCGTCGCTCAAAAAGAAAGAAATTAAGTGCGGGGTGTGGGGACGCATAGTCCCCGACTTCCGATAACATATTTTATGTCAATGTACACACATCAAACATAAAAAATATAATAAAAAAATAACACCCGCTATTGGGTGTTACCTTTTATTAATTTTTGATGAGTTAATTATTTTCCATCTCATCCATAGCTTGAAGCTGTTTTTTCTTGTAATTATGGATTACCGCATCTACAAGAAGCTCATAAGATTTCATATTCTCGATATTCGGGAATTCTTCTTTGAGTTGTTCTCTGACCATTGCTTCCAGCTTACGTTCGTCAGAACTTGATTTCAATTCGTCAACTCCGCTAATCAACCTTACATAATCGGGAGATGATTTATCTATATTATGATTCATGAAATTTAACCAGCGCAACTTCGGACTAATCTGCTGTTTTAAAGTTTTCACAATCTTTAAATTTTTAAATCGGTTTAGCATTTGTTGACTCCTACCATTAATTTATTGTTTAAAAATTTGATTACCTTCTTTGTATTATTGTAAAGTATCCTGAAAAAAATAATTTACTTTTTTACAAAGATTGTTTACAATTCTTTATAATTTACTGAAATCCGCAAGACGATTGTATTTAGATTTCAAAAGTGTTAATAATGCAAGTCTGTTTTCTTTAACATTTTCGTCTTTGTCCATGACCAGAACATCATTAAAGAACTTTTCAACCGATGGATTAATTTCTTCAAGCTGTTTCAAATAAGCTTCATAATCCATATCATCAGTCAAAGTATTAATTTGTTCCAAAAGCATAGCCTCAGCCGGTTCTCTAAATAAATTTTTATTTACCTGCTTTTTAGAATCTTCCTTTAATATTCTCAGCACCCTGTTTGCACTTTCAAGCATTGCAGGTGAATTAAGTTTTGAAACAACCCCAACACGTTTTACATAATCCGTTAAATCTACAAGCGGATTAACGTTTGATGCACAGGCTTCAAGAACATTCTTACTGTATTTTTCAGATAAGAAAATTATTAATCTCTGGATAAAGAATTCATAAATTTCATCCGTAACTTTTCCTGAAAGTCTGTCAGTGCAAGACCCTGCAAAATTTTTAACTTTATCAAGAACATTTTCTCCTTTGCCTGTAACAGGAAGCAGTAATAGTGTTTCGTTAACAAGTTTTGTCAAATCTATTTTTAAATTATTTGCAAGTATAGTTCTTATAATACCTAGAGCAGCACGGCGCACACCTAAAGGATCAGATGAACCGGTCGGTTTTTTCCCTTCTGCAAACACAGCACATATATTATCTATTTTATCTGCTATACCTACAATTTGTCCTTCTTTTGTTTTCGCAATTTCACCATCCGCATTAAGAGGGAAATAGTGTTCTTTTATCCCTTCACAAACACATTCAGATTCTCCTGATACTCTTGCATAATCAGCACCGATAAAGCCCTGTAATTCCGTGAATTCAAATACAAGACTTGTTGTCAGATCAGCTTTTGCAAGTAAAGCAGTTCTTTCAATCATCGGGTCATTACCTGCAATAAGTTTTGAAAGCATAACAAGTCTTTGTGCCTTGTCATACATTGAACCCATCCCCTTTTGGAAGGTAATTCCTTTTAAATCTTCAACATAGTCTGCCAGAGGTTTTTTAGTATCTTCATTAAAGAAGAAAACAGCATCATCAAGACGGGCTTTTATAACACGAACATTACCGGCTTTAATATTTTCAAATTCATCTCCTATATAATTTGTCATTGTTATAAATTTGTTAATAAGTTTACCGTCTTTATAAAGGGCAAAATATCTTTGATGAACAGCCATAACAGTAACAACAAGTTCTTCCGGAAGTTTCAGGTACTCTTCGGAAAACTCACACACAGCAGGCACCGGATATTCCGTAATAAATGTTACTTCTTCCAGTAAATCATCTGTATAATATGGAGTAGCTCCTAATTTATCCGCTTCTTCTTTAGCTTTTTCTATAATTCTTTGTTTTCTTTCTTCCTGATTAACAATTACGCAGCAGTTACGCATAATTTCAACATAATCGTCCGGATTGTTAATATAAACGTTTTGCTGGGCAAATCTGTGACCGCGGGTTACATTTGATGATTCTTTATCAATAATTTTAATTTTAACTTCATCTCTGTCAAGGATAGAAACAATCCATCTTATAGGACGGGAGAATTTTTCATCGTTGTCAGCCCAGCGCATAAAATGAGAGCCTTGAAGCTTCAAAACAATTGACGGAACATTTTCCTGCAAAAGCTCAACAATAGATTTACCTTTGATTGTAACTTTAGCATGAATATAATCATTTTCTATATACAAATCATCGGGACTAATCCCGTTTTTACGGCAAAAACCTTCACCCGCTTTTGTCAAATTACCCTGTTCATCATAAGCAACTTTTTTAATAGGTCCTTTTACAATTTTTACTTCGTCTTTGCTTTCTTTATCCAAACCTGAAACAATGACAGCAAGACGTCTCGGGGTAGCATAAACCTTAACATCATCAAACTCAACTTTGTTTGAATTTAAAAAGTTTTCAAAACCCGTTTTCAATTGATTAATAGCCGAGGGGATAAATTTATAAGGTAATTCTTCACATCCCACTTCCAATAAATATTTACTCATTCTCTGTCCTTTTTATTATATTTTTGCCTTAATTCAATTATAATTTATCAAAACAGAATGTAAAGTACACATTAATTAAATAGTTACTTATATTTTTTTATGCTAAACTTAAATTAAAACAACAGAAAGAGGAATAAAATTATGTCAGGACACTCAAAATGGTCAACCATTAAACATAAAAAAGCAAAAGTAGATTCACAGCGTGCTGTTGTGTTTCAGAAATATTCAAGAGAACTAATTGTATCCGCAAGACTAGGCGGCCCGGATCCTGCAGGGAACTTCCGTTTGAGAACTGCAATTGAAAAAGCAAAAGCAGCAGGACTGCCTAACGACAACATTAAACGTGCAATTGAAAAAGGGGCAGGCGCAGGAGCTTCCGAAAACTATGAAGAATTAATCTATGAGGGTTACGGCGCAGGCGGAGCTGCAATCGTTGTTGAAGCAATGACCGATAACAGAAACAGAACAGCAGGAGATATAAGGAGCTTTTTCACAAAGTATAACGGAAGCTTAGGCGCCACAGGCTGTGTAGGTTGGATGTTTGATCAGCGCGGGGTAATAACTTTTGACCAAAGTACTGATTTTGATAAATTATTTGAAGCGGCAATCAACCTTGATGCCCTTGACGTTATTGAAGAAGAAGATTCATACAAAGTTTTAACAACACCGGAAAGTTTTCAGTCTGTTGTTGAAGGGTTAGAAAAGGAAGGCTTTAAAGCAGAAACAGCCGAACTCACAAGAATTCCCCAAAACACTGTTGAAATTACGGATGAAAAAACGGCGGATCAGCTTTTGAAACTGTTGGACAAACTTGAAGAACATGACGATGTTCAAAATGTTTATTCAAACTTTGATATATCAGACGATATTTTACAAAAATTAGAAAACTAAAATGATTGATAATCTTAGACAAATATTCAAATTTCTTGACGGTGCTTCAAATATTCAAAGTATCGTAAATGTACTGCAGGAAGTTTTTCCTCTCAATGCAATATACATCTACGATTCTACAACCGATTCCTTAAGAGATTTTTCCAAAAGCTGGATGTTTATAAAATCCAAAGAGTTAAATAATATTTTCAAAAGCTTTGGAGAAAAAAAATATATAACGGAAGGCAGCTATTCCTATTACGCCCTTTTCAACAACGGGCAGATTATAGGAATGCTTGAATTCACAGAAAAACTTCACAGCAGGCTGTTAGAATTTCTTGAACTTTCAATATTTTGCATTTCATTAAAAATCCAAAATATAATCTTAAGTGAAAGAATGCAAAAAAACATTGATTTTCAAGATTCAATGAAAAATATTGCAAAAATAATAGAAACTCAGTATGAAACAGGCTATATAGTTCCTATTATCGGAGAAATGATTGACAAATTTGTATCCGATCACCTTGTTTATATTTTCATTGACAACAAGCTTGTATGGCCTTCTGCCTGTAAAGATGAAAAAATATTTGAACTTATCAAATGTCTTAACAACAATTCAGAATACATTCTGACTCCGGACAGAAAAATAGGACTTTTCCCGCTGATTAGCGAAAACAAACTTCTTGGCTGCATCGTAACTAAAGGTACCGACACTGTCTTGAGCGATAAAGAAATTGAATATCTTGAACAGCTTTCCAAACAGGCCGCAACAACAATAAACAGGGCAAATGTTTATGCTGAAATTTTAAAACACGCAACTCTTGATGCTCTAACAGGATTTTATAACAGAAGACAGCTTGAAGAAAGAATAAGGCAGGAAGTTTCCGGGGTGAAACGACAAAAACGTTCACTTTGTGCATTAATGATAGATATTGATTTTTTCAAAAATGTAAACGATACTTACGGACACGCTGCGGGGGATCTGGTTTTAAAAACTGTTGCCCGAACTATCAAACAACAGCTGAGGGATTATGACGTTGCAGGCAGATACGGGGGAGAGGAATTTGTAATTTTGCTTCCGTTCACAAACCTTGAAGAAGCTTCAATGGTAGGAGAAAGGCTCCGAAAAAACATAGAAAAGACTAAAATTGATATTTCAAAAATTAATCCTGATGCACATGTTAAAAATATCAATGTTACAATAAGTTTAGGTATTCATCAATATAAACCTGAAGAAAGCGAAGAAGAATTTATAAAAAATGCTGATAAGGCGCTGTATGACGCTAAAAACAGCGGAAGAAACAAAACAGTTACAAAGGAATAATAACAATGAAACGTTATAAAAGAGTATGTAAAAACCTTGATGATACAAAAAAATTAGCAGTACAGTTTGCGAATTTAATTAAGGACGGATGTTTTATAAACCTTTACGGAGAAATAGGCGCCGGAAAAACTGCCTTTGTAAAACTTGTTGCGGATGCTCTCGATGTTAAAGAAAAAGTTACAAGCCCGAGTTTTGTAATTTTAAACGAATATCATACGGGTTCAATTCCCATCTACCACTTTGACCTGTACAGGTTAGAAAATGAGGGAATAAAAACAATTTATGACGAATTGAGAGAATATTCGGAAGGCAAACAGGTTACATTCGTTGAATGGGCTGAATTTAACCAGAATGAAGCACCGTTTAACCATATAAAAATTAATGTTACATACTCTGATGATGAATCAAGAATTTATGAATTCATCTCCTGCGGGAAAGATGAAATAATAGAAGGATTAGAAAAATGATTACACTGGCTTTTGATACCTGTCTTGATAAAATGTATGCCGTTATAAAAAAAGACGGGCAAATACTATCCTCACGCGTCGTCGAGAATAAAGACAACAAATACCATTCCGCTTTTTTAATCTCAACTTTGCAGGAGATTATGAGCAAAAATAATATTAAACCGCAAGACATTGATTTAATAGCGGTGAATATAGGCCCGGGAAGCTTTACAGGGATAAGAGCCTGCGTAACAGTAGCCCGAGTAATGGCGCAGCAGCTAAATTGCAGGGCTGTCGGGGTTTCATCTTTAGAAATTTTATCTAAAATTTCAGATAAAAATCCTCTTGTAGCTCTTGATGCAAGGAAAAATTGTGCATACCTTTATTGTGAAGGAGAAATTAAAGGAGCTGTACCGTTAGAAGAAGTTAAAAATATTATATCATCAGGTGAATATACAGTTATTACAGATGACAAATTAAAGCCTGAACTCGGCGGGATTTCATATCAGGAAGGAGCTTACCCGTTAGGCGAAATTCTTGCTAATCTTGCGGAACAAAAAGATGATGAAGGAAACTGGAGAAAGCTGAAACCGCTTTATATTCAGCCGCCGCCTATGGGTGCATAAATTTATTTCCACATGTTGGTGAATTCATCATCATCTGTTTTTTCTTTATTGATGAGTATTGTTCTCGGTAATCTTCCGCCCTTTTCTGCTAATGAACAAAATTCATCGGTCAGAAAGATTCGCTGCTCCTGTGAATTATA
>CALUUR010000003.1 GCA_944324015.1 Candidatus Gastranaerophilales bacterium
GTCTTAACGTCTTATAGTCTTAAGAAAAAAGCTGCGTTCACTTTGGCAGAAGTTTTAATCACTCTTGGCATAATCGGTGTCGTTGCGGCAATAACAATTCCGACTCTGGTATCAAAGTATCAGATGAAAGTTTTTGAAACGGCATTTAAAAAACAGTATTCAGTTTTACAGAATGCAATAAATTATACAGTTCAGGTTGAGGGTATTTCTGCCTGTTATGTATATCATCCTGCAGGAAATATTTCTTATAAAGCAGAAAGAACAGATTGTAATCAGCTGCGTAATTCTTTAGTAACTCAATTACAGCTTCAACCGCTGGACCAAGATGCTGATTATAAATTTACGGAAGATTCCGAGGTTTATGCAAACGGCGGAAAGGCTGTTAATTCTCATTGTAATCATATAGATTATACAACCAGAGGCTATCGTTACTTTACAAAAGACGGTAATGTTTTAATATTTTCAGATATACAACTTCCTGTTGTAGTTATAGATGTAAACGGTAAAAAAGGTCCTAATAAATGGGGTTATGACGTCTTTTTTATGACATTATCTAACCATAACCAGTATGATTCTCAAGAACATAGAATATTTTTAACCGATGAATTTTGTTCTATCGTTGAAAAAGGCGGAAAATTGCCGAGGACTATTTTGCAGAATAAAGAAATAACTGAAGATGATGATTTTAGCTGGACATGGAAGTAGTCTTAGAAAATAGCCCTGAAAGTTAATGAAATATTTTACAAATCTGTATTATTCTCATTTAAAAGAGATGAGGTAAATATGAAGAAAAAAATATTCGTAACTGTCGGTGTATTATTCTGTGTTTCTTTATCAGCTAATGCCGGAATTTTATCAAATATATTCGGCTTTAATTCAGGGTATAACAACGGCTACTATTATAATCCGTCTTATGTAAGATATCGCAATACAGGTTATTATCCGTATCGCTATAACAATTATTATAACCGAAACTATTACAGCCCTAATTATAGATATAACCGCTATTACAACGGTTATCCGAATAATTATTACTACAGACCGAATGTTATCAGACGTACTAATGTTATTAGAAAAAGTGATAAGACTGACATTAATATAAAACCTGTATCAAACAGCTTTTCCGGACTTGACAAAATGGAAAAGAAACTTCTTCTCCAAACCTATGAGTATGATTCAGCAAAAAATCGTATTGAAAGGCTTGAACAAAAATTATTTGGAGCGGTACAGAATGGTGATTTGAATCAGAGATTTTATACATTGAAGAGTGTTGCTAAAAATTATAAGGCTTTTGACCCTAATGCCATGTATGCAACTAATCAGGAATATGATACATACAGCGGTTATCGTCCGCCGATTTTTACGGGTTCAATGGGCAGCGGCTGGCAAAATACGCTGTGGAGCAATTTTAAAAATCAATTTATAGGTATGCCGACCGGAATGACGCCGGCTATGGATCCTGCTTACATGGATTATTTTGAAGCTGAACGTGCTTTAATGGGCAGCGGACAAGATGTTGATATAAGAACAAATACCGGCTATCACAAGTCACGTACAAACAGAAGTTCCGGAGCAGGGGTAACTATATTAGATTGACTTTTTGCATAACGTCATTAATATCATACATATAGATGTTTATAACACTCTAAAAATAGTTAATAATAAACACAAAGAGTGATATAAAATGCCTTTCAGATACCGACTGCAAAAAGTTCTGGAATTCCGAATCCGCAAAAAAGAAGAACAGCTTCTGGTTGTTCAAAAAGCGCAGCAGGCAGTGCTTATTGCAGAGGAGAATATCAGAAAAAACGAAGAAGAAATACAAGCAACAAAAGAAAATATGCGCCACGCTGATCCTATGATGTTTGAAAGTTATGATAATTACCTTAAACATCTCTGGGAAAAAGCGGAACAGCTTGAAGCCATAAGAGCGGAAGCTCAAAAGGTTCTGGATGAAGAAACCGCAAAACTTGTAAAACTTGAACAGGGCGTAAAGGTTCTTGAAAAACACAAAGAAAAACACAGAGAGGCTTATATTGAAGAAGAAAAGAAAGCAGAATTAAAAACTTATTCGGAACTCGGTGTTACAAGGTATTTCAGGCAAACTCAGGAAAGAATTGAAGAAGAAGAGGAAATTCTCAAAAAGTTAGAAGAAATAGACGGAGGTAGTTAAAAAAAATGAATGTTAGCACAACTGCAGCAGCTGCAACGGCAAGTACATCTGATGTAAGTTCAACGCAATCTAAAAGCAAAACAAGCAGCAGTTCAAAAACTTCGGAAAAATCATTTGATGAAGAAATGAAGTCTGTTTCTTCAGCAGAAGAGAAAGAAGAAACCTCTAAAACTGCAGAGGGAAACAAAACTTCAAATGATAAAAAAGCTGACTCTAAAGACGACTCTTTAAAAAATAATCAGCATTCAAAAGAAGCTGATGACATCGTTCCGCAGGACGCTTTGACAGGCGGTGTTAATTTTACGGATTATAAATATCATAATGAAGGTCAGTCTTTGTTGACACAAAATATTCAAAGCCTTTTAAATACAAAGGATTTGATGGCAACGGTAAACTCGGCTTCGACTTTTGACTATGATGTTATTAACATGTCTGACAGTGATGCTAATTTTTTTGCAAATCTTGTCCAAAATACTGATATGTCTATGAAAAGTATATCTGATTCAGTAAATCAGTCTTTGATGAACGGAAACACTGAGAATGTACAAAAAAATGTTCAGGTATCATCTGTTTTGATGGAAAAACTTGCAGAATCAATGCGGATCAGCCAGCCTTTCAGAATAGATTTTGACAAAGATGTTTCTGTCATTATAAAAGTAAATAAAGATGGCAGTCTTGCTGCAAATTTTATTCCCGGTGATAAAGCTGTTGAGCAGTATCTCAGAAATAATATATCTTCATTAAGACAAAGATTTGATGAGCAAAATCTTCCCTATTCCGAACTGAGCTATAGCAACCAGAACAGACAGCAGCAGGAAAGACGTAGAAACAATAAGGAGAACGGCAATGAATGATTCATTTATAACCGCACTTAATACTCAAAAATCAACAGTTAACTGGATGGATGTTATTGCAAATAACATGACCAATGTTTATACTCCCGGTTTTCGAGAAGAACAGGTAACTTTTAAAACTTTCCTCGGCGGAGCTATTTCTGAAAATTATGATAAAAAAATGGATCAGGGAAAATCTACTCCCGGTACTTCTCCGGAAAATCTTTTTCTTGAAGGTAAAGGTTTTTTTCTTGTAAAAGATGCAGAGGGTAAAAGTATTTATACCAGACTTGGTGAATTTAAATTTGACAATGAAGGTGTTTACCGGGATAGAAACGGAAATACTGTTCAGGGTTATATTCTGAATGATAAAGGTGAAATTATGCAGGGAACAAAATCAATTGCGGCTGACTTGTATGAGGAAACTGCAATGAAAGGCGGTGCACTTGATATCCCTACAACAAACATAAAACTCTGGATTGACCCGAATAATGGTAAATTTTTGGGGAAATATGATGATTACGAAATAAAAGGCGACGGTACAATTTATGGTAAAGCCGACGGCGGCAAACGTTCGGTTCCGTTGTATAAGGTAACTCTTAGAAATTTCCATAACTCATCTGCACTTTATGAATTTAAACCCGGTCTGTTTGTGGAAACAGAAGAATCCGGGAAACCTCTTTTAGGTGTCGGAGAAATTCGTTCCGGACTTTTAGAACTTTCTAATGCCGATTTTAAAGCAAACATTTCATATTATCAGATGGCAAAATTACAAATGGAAGTAGCTAATAAACTGATTTCTTCTAACAAAGAACTGCTAGAAGAAGCTATGAGGCTCGTAAGCAATTAGGCAATACATATACATTTAAACTCCATTTTAGAAAGGGACTTTTGTCCCTTTTATTTCTTTTATTATTTCCCTTATTTCTTCGGAGATATCGTCGGCACTATTGATATTATTTTTTACGTCCTGAGCAAATTCTGCTTTTTTGAAATCATGCAGCCCTCTGTGTTTGAAAAATTCTTCAAGAAACTCAACTTTCGAACAGCATTCTGACAGACCGTCAATTGATGCTGTTGATATATTTTTTGTTTCGTAGTTGAGTGTTTTGGTTATGAGTTTATCAGGAAGCAAATCTTCAAATTCTCCGCTTTTAAGAATATGAATTTTATCAAATAATCTTAATCTTGGACGTATTTCATTAAAATTTTCCTGTGCATCTTTATCAAGCAGTACAAAAATTGGTATTTTTAGGCATTCTGCAAAGTTATAAAAATATTTTACAACCTGATTTTTACCGCCTGCTGAAACAACATAAATTCCGTGCTTGTTAAAGTCATAACCGCAAAGCTTTGCAAATTCCGGCAGGAGTGTTTCTTCTGTTATTCCCTCGCAAAGAATTACTTTTTCAACAGGAAAACAAAATGCTTCTTTTTCTCTTTCATCTGTCGGATTTTCTTTGTTAAGCGCCTTCAGATATTGTAAATTTAATGGGAGCTTTTCAGGTAAAAGTTTTATTATTGCTTTGTAATTAATTTTGTTTTGTAACAGTTTTTGAGTATTTTCATCAAGCTTAAAGATTGAATTTTCATAATCAAAAAGTCTTTGATTTATTAGAGAATCTTCAAATTGTTCATCTAGTGACGAATTAATTATGTTTTGTGCGTAATTGGTTAGTATTGCGTAATCCATGGAGTCTAAATCTGTTTTTTTGAATTTTGGTTCTATAAGATTATTTAAAATAATATCTTTAAATACACGGAGATATTTAATTTCCGGCTCTTTAAATCTTGTTAACCTGTCTGTTGAAATTATTAATTGTTCTTTTGTTAATGTTTTTATCTTCAAAATATCCTAATTCCTGTTGTAACATTTGTTAATGTAACTGTAAAATTTAGCAAATTTTCTGTCTTTTATTTTTTTTATATAATAGTAGTAGCGGAGTGGAATAGTGTATTCATATAATATTAATACTCATCAATACAATCATTATAACACAGTTAAAACTGTTAAATCGGCTAATGTTTCTAATAATGAACAGGTAAAAGATGAAAAGCATGCTTTTACATCCAACCCTGTTATGACTCAGGTCCCTTTTAATCCATCATTTTCAGCATCCGCCCTGAGAACAGAATTGACCTCTAAAGATGAAAAAAATAAATACAATACTTTATTAAAACTTCTTGACAGAGATTCAAAAAAACAGTTGAATTTTCTTTTAAAAACAGGAGCTTTATTAAATTCTCAATCGAATGATAATTCATCGACTCTGGATAATCTTTATAAGATTGCTACCACTCCGAGAGCTCAGGGCTTAAATAATATTGTAATGCTGAAAGATACGATAGCATCTATTGCTGACCCTCATGTTATAACACAGCAGTTTGGAAATATTCCATCCCAATATAAAGCTCAGGTTGCATCTTTGGAAAATGGCAACGATGTTAATGTTGAACATTCCGGTACATGTGTATCAGCAAGTATTGAGTTTAATCTTGCAGATAAACATCCTGCAGAATTTGCCAGATTTGCCGAAGGTTTGAGTTCTCCTTCCATGAGCGTTCAAAAAACGATAAAACTAAATAACCTTGCTGATAACACTCTTGATGCGATATGGTTATTGAATGCGTTTGAAATTCCTTATGAGGCAAAGGATTTTGATAAAGCTGTTTTAACATTTGCTCCTGATAAGAATGCAATTGTTAGAGCTCATATTCAAACAGTTGACAGAGACAAATTAGAACGTTCGGCTCTTGATGTTTTAATGCAGTCAACATTTATGCAGGTTGGCTCGCAGCAGTCTTATGATTCTCTTACCGATAAAAGAGCGGGTAAATTTAACCAGAATGATAAAGGTTTGATAGAATTTGAAAAAACATTTACAGAATCTGTTGTTGAAGACAAAAATAAAATTTCCGTAACTTATCAGACAGTTGACGATAATGCAAGACTTATAGGCTATGAGACGGATTTTAATACCATGAAAAAACAAATTACAGACGCCTTGAATTTGGGTGAAAATGTAATAATAGGGTATACTCAGGTTGATAATAATAATACTATTATAAATGGTCATGAAATTACAATCACTGGTACAAAAATCGGTAAAGACGGTAAAATGATATTTATCTGTAATGACACTGATGATAATGTTTCAAAACCTGTAGAATATTCCGAAGACTATTTGTTACCAAAGATACACCATGCGGCACTTCCGCAGTCAGTTGTTGTAGAAGATGTAAATCTCGTTGAAAACTGGGTAGAGGGATTAAAAACATACAAAGAACTCAAAAAACAGTCCCGACCGGTAGATATGACAAGATTACAGATAGCGGCTTAATGTTCTTTAACATTGAGCCGAAATTTTAGCAAAAAAATTATTGATGATGTTTAATATCTTTAATAAAGGTGAAAAAATATGAATTTATTAATAAATGGTTTCCAAAAATACAGTTATATTCCTTCATTGTCTGCAAAACATTCTACTGTGTCGTTTAAGTCTGCTCTTCAAAGTGATACATTTGAAAAAGAACAAAAACAAAAGACTGATAACCTTGTTCAAACTGATATTTTTTATATAAATGACAATCATGGCAGAATCGGAAATATGGCACGTATTTATACTGCCAAAACAATGTATGATAATTTAAATAAAAATTCAAAAGCAGATAAATTTGTTCTTGCGGCGGGTGATATATCTGCAGGTGCAGATTTACATATTGTAAAGGCTGCAAGTACTTATATGAATGGTTTGGGCGTTGATGCAACATCTGACGGAAACCATGAATATGATGCAAGTCCTTCTGAAATTGCTGAAAGTAAAAAAGGTGCAAAATTCAGAAGTTTAGGCATGAATTTACAAATTCCTAAGGGAAACCCGCTTGATGGTGTAATTGAAAAATCTTTTGTAATAGAAAAAAACGGACATAAATATGCAATAATAGGTCTTGCACCACCTGATTTACATGAAAGAATCAGGGATAATGAATCAAGAAAACAGATTGGTATTGATGATTTTGAAAAGACATTAAAAGATATTCAAAATCTTACAGATGAATATAAAAAACAGGGAATAAATAAAATAATTCTTCTTTCTCATTGCGGTCTTGAAAAAGACCAGAGAATTGCAAAAGAAACCTCGGGGATTGATATAATTATAGGCGGTCATACTCATGACCTGCTGGAAGGAGTTGCAGAGGGGAAAAATCTCCTTTATTCCAAAGCAAATGAACCTGTAATTATTACCCAGGCGGGTAAAGACGGTGAATATTTTGGGGATTTAAAGATTACCTGGGATGATAAAAAGGGTATTATAGTCAAAGCTCAAAATAATGTTACACCTTCAAGCGGTTTCAAACGAAATAGAGTTTTAAAAGGCGTATTTGATCAGATTCTCGGCAAACCCGAACATCTTGGAACTATTCAATCGGTTGCTCCTCAGGTAAAAAACAGGCTTATTGAGCCAAACCCAAATGGCTTTTTTATTATGGATGCTGTAAGAAATGAATTCGGAACAGACATTGCACTTATAAATGTTGGTAATATCAGAGGTTTTTTTGAACCGGGGGCTTTAGATTCAAGGCAGGTTTTTGAAGTAGTTCCTCTAAAGAATAATATGGTAAAATTAAAGCTGACTGAAAAAGAAATTGTTGATGCGGTTAAAAATGGTGCAAAATCATTTATAAGCCCGGGAAATAAACCCGGCATTGTTATTCCGTCCGGTTTAAAATATACCGTATCTAAAAAAGGAGAGCTCAAATCAATGTCATTTATAGATAAATCAGGAAAAGAAATCCCGATTGATGTAAATAATCCTGATCCAAATAAAATTTATACTGTTGCAACTGATGACTTTTTTGCATCAGGCGGTGACAATCTTATTTCAAATAAAATTGCATCTAATCAAATTGATGCAAAATTTGATTTTGATAAGGATAAGCTAACCTGTGACTATGTTAAAAAGCTTAATGCTCCGGTAGAAGTTAAGGATGACGGCAGAATAACAGTTGTTGATGCTTAATATCCGTATTGTTCTTTTGAATTTAAATACTCTTTAACTGTGTTAAGTGATGACTGTACAATACGTGTAACTCTTGACGGAGAAAGTCCTACTTGTTTCGCAATATCTTTAACCTGCATGTTTCTGTAAAATCTGTATTCAACAACAGTTCTTTCTTTGGGCGGAAGTTTTGCAATAGCCTCTCTTATCATTCGTCCCATTTCAGATATTTCAGCATTTTCATCAGGTTGTGCATGAGTATCTTTTAAAAAGTCAAAAGGAGAATCATTGTCGCTTGCAGCAGCTGCGAGTCCGTCAATTGAAAGTACGGTTTCGTATATAGCTTCACGAACCTTAGCTTTTTGCATATCCATGCCTTCTACTGCTTCATCTTCATCATAATCATCTTCGGCTTTATGCTTTAGTGAATACCATTTATATCTTATTCTTAATTCATTTCTTATAGCCCAGCGGACAGCCGTTGCAATATATGCAGCATTATATCTTTCAAGCTGTTCGGGAGATTTATTCTTAATCAAAACCTGTATAGCAATAATGCCAATGGAAACAAGTTCTTCATACTCAACCATGTGTGAAGGAATACGTCTTTGTTCCACTTTGGCAACTTTTTGAACAATATCTATATATTCTTTTAATTTATTTGTGTCTTGTATAATCATGATTACAATATTATCTTAGCATAGAACTTCTTATATTCTACCTTTATTTGTAGTATTTTTCAAGTTATAAACAAAAAGCAAGATTTCTGCTATTGCTTTGTATAGTTCGGGAGGAATCTGCTGGTTTAAATCAACCATTTTAAAAAGTGCACGGGCAACCGGTGCGTTTTCAATAACCGGTACTCCGTGTTCTCTTGCAATTTTAATAATTTTTTTTGCAATTAATTCAGTTCCCTTGGCAATAAGCATTGGCGATGCCATTTCTTCAGCTTTATACTTAAGAGCGCATGCGATGTGCGTCGGATTTGTTACAACAAAATCGGCATCAGGAACAGCATCCATCATTCCTTGCTGCAGCATCTGCATACGGCGCTGGCGAAGTGCAGCTTTAACGTTTGGATCGCCTTCGGTATTTTTATATTCATCTTTAATTTCTTTAAAAGACATTTTCTGATCTTTCAAGAATTTCCATTTTGTTACACCATAGTCTGCCGCAGAAATTACCAGAAACGCTATACAGGCTTTAAATATAAAGTCTGTTATAAGCTTACCGAATTCTATCATAACAGCAAAATTATTATCTATTGCTGCAAGCATTAAAATATTTTCTATATGCTCCATATAAACGCTGTAACCTATATATCCTAGTAAAACAACTTTGAGAATGTTTTTAAACAGTTCAAAGAGAGTTTTGATGGACATAATATTTTTAAAATATTTTGTGGGGTTTAGTTTATCAAGTTTAGGCATTAAAGGAGCTGTTGCAACAAGTGGTCCTACCTGAATAAAATCAGCCATTATTGCTACAAACCAGGCTATAAATAGTATAGGACCTATAATTAGTACAGTGCATTTTATTGTGACAGTTAATATATATGTGAGTCCTATATCTGACAGGTGTCCGTTTGGAATTTGTTCGTATAAAAGTACATATAACTGTACAATCTGATTCCAAACAAATGGCGCAAGTCCGAAAATTACGGAAAATAAAATAAGCAGTGACACAGCTGTTGAAAAATCTTTTGATTTAACAACCTGTCCTTCTTTTCTTGCCTGCTCGAGTTTCCTCGGGGTCGCATCGAATTGTTTATCTTCATCACCCATTTGCTAGTTTCCTTATTAATTATAATTATAGCATGGTCAAGATTCAGGAAACTATTTTTACTCCGGAACTTGTGCCTAATCTTTCGGCTCCTGCCTCAAGCATATTTATAGCTGTTTCTTTATCTCTTATTCCTCCTGAGGCTTTTACTTTCAGTCCATAGGGCGATACTGTTTCGGACATAAGTTTAACATCTTCGGCTTGGGCGCCTATACCGTTTTTTACAAAGCCTGTTGAGGTTTTTACAAAGTCTGCTTTTGCTTCAATGCAGAGTTCACAGGCTTTTTTTATTTCATCTTTTGTTAAAAGGTCGGTTTCCAAAATTACTTTGAGCGGTTTATCTTTACAGGCTGATTTAACGGCTTTTATGTCATTTACGACAAATTCATGGTCTTTATCTTTCAATTTAGAAACATTTATTACCATATCAATTTCGTCAGCACCATCTTCAACGGCTTTTGATGCTTCAAAAGCTTTTACATCACTTCTGTTAGCACCAAGTGGAAACCCCACGACAGTAACGATTTTTACGTAAGTATCCTGCAAATATTCTTTAGCCGATTTTACATACAAGGGATTTATGCAGACTCCTAAAAAGTTATATTGTTTTGCTTCTTCAAAAAGTTTTATAAAATCTTCGTGTTTTGCATCCTGTTTTAACAGAGTATGTTCAATATGTTTATTTAAATTTTCCATTTTTCCCCCTTTATGTTATCTAAAATTTTTGATGTTGAGTATGCTTTGTTAAGAGTAAAGAAGTGCAAACCTGCAACGCTATGTTTTATTAGTTCAATACATTGTTTGGTAGCATAATCTATTCCAAATTCCCTGAGGGATTTTGAATCATTTTTATATTTTTCAATATTTTCTTTTATGACGGCAGGCACGGTAATTTTAGCCATAGAAGTCATTTTTTGTATCTGCTTTTCGCTTATTATAGGCATAATGCCTGCAACTACCGGAATATTTATACCTTCATTTCTTAAAATATCAATATAATTAAAAAACTTGTTGTTATCAAAAAATAGCTGTGTAAATATTACATCGGCTCCTGCACTAACTTTTTTCTTTAAATTTTGAATATCTGAATATAAATCAGGACTTTCAATATGACCTTCAGGATAGCCTGCAACGCCTATTGAAAGATTAGTTTTTTCCCTTATAAAACTTACAAGCTCGTTTGCGTAATTAAAATCAAAATGTTTGTGAATCTCTGTGTCAGGGATATCGCCTCTGAGTGCAAGAATATTTTCTATTCCCGATTGCTCAATTTTTATCAAAGCTGATGTTATGCTTTCCTTTGAGGAAGTTATACATGTGAAATGTGGCATAACATTTATGTCCAGAGCTTTAATTTGCTGTAACAGTTCAAAAGATTTACCGCCTTTGCCGCCTGCACCGTATGTTAAAGAAGTAAATTCCGGATTATATTGTTTTAAAATATTTATCTCATCAAGAAGTTTTTTATTTTCGTCAGCGGGTGGGAAAACTTCAAAAGAAATCACCGTTTTTGATTTTTTATCCGAATAAATCTCTTTCAGCTTCATAATTTGATTATATCATAAAGATTAATTATAATTATTATATGAATATAAGGGATAAATTTCAAATTTTATCAGGTGATATTCTTGGCGGATTAAATGCTGCAATAATTACACTTCCGCAGGCTCTGGCTTTTGGCGTTGCAACAGGATTCGGAGCAAGTGCAGGGTTGTGGGGTGCTATAATATTATCTTTTGTTGCGGGAATTCTTGGAACAAAAGTCCCCATGATATCCGGTGTAACAGGCCCTGTTGCAATTGTTGTCGCATCAATTATGCATGCCTTAAATAAAGATTTGAGTGCCGTAATATTTATATTATTTTTGGCAGGTATTTTTCAAATTATTTTATCACTTACAAAACTTCCGGAAATTGTGAAATATGTGCCTTATCCTGTAATTTCGGGATTTATGAATGGTGTGGGAATTATTATTATCATTATGCAAATAAATCCGCTATTAGGCCTGCCAACGTCGTCTAATACTATTTCAAGTATAGAGAACTTTGTAAAATCTGCAGGTATGATGAATATTGAAGCATTTGCCATAGGTTTTTTAACTTTACTTATTGTGTTTGGTATTCCTAAACAGTGGAATAAATATATTCCTTCACAGATTTTGGCTTTAATAATTTGTACCTTGATTTCTGTTAAATTTGGTTTAAATGTTTCCAAAATAGCAGAAATTTCTGTTAATATACCTGCAATAACACTTCCGCGTACTAATCTTCATGATTTAATAACCTATCTTCATTATGGTGTTACGCTTGCTATTATATTATCTTCCGAAAGTTTGCTGACCGGGCTTGTTTGTACATCTATTACAAAAATACAATTACCTGCTAAGCGGCTTTTAGCAGCTCAAGGTATCGGTAATATGTGCTGTGCTCTTACAGGTACAATGCCTGGTTCTGCTGCTACCATGAGAACGGTTGCGGCATTGAAAACAGGAGCAACTACACGTTTTGCGGCTGTTGTAACTTCTGTTGTACTTGTGTTGCTTATTTATAAATTTTCTGATTTTGTGGCGGAAATTCCGCTGGCAGTTCTTGCAGGGATTTTGATTAAAATAGGTTATGATATTATTGATACCAAGTTTTTAAAAGTGATTAAAATTGCGCCTAAAGATGACTTATATGTTTTGTTGACAGTATTTTTTCTGACTGTATTCTATAATTTGATTGTCGCAGTTGGTGCAGGGATTGTTCTTGCAGCATTATTGTATGCCAAAAGAGTTGCAGATAAAGCAAAACTTATAGATAAACCGGTTTATGATACTGATATTATGCGTCTTGAGCAGGCTCTTGAAAAAGATTATAAACATAAAATTCGTGTTGTACATATCAGCGGGGCGTTCTTTTTCGGTTCTGCAACACAGTTAATTTCTCATTTTGATGAGTTTTTAGGTACAAGATATTTAATTCTTGTCTATGACAGTGATGATACCCTTGATATATCCGCTGTTTTTGCTTTAGAAGATATTATATTGCGCCTTAAATCTCAGCATATAAAAATTCTTCTGGTTATTAATAATAAAGATGTAAAAGAACAGCTAAAAAGTTATGACATTATTTCTCAAATAGGTAAAAAACACGTATTTTTGTCAGAAGTTTCTGCTATTGATTATGCAAAATCTTCCTTTAAAAAGCGTGTTAAGAAAAAGTATTTTGACAAATAAAAAAGAACCTTTTAAAGGTTCTTTTTTATTTTGTTAGAAACTGTAATCCGGAATTATAAACGGTTCATTATTTGCATCTTTGTCAACAAATTTCAAATAATAATCCATTGCTTTGTCCTTTGTTTCATTATAAAATTTATCATCAATGAATTTTTTGTGATATTCTGTTCTTTCTCCGGAGTAGTTGCCTAAGTTGTTTGCGTATGTTTCAATTACCGCTTTATCCGAGCCGCCTCCGTAAGCTTTAGTTTTTGCATCTGTTCCTGACGGTCTTATTTCAATATATTTATCGGTAAATTCAAGATATGTTCCGTCGCCTACGAATTTTATACAAACAAGATTGTCAAATATAAGGCTTTTGAATGAATCGTTAAGTACATATTTAACATCATCAAGGGTCATTTTGCCTTCTTTTACGGCCATTGCCATTGAAAGATAGAATAAATCATTTTTTGTCCTTTTGGCTTCACCTTTTGTTTTATCCTCTTTCAATTTGTTTATATCAGGTTCAGATTCGTTGTAGTATGCTATATCAACACGTGTATCATATCTTCCCGTTATATTATTTTCTTTAAATATTTCCGCAAGGTATTCAGACAGTGAAACCTGTTCTTTTTGAAGTTTTGAAATTAGTGCTGATGCAACAATAATAGCTTCTGTAGCACTTTTTTCTCTCATTGCAATTGCTTCTCTTCCCATATTTGATTTTATAAGTTCTTCACTGCCTAAAATCATCCCGCCAGATTCTTCGCCCGCAAATAAAAGACGCGGGTTAACACCGAGGTTGATTGCATTTCCGAATACGTCATCAATTACAACTTCTTTATCCGGTGAATTTTTTAGTTTTAATTCTACCTTTTTCATAATATTTGCAATTTCTTTAAAGCCGACTGGAACATTAACAACTTGAGCACACTGCCTTTTAGCCCATTCATCCCAGGAAATTGCTGAGGCTGTTGTTTTTATTATAAATCTTGGATGTTTATTCCAGAGCCCCTGTTTTTTCAATTGTTTTGACCAGAAGTCCATTATCATAAGGAATGCCTGATTGGCTGTAAAGATTGTAAGAATTAAATCTTCGTTCAATCTTATATAGTCAATCCCTGCCTGCTCTAATTCCGGTATTGTACAGGCAAATTCAGTTTGGGCAATGGTTAATCTGTCGTGATCCGGGTCGGTAATAAGAACAGAGGTTCCGACAGGCATTTGTGTCAGCTTATTTTCATAATGTAAGGTTTCTATTACAGGGAAGAATTTTTCTCCGTTTTGTCTTTTGGCAACAACTGTTGCATCAACCGAATAGTCATAAAAGGCTTTTTCTCCTTTAGGTGTGTGGTCATATTTGCCGATTGAATGGAAAAACGGGTCTTCCTCAATATTGAACCATGTAAATTTGTCAGAAATTCCGAGTTTGTTTAAAACTCTGCTCAGTGTTCTGTAGGCAGAACCGCCGACATTTTCAATTACAATTTTATCTTTTATTTTTTTGATTAAATCAAGGTTAACTTTTTGAGCAACGCCCGATTTCAGGTATTCTACATACAAATCAACTCCGTCATCAACTTTTGCAAGCACTTCTTCGTCGATAAGCGGATTGTCTTTTGCAGATATTTTTATTTCATAAGAGCCTTTTTCTTTTGTTTCATCAAAAATTTCTCTGATTTTATTTACAAATTCCATTGATTCTTCGGGTAGGTATTGGCTTCCCTGACAATTTAAATCTTTTGTTGCATTTTTAACCGAAATACCATGACTTGATGTAATGTATTCTCCGCCGAGCAGGTCAAGTTTAAATGCTAAAAATGAGGCAAGCCAAATCGGAATAGTTTTTCTCTCTTTCGGCACAAGTGTTCTTATTCCGTTTGCCGCCTGAATTCTTGCAATCGCGTCAAGAAATAAATCGGAATTATATCTGACTTCTCTGCCTGCAACTTTGACAATTTGTTTGCCTGCATATTTTTCTTTAGCAACAAGTGCTTTTGCTAACGTTGCAAGAACTATGCCGACAAGGTTAATCGGAAATCTTGTATCCTGAGGATATAAAATATTTTGCGGCCCTCTGATACCCGCAGTTGAAACTTTTGCCTCTTTTGCATAGTTTGCAAACCATTCTTCAAGATTTAAGCCTGAAGGGTTTTTCTCCTTATCATAGGGCATTAAATGCTCTTTTTTTAAAGTAAAAGTAAATTCACCATCCTGTGAAAAATCCATTAGGTCTAAATTTTTTACATAGTCAGGTGTCTTTTCGTATACGCTCTTAAACAATTGGTTTTCAAGTTCAACGTTTGATTTTTTCATTACTTCTCTCCTTAAATATACTTTTAGTTATAATATATATAAAAAACTTGTAATGTGCAATCTTTGAATATATAATGATATTGTATATTAGTTATTGAGATGGAGTAGGTAATGTTCCGGGATAAAGATAAGAACTATACTAAAAGAAAAGCATCAGAATTTAATAAATGGAGAACATTTCTTCAAATATTGGTATGCAGATATTTTTACGGTATAAGATTAAAATTTGTGTATCGTATAGAAGTTCAAGGACTTGAAAATGTCCCGAAAGATAATAAATATATTGTATGTGCTAATCACCTATCTACTCTTGATCCCCCTATGTTGGCTGCAGTTATGCCGAGAAGAATTTCATTTATGGCAAAACAGGAGTTGTTTAATATTCCTTTTATAAGATGGTGGCTTGATTGGCTCGGCGCCTTTGCTGTAAATCGAGAAAGCCTGAGTCCTTCGACAATTAAAACTGTTATGGAAATAAAAAAAAGCGACTGGGTATTTGGAATTTTCCCGCAGGGAACAAGAGGTGTTCCGGGGACTATAACAGGTGTAACAAAAGGATTTGCAGGGCTTGCAAAAATTACAAAGTGTGATGTTTTGCCTGTTGGTATAACAGGTACTGATGAAGTGAAAAGAATTCCGTTTACCGGTAAGATAATTGTGCGAATTGGAAAACCTATTCCATATAGTGATAAGCCTGAAGATGTTGTTGAAAAATGGATTGACGCAATTCAAGAGCTTACGGGGTTTAAATATATACCGCAAAATGATGATGATAAAGATTTAGGAGTTAAGAATAATGGTTAAAAAAGAAAGAAATTATAATCGTCGTTATCCGTACGAATATAATATATTTCGTACAATGTTTTATATGTGTTTTTTGTATGTTGTGGTTATCCCTTTTATGAAAATATTTTACAACTATACGATAACCGGCAGGGAAAATTTGCCTACAAAGGCAAAGAGCGGAAAATTTATTTATACTGCTAACCATGTTTCGCACTTTGATCCTCCGATGGTAACAATGGCATGCGGACGTCCTATTGCTTATATGGCTAAAAAGGAACTTTTCCAGAAAGGTGATAAATTTGAGTGGCTTGTTAAGCGTTTAGGTGCATTTGCCGTTGACAGAACAAAACCTGAAATTGCCACTTTCAAAACAGTAAAAGATATTTTATCAACAAGCTGGTCTCTTGGTGTATTTCCTCAGGGAGGTATAAGACCTTACGGTTCAGATCTTGGGGACTTGAAAAAAGGTTTTATTGTAATTGCAAAAAATGCCAAAGCTGATATAGTTCCTGTTGCGATAGGCGGGTTTACGGGATATCCAAAGTTAAAACCGTTTACAAGACGAGAGGTTCATCTCCATGTCGGTAAACCTATTTCTTATAAATTGAGCGAAGAAGAAATTATATATGAATGGTGCAGGCAGATATCAGAGCATGCCGATTATATAAATACGGCTCCTATACCTAAAAAAGATTTAGAAGTCCAAAAAGTTTAAATGTTCGAAAATATTATATACATAATAAAAAGCTCCCTGTTTATATCAGGGAACTTTTTATAGTTTATGAAGAAAGAAATTGTTTGATTTTAAGCTGCTTGTTTTTGTTGTTGTTCAGGATTCAATTTGACTTCCTTTGCAGTTTGCTGTTCTGCCGGCATTTGTTCAAGTTTTGCAAGGGCAGCAGCAGCAGCTTCCTGAACATTTTTATCCTGATCGTTCTTAGCAATTGTGAATAATGTTGTCAAATCTTGTTTATAAGCAGGCTGTTGTATGTAGCTTAGAGCTTCAATTGCAGAAGTTCTTACAATCGGATTCGGGTTGTTTTTTAACTGTTCTACAATTGTTACAGCTCCCGGCAGTTCTGTTAAAGGAACTGTTGCACCTGTTAATTTTGCTACTTCATCACCATACAATTTTTCCATTATTGATGCAGTGAACATTGCATAGCTTTTGTTTCTTTCTGCCTGTTCCATCGGAGTTATAGTTGTTGCAAGTTTATTTTCTTCGTCTGAAAGTTTTTCACCTTTCATTAATTTTTGTCTTGCTGCAATCTGTTCCTGTGTAGGACCGGCAAGTTTGCTGGAATCTGTATTAATTATAGTATTTAAAGCATTTACAACTTTTTCATCTAACAATTCAGTTGCTTTCTGCGGCTCATCTTTTACCATATTTGCAATTTCTTCCATAGCATTTGCCTGAACTTCAAAATCAGGATTTGTTAATTTTGCAATGAATGAATTTAAATCAACTTGAGGTTTCATAGGAACCGGTTGTTCTATTTCAACTTTAGGTTGTTCGGCTGCCTGTTGAACTGCCGGCTGGCTAATCACTGGAGCTGGAGCATTAATATTTTGCTGTTGGATAACAGGCTGCGGAACTACTGCTGCAACTTGAGGAGCTGTAGGTGCCACAGTCGTCTGAGGTGCAACCGGTTTAGGAGCTATTGTCTGCTGTGCTGCAGGTTGTGCAGCTTGTGGAAGAATCGGTTGTTGTACAGGCATGTAATAAGGTTGTGTCTGAGCCTGCGGGTATGAATATAATTGATTTTGCGGGTAAGTGTAATATGGCATTGTCGGTTGTGCATATTGCGGAACATTCATCGCAACTTGCCCAACGCCCGGAGCACTTACTGCCGGATTGTGTACATCAATTTTAACTGCATTGTAATTAGGAGCAGGAACAGGTTGTTGATACATTGCAGGAACATATTGAGACTGCAAGTAAGGGTTTGTTAAATTTGGAACTTGAATCATTTAATTTCTTCCTTTCAATAAAATATTTCTATATTTTTATTCTACTGTTTAAATATCCCTAAAGAAATAAAATTGCTAAAATTACTCTTTTTTTTAATAATTCTTAACATAAAAGTTTAAAATTTACAACTTAGACTTAATTTTTTGTTTATGCTATAATATAGATGTATTGGATAAAATCAGGCTAAATAATTTATGAATATTAATAAAAATGATAGAAAATCTATAAGAGCAGTTTTTGGTAAAACACTTGCAATGTTAGGAAAAACTAATCCTAATATTGTTGTCCTTGATGCTGACTTGTCATGCTCAACTCAAACCCAGATTTTTGCAAAAGATTTTCCTGAAAGGTTCTTTAACTGCGGGATTGCAGAGCAAGATATGATTGCAACCGCGGCCGGTTTAGCTTCGGTCGGAAAAATTCCGTTTGCTTCCAGCTTTGCAATGTTTGCAACCGGCAGAACATACGATCAGATTAGAAATTCGGTTTGTTACCCAGAATTTAATGTGAAAATTGTAGGTACCCATGGCGGTATTACTGTAGGAGAAGATGGTGCAAGTCATCAGGCCTTGGAAGATATTTCTCTAATGCGCGGAATCCCTAACATGTCTGTTATAGTTCCTGCAGATTGCAGAGAATGCGAACAGGTTATAAAATTTGCCTCTGAAAATTACGGACCTATGTATATAAGAATTCCAAGAACTAATGTATGTGATATTTTTGACGAAGATTATATATTTGATTTTTGCACTGCAAAGGTTTTAACAGAAGGTGATGACGTCACTGTTATTACTAACGGAGAAACTCTTGCGGAAGTTATTGAAGCCCGTGAAAATCTTTTAAAGCATGGTTATTCTGTTCAGATTATTCATGTTCCGGTTGTGAAACCTCTTGACGGTGCAACAATAATTGATCAGGTAAAAAAGACAAAATTTGTCATGACTGTAGAAAATCACTCAATTATAGGCGGCCTTGGAAGTGCTGTATGCGAACTTCTTTCAGAATATTATCCTGTTCCTGTACACCGTATAGGAGTAAATGATAATTTCGGACAAAGCGGTAAATGGGATTTTCTTCTTGATTATTACGGCTTGAGCTCTGATAAATTGACAATAAGTATTAAACGGTACATTGATAAATACCGTCTTGTAAAATAAGGAAAAATTATGATTCAATTCAGATCTGTTACGAAAAAATACAAAAATGACCATTATGCTTTAAGAAATATTAACCTTGATATAATGTCAGGGGAATTTGTATTTATAGTAGGAGCATCAGGTGCCGGCAAGTCTACTTTGATGAAACTTCTTTATAATGAAGAACGTCCCTCTAGCGGTACTGTAACTATTGGCGGTATTAATGTTGCAAACCTGTCAAGCGATAAGGTGCCAAATTTAAGAAGATGTATGGGGATTGTTTTTCAAGATTATAAACTTTTGCAAAACCAGAGCGTATATGATAATGTTGCTTATGTTATAAGGACTCTGGGTATAAGTTCTAAAGAAATTAATGCAAGAGTTTCCGGTGCTTTGAAAATTGTAGGTCTTTATGAAAAAATGAATGCTTATCCTTCGGAATTGTCAGGTGGAGAGCAGCAAAGAGTCGGTATTGCCCGTGCAATAGTGAACGGACCGCCGTTGTTGATAGCTGATGAGCCGACGGGAAATTTAGATCCGAAAAACTCTATGGAAATTATGCAGATTTTAGATCAAATTAACCAGAGAGGTATTACAGTTATTGTTTCTACGCATGACAATGCAATGGTAGATTATTTTAGAAAAAGAGTTATTACTTTAGATAAAGGCGAAATAGTAAGGGATATACAAGCAGGTACTTATGAATAGTTCAAAAACAAGGATAAAAAAGCAGGTAAAAAAACACATTCCCAAAGACTGGCTGTGCGAGCTTAGAATTTTATACAGGCTTACGAAACAGACCGTTCATGATATTACAAGAACAGGAATTGTAAATCTGGTAATTATTACCACTATGGCAGCAATACTTACTATCTTCGGTTCTTTTTTCAGATCGGCTCTTTCTATTTCAGCTTTCGCTCATGAACTGGGTAATGTGCTTGAAATATCCGTTTATTTGAAAGAAAATACAGATGCTAATGTCGTTAAAAACAGGGTAAAAGAATTTGAGCATGTTGAAAATGTTACTATCATTCCAAAGTCATCTTCATGGTCTAACTTAAAACGTGAAATGGATTTGCCCGATATTGAAAATCCTTTGCCTGATACTTTACATGTTAAAGTTGATAAGCCTGAAAATATTGAACAGGTTTTCAAAAGTGTAAGGCAGCTTCAATCTGTAGAGGACATGAGTTATGCACAGGATTTAGCTAAAAAAATTGAAGCATTAAACCGTATAGTAAATACTATTACCGTATTTGTTGTTATAATTATGGGTATTTTAACTATTACAATTATTAATAATACAATTCAGCTTGTAATACAATCAAGAAAAGAAGAAATAGAAATTATGCGGCTTATGGGGGTTTCAAACTGGTATATCAGATTCCCGCTTATTATGCAGGGAGCTTTCTACGGGTTTTCAGGTGCAATAATTGCTGTATTACCTTTGAATGTTGTCCAAAACGGGTTAAATCATATGCATCAGTTTTTTATGGTTCCGACCCCTTTATATGCCCAGACTTTTGTTATAACTGTAATGTTTACTATGGCTATACTTTTCGGAGCGGGCGGAAGTTTCTTGTGTATAAAAAAACATTTGCAGGTATAGATGAACGATACAAATAGTATACTTTTAATATCCGATGATGATGATTTTTCGCACGATTTAGTTTCAAAATTGATTTTTTTGCGGAAAAAAGATGTTATTACATGTTCAAAATTCGCAAATGCCGTGAATAATGTTACAATTCATTCTCCGGCTATAGTTCTTGTTCATTCTAATATAAAAACTGCTGCCCTGGGCTTAATTGAAGAGCTGCGTAAAAATAAGGATTTGTGCATTATATTTGTTTCTGATTTGTATGATTCAGAATTAATTTTACAGGCATATGAAAGCGGTGCGGACGATTTTATTTTGTCTTCCGCAGAAAGTTTTGAATTTGTTCTAAGGATTGTACATAATATAAAACAAAACTCTGTAAAGTTGTCATTGCTGAAAAATTTGCGAATTCTTGAGCAGCTTCAAGTTATAGAACCGGAAACAGGTGTGTATAATTTTGATTATGCAAAGCAGGTGATAGAAAATTATATAGATGATAATCTGATTGATTGTGGAATTTTTATGGTATTTGCTCCAGTACTTTCTGACAAAATTAAATTTTCTTCACGGAATCTGGCCAAAGTAATAAAAAATACAGTAAGATTTGATGATATTGTAACTTTTGGAAAAGGAGAAAAGGTTTATCTTTTTCTTGCCAAAAAGGATTTAAACGATGCTCTTGTTGTATTTAATAAAATAAAAGAGAATTATAAAGATACTGATATTTGTACCGGAATATCCTCTATAGTCCATAAACAGTTTGACCGGTTTGAACTTGAGGCATTGCAGGCGCTTTCAAATGCACAGGCTATGAATCTTGAGTACAGTTTTGCAGATGAAAAATCAGAAACACTTGATAATTGGCTTGATGATGGTATTGATGTGAGCAAGGGCTATAAAATTTTTCGTCAAATGTTTAACAAAAAATTGGAAAAAGTTATTGCACCGGTATTTTACAGGTTACAAAAAAGTTATGAAGAAAGACTTTTTGATACTGAAATTGAACAGTACACAAATGAAGAACAATGTGTCTTTAAATTAAAGAATAAAAAGCAGGAGAGTACTTTAAAGATTGTATATCCGGGTTTTACAAAAATTATTGTTTATATTACCCATGAGGGTTTGGATAGTCCGGAAAACAAAGATATTCAGATTCCGTTAACAAAGATTACTCAAAAAGACCTTGTTAAAATTGTAGAGGATTTTATAAAAGAATTTAAAATAGCTTCAGTATAATAAAAAGGAGATTTATGAATACATTATCAGCTGAAAACAGTTTAGTATTAATTATTGATATTCAAGAAAAATTAGTAGCTGCTTTAAATAAAGATGTTGTGGTTTCAAATGCCGTAAAAGTTGTGTCTGCGGCAAAACTGCTTGGTATTCCCATTATTTTGACTGAACAATACCCGAAAGGATTGGGAAATACTGTTCAGGCATTGCAAGATGTGCTGCCGGAAGAAAGTATTCCCGTTGAAAAAACATATTTTAATGCTCTGCTTGAGGACGGTATGTTGGAGAAGATTAAATCTTACGGGAAAAAGCAGATTGTAATTTTCGGTATAGAAACTCATATATGTGTTTATCAAACGGCATCTGCTCTTATAGAAGAAGGTTTTGATGTTTATGTAATAAAAGATGCATGTGCAAGCCGCAACAAATATGAATTTAAACAGGGAGTTGATGCAATGGCTGCAAACGGTGTAAAAATTTCCTGTGTTGAAATTGCATTATTTGATTGGTTAAAAGGGGCAAAACACCCTAAGTTTAAAGAAGTTCAGGCTCTTATTAAATAGAATTTATATCAATTTTAATTTGATTTTTGAGCGCGTCGAGTGAAGGAAATTTTTTCTCGGCGCGTATCATTTTATTAAACTCTACGGTTAAATTTTGTCCGTAGATATCTTTATCAAAATCTAATATATGTACTTCTAAAAGTGTCCCTTTCCCGTTTACCGTAGGCCTTGTTCCGAAATTAGCTATCCCCTGCCCGTAAGTCGTTTCAACAGAATAAACTCCGTGCGGCAATTCTATAAGTTCATCGGGGAAAATTAGATTTGCAGTCCTGAAACCTATGGTTCTGCCGATTTGATTTCCTTCTATAACAATTCCGGAGGTTGAAAATTTGTATCCCAGCATAGAGTTTGCTTTTTCAATCCTTCCTTCAGAAAGGTATTTCCTTATTGCGGAACTGCTTATTATTTCGTTTCCGTTTTTTTGGGGCGGAAGCTCAAAGTATTCATATCCGAATTTTTTTGAATTATTCCTTAAAAATTCTGCATTCCCGCTTTTTTTGTAACCGAAATTATGATTCCATCCTGTAGAGATAGCCAGTGGTGTAAGATATTTGATTAATACATCTTTCAAATATTCTTCCGCTGTCAATCCTGATATACTTTCAAAATCAAGCTCGTACAAAAAATCAACCCCGAGTTCTTTAATTTTATCTTCACGTTCTTTTTGGGTAAGAATATATTTTGGGCATCTGCCATAGAAAAAACAGCAGGGATGATCTTTAAATGTTATGACGGCTGATTTGCAATTATTCTGTCGGGCGTAATTCACTGAATTTTGTATAACTGCTTTGTGCCCCAGATGCACTCCGTCAAAAAAGCCGAGCGCTAATGACAAGTCAGGATTTTGGGTGAGTTCCGTAAATATTTGCATAAATTAATTATATTACAAATTTACATAGTGTTACATATTAGCAAAAAAAATTTTTTGTGATGTTTATCTACTCAAAAAGGAGAAATGATGCAAGTTCAATTTAATACACAAAATAGACAAAGTTTTACGGGACATGGCGCCAGAAATATCGGCGAAGTAATGAACAGGTTATATGAATCAGCATATAAAGCAGATTTGTTTGAAGAAGTTCCTGATATTATTCAAATTTCTGCAAAAATGAAAGATGGTACAGATGTGACTGCTGTGGCCAATTTTTATAACGGGAAATACGTCGGTATAAGATTCCCGTTTGAACATTTTCAATATAAAAATGAATTTTGTAAAACAGTAATGAGTAAGTTTAATAAAGCCGTAACAAAGGGGAAAATAGATAAATAAAAAAGCCCTTTTTTAAGGGCTTTTTTATTATTTGTGTGCTGTACTTTTTAGATGAAGTTCTCTTAACTGCTGTAATGAAGCTTCGCCCGGAGCATCGCTCATAAGATCTTTTGCTCCTGAATTTTTCGGGAATGCAATAACATCTCTTATGCTGTCTGTTCTGCAAAGAAGTGCAACAAGTCTATCCAGACCTATTGCCAGACCTGCATGAGGAGGTGTACCGTATTGCAATGCATTAACCATAAATCCGAATTTTTCTTTGGCTTCATCTTCCGTTAATCCTAATGCTTTAAATATTGCGGATTGAACTTCTGATGAGTGAATTCTGACAGATCCGCCGCCAAGTTCTGTTCCGTTATAGACAATATCGTAAGCTATTGATTTTACATTGCCCAAATCTCCAGATTTAAGTTTGTCTAAGTCTTCAATACAAGGAGATGTAAACGGATGGTGCATTGCCATAAATCTTCCTTCTTCATCGCTCCATTCAAACATCGGGAAATCAACTACCCATAAAAGATTATGTTTGCTTTCATCAATTAGATTTAACCTTTTTCCGAAATACAATCTTAATCTTCCCATAATGTCATAAACAAGTTTTGGTTTATCTGCAACAAAGAAGATAATATCGCCGGCTTCAGCTTGAGCACGTTCCTGAATTTGTTTTGCCTGTTCTTCCGTTACAAACTTCAATACAGGAGATTTAGCCGTACCATCTTCGTTATAGATTATGTTTGCTAAAGCTTTTGCACCGAAAGATACTGCAAGTTTTGTAATATCATCAATGTCTTTTCTTGAGAATTTGGCTCCGCCCGGGATTCTGATACCTCTTACAATACCGCCGTTTTCGAGAGTATTTTTAACTATCTGGAACTCAGATTGAAGAATGATATCGCCGATATCAAATAATTCTAATCCGAAACGTGTATCCGGTTTATCCGAGCCGAATCTGTCCATAGCTTCCTGCCATGGCATTTGGATAAACGGTGGTTTTACTTCGACTCCTGCAGCCTTGAATGTGTCAACAATCAAACCTTCTACGACTTTTATTACATCCTGCTGTTCCACAAAAGACATTTCAAGGTCAATTTGAGTGAATTCAGGTTGTCTGTCTGCTCTTAAATCTTCATCACGAAAACATTTTGCAATCTGATAATATTTTTCAATACCGCCGACCATTAATAACTGTTTAAAAATCTGTGGAGATTGAGGCAGGGCATAAAATTTACCTTCCTGAACACGTGACGGTACAAGATAATCTCTTGCACCTTCCGGAGTTGTTTTAATTAAAATCGGAGTTTCAACTTCCAAGAAGTCAAGATTATTGAGGTAATTTCTCGCTGCCTGACAAATTTTATGACGCAGAGTCAGATTATGAAGCATTTTTTCACGTCTGATATCCAGATATCTGTATTTCAAGCGTACATCTTCCGATACATTTTCATCATCAAGAACAAACGGCAAGGTTTTTGCTTCCGAGAGTATTTCAACAAATTCCGGATACATTTCAACCTGACCTGTTGCATATTTTTCATTATAAGTTTCTTCCGGACGACGTGTTATTTTCCCGCGAACAGTAATTACGTATTCCGAACGAACCTTTTCAAAAATTTTGTGAACATCGGGGTTAATTTGGGGATTCGCAACCAGCTGGAAAAATCCGCTTCTATCTCTTAATTCAATAAATAAAATACCGCCAAGGTCGCGGACTGTAGCAACCCAGCCTGACAAAGTAACTTCTTCATTAATATTTGAAAGATTAAGCTCTCCGCAGTTGTGATCTTTCATCTTAGTTTTAATCATCTTATGTTCCTTTTCTCTTTCTCTTTACAGACTTAATTCAATATTAACAAAAACATAAAAAAAAGAACATAAAATGTGAAGAATATTTATCTTCTTCGTACAGGTTTATTTTTTTCTTTTATTTCCGTAGTGCTGTTTTTTGAGTTAATTTCTTCTTCGTAAATTTCTGCTTCATACTCATAGTCCTCCGGAAGAATTTCTACTATTTGTATACTAACAATACTTGATATATTAACATGCAGCTGAGCGGCTTTGTCGGGTCTGAAGGTGAGATTTTTACGTTCTTTTATTTCACAGTTTTTTAGTGTAATAAATTGAAATCCGCCGTTTAATATATAAAATAGCATATTATCAGGGATTGAGTTGCTGAATCTCATATTCTCCGGTAGAATCAACTCTCCTTCTATATAGTGTTCATTTGTGGTTATTAAAACCTGCATTCTAGGTAAATCGTTAATCATCATAATTGTTCTGTCCTTTTTAGGTATTAACCGGCAGAAAATCTGCCGGTTTTACTATGTGTGGTTTTTATTTAGCAGTACCTTTAAACATTTCTTTAATGCCATCAACTGATGATAAAATTCCGGTTGCTTCATAAGGCATATAAACTACTTTGTTATTTTCACCGCTTGTTATAGCCGTCATTGTTTCTAAATATTTCATTGCAATTAAGTATTTGTCAGGCTGTCCTTTATCCGCAAGAGCTGTAATAATTCTATTGATAGCCTCTTTTTCAGCATCTGCTTCAATAATACGTGCCTGAGCAATACCTTCCGCTCTTAAGATTTCTGCCTGCTTTTCTCCTTCTGCAGAACGGATAGCAGCTTCCTTTTCACCTTCTGCTTTTCTGATAGCTGCTTCTTTTAAACCTTCTGCTTCTGTTATTGTAGCTTTCTTTTCTCTGTCAGCTTTCATCAATTTGTCCATTGAGGCCTGAATGTCAGCCGGCGGGAAGATATCTTGAATTTCTACACGGTTAACTTTTACGCCCCATTTATTTGTTGCTTCATCAAGAGTTGTTCGCAATTCATCATTTATTTTTCCGCGGGAAGTTAGAGTTTCTTGCAAATCCATCTGGCCTACAAGGTTTCTTAAGGTTGTTTGTGTTAATTTTTCAATGGCTTCAGGAAGATTTTTGATTTCATAAACTGCGCTTTTTGCATCTACAATCTGGAAGTAAATGAGAGCGTTTATTGTAATGGAAACGTTATCTCTTGTAATGACATTTTGACGTGGGAAATCGTACATTTGTTCTCTTAAGTCAATTCTGTTTGTCGGTTTCAAGTAGTAATAGTTTGTACCGTCAAGCCCTCTTTGTGAAACTTTTTCTAAGATACCTCTCGGTGCTTCAAGAACCGGAAATATAAAGTTAGGACCTGCCATAAGAGTTTTTTCATAACGTCCCATTCTTTCTATAATAACTTCTTCCTGTTGTTTTACAATTATTATACCTTTGAATACATAAACTAATAATGCAACAAGTAAAATTAATAATACCAAACTCATAATTTTCTCCTATACTTTTTCTACTGTCAATACAAGACTCTCATATTTAATAATTTTTACTTCGCTTCCGACAGGAATTGTTTCATCACCTTCTGATCTTGCTTCCCATCTTTCGTCATAAATCGTGATTGCTCCGGAATATTTTGTAACAGGCTCGATTACTTTGACAATTTTTCCTATATACTTACCTTTCATACCGGTTTCTTGTTCTTTAGTTTCTTTATTTCTCAATAGTATCGGACGCAGGAAAATTATTGAAATAACGGAAAGTCCTACAAATATTAATGTAAGATATATCCAGCTTTCGATAAATACCGCAAGAACAGCGGTTATAAAGCCTGCAAGCGCAAGGTTGAGGAAAAACATTGAAGGTACTACCATTTCAAGTATAATTGAAATTAATCCGACTATTGCAAAAATTTCCCATAAAATCATAATTTATGACTCCTTTATATTGGCTCAATAGTACCATATTTTTTTACGGGCGTCAATTCTTTATTATTGTTTAATATTGTTGTAGAATTTAGTTATGATTACATACGACAGCTTAACATTAAAATTTTGGATTGAACAGAATAGTGAAATTTTAACGGATGCAAGGGTTCAAAAAATTCAGCAGCCAACAAGGCGTGATTTTATTTTTTCGTTAAGAAATAAAGGTGAAACAAAAAAATTATACATAAATATAAATCCCCAGTATCATCATGTTTGTTTTATGGATAAAACAAATGAAGAAAAAAGGTTAATTACAATTCCTTCAAAGCCGCCGATGTTTTGTATGCTTCTCCGTAAATACCTTGAAAATGCAAGGATTACTAAAGTCCATCAGCCTGAATTTGAAAGAATTCTGGAATTTTATTTTGAAACTTATAATGAACTCTCAGAGAAAATCTATCTTTGTCTTGCAATAGAGCTTATGGGCAAGCATTCAAACGTGATTTTATATAACTATGATACTAATATAATTCTTGGATGTGCGCACAATGTCGGTTCGGAAAAAAGCCGCGAGCGCGAAATGGCAGGAGGGCTTCCTTATGTTTACCCGTCAGGACGGCCTAAAAGCTGGTATGCAAATGAAAATTCTTTTGCATACAGACAAAATTCTGATATTAATACTTTGATTGATGACTATTATGCGCAGTGGATGTTTGACGATAAATTTAAACGAATTAAAGATAACTGCAGGCAAATTGTAGCCGCGAGATTAAAGAAGTATAAAAACTCTTTAAAAAAAATACAGGCAAGACTCGAAAAAGAATTTAATTCGGAAAAATACAGACTTTATGGTGATTTAATTATGGCAAATCTCTATAATTTAAAAGATTATCAAAAATTTGCGGATGTTTATGATTATGAAAACGATAAAGAAATAAAAATTGAACTTGATGAAACAAAAACTTTAAAAGAAAATGCAAATAATTTTTATAAAATGTATAATAAATCGAAAACTTCTGTTACAAAGCTTTCTCAGCAGGCAGACCATCTTCAGGCACAAATTGAATATTATGAACAGATTTTGTATTCCGTTGATATTGCAAATTCCATAGATGATTTTTATGAGATTGAAGCGGAATTGAAACCTGAAACAAGTATTAAAAAGGACAAAAAATCAGCTGTTGAGCCTTTGGAATTTAATATAGAAGGATCCAAGGTTTATGTCGGAAGAAATAACAGGCAGAACGATTATATTGTATCAAAATTGTCGAGAGATGAGGATTTTTGGTTTCATACAAAGGATTGTGCGGGCTCTCATGTACTTTTACGCTGCGATGAGCCTTCGGATAAACTAATCTTTGAATGTGCAAAACTTGCCAAAGAGTATTCAAAGGGGAAAAATTCTTCAAAAGTCGGTGTCATTTATACAAAACGAAAGTTTTTGAAAAAGCCTCCCGGTGCTAATTTAGGGTATGTGACTTATAAGGGCGAAAAGGAAATAATTGTCTGATGCTGGAAAAAATTATAAACATATCTGATAATGTTGATATGGCTCGAAAAAATGTTATAGCTCTTGTTGACTGCGACTCTTTTTTTGTCTCCTGTGAACAGGCTGTTAATCCTGAACTTAAAGGCAAACCTGTATGTGTTATGTCCGGGCGCGGTCAGTGTGTAATTTCCCGTTCAAAAGAGGCTAAAAAATTAGGTATCAGAATGGGGATGCCTTACTTCCAAATTGAAGGGCAGATGAAAAAGGCAACTTTTATAAATGCAAATCATGATTTGTATGCTGAAATATCTTCTAAAGTTATGAAAGTTTTAAAATCATTCAGCCCAAAAGTAGAAATTTATTCAATAGATGAAGCATTTGTTGATTTGACCGGATTGGAAAGACTTTATAAAAGGAATTATCTGGAAATTGCACAGATGATAAGACAGGAAGTTAAGGAAAGGGTTGATATTCCTGTATCAATTGGCTTAAGTTCTTCAAAATCGCTTGCAAAGCTTGCATCTGATAAGGCAAAAAAACTTGAGGAAGGGGTATTTCTTATAGGTTCAAGAAAGATTATTCCTGTTCTTCAAAAGACGAGTATTGATGAAATCTGGGGTATAGGTAAAAATTTGTCCTCACTTTTCAGAAAAAACGGGATTTTAACTGCTTATGAACTTGTTCGTCAGGATGATTTGTGGCTGAATAAACAAATCGGCATAAGAGGGTTAGAGATGAAACATGAACTTCTCGGCGAGATGGTTTCTCCTGTTTCTGATGAAGAAAAACTCCCTAAATCCATTCAAAAAACAAGTGCGCTTGCAAAATTTACTTCGGATAAAAACTATTTGAAAAATTCTCTGAACTATCATATACACAGAGCCTGTGTAAAACTAAGAAAAATAAATGCTAAATGTCACGGGGTGAGTATTTTTCTGCGGACGAAGGATTTTAAGGTCTATTGTGAAAAAAGAGTTTTAAATACTGCTACTGATTTTGAACTGGAGATTTCTTCGGTTATCTTTGAGCTTCTGGATAAAATGTATAATCCGAATATTCTATATAGAAGCACCGGCGTAATTCTTGATACTTTTGTTTTTAACCATGAAGCGCAGATGTCTTTGTTTGCGGATATCACTGTTGATGAGAAAAAAGCAAAACTTGCAAAATGTTTTGATTCTCTAGAACAACGTTTTGGTAAAGACATTATTCAAACAGGTTTTATAAAAAAAGACATTTAGCAGTGTAGTTGAATTTCTAAAAAAATCAGTATTTTGAGAAAAATTATTTGATTAAGTTTTGAATGTCAACATTTGTTTTTAATTTAAGGGCATAAATATCACTGCGGTTAAAGTCTAACATTTTTACCGCATCTTTTTCAGTTGTAATAACAATTCCTTTCGGGATTTCTTCTTCCGTATAAATATGGTGGTCATCAAATGAAATCGTCTGTTTTACATTGAAATTATTCAGAAATTTGTAAAATTGTTCAGGCTGTCCTATTGCACAGATTGCAGCAACTTCGGTATTATCCGCAAGCTTCTCGCCCGTTTTTATATTGTAAACATAGTCAGGCTCGGTTTTGCATAAAAATGATTGAATATTCATTTTTTTAGCCATTATTTTAGAAAGTTTTTCCGCTCTTGTGTGGTCAGTGTTTTTACTTACAATAATAAGTTTGTCTATTCTTTTGAATGCTTCTGTTCCTTCGCGCAACGGGCCTGCCGGAAGAAGTTTTTCGTTCCCGAAACCCTTTTCGCTGTCCATTAAGACAAAATCTAAATCCCTATATAATTTTCTGTGTTGAAAACCGTCATCAAGGATTATTTTTGCAGCCCCGAATTTTTCAATAGCGAACTTTGCAGCTTTATATCTGTTTTTGGATGTTATAACGACTGCCCCATTTGTATTTTCGGCAAGCCATAGCGGTTCATCACCGGCAAGACGTGCATTGTAATAAATTTTTTCCCCGTCAGAGATTACATTGATATTTTTATTTGAAAGTTTTCCGCCATATCCGCGGGATATTATTGCGGTTTTTTCTCCTTGTGATATCAAATATTTTGCAATTTCCGAAACAACCGGAGTTTTACCAACGCCGCCCGTTGTGATGTTTCCTACAGAAATTACAAAAGCGTCCACTTTTTGCGGCTTTAAAATACCTTTGTCATAAAGTTTATTTTTCAATCCGCTTCCTATTCCGTAAAAAATTGAAGCAAATTCCAGTAATTTTACAAGAAAACCTTTTGCATTTTTATTATAGTGAATTTTTGTTATTTCTGTTTTCAGGTTCATTTATATTTTACCCTCACCCGAATTTCTTATACTCACAGGCGTTCGTATTGAAATTCTCCCCTCTCCCAAAGGTAGAGGGGGTAATTTTTAGAACATTAATCTCCAGAGTAAAAATCTCTTATTAAGTTTTTCAGAGAATTTTCTCAGGTTGCATGTAGTTGCTCTTGTGTTTTCAACAATTGATTCTAATTCCGTTTTATTCTCGGGGGTAATTTTATTTACGGCATCAAGAGCTTTTGATATATCGACCATTGCCTGATTAATATTTGCAACTGCTCTGTTTATATCGTTTTTAAGCTGGTCGTCTTTGGTCAAAGAATTTACATAACTGCTTATTTCATTGAGGTTATGCGTAATTGCTCTGATATCTTGTGCCATCTGTTGTGCTTCTTCTTCATCGCCGATTATTTTATTTAAATTTTGAGATAATTTATCAATAGAGTCGGCTGTTGACATCATTGTTGTTTTAAACTGCGGGTCTCCGATTATATTGTTTATATTGTATGAAAGCATATTAAAGTCTGTAGTTGCTTTATCCATCATAATCATAAGCTGATTTAAATCACCTTTTGAGGTGTCAATCAAATCATTAAGTTTTGCCATTGTGTCGCTTGTCTGGCCGGTTAAAGCATTTATATGAGAAACAGACATTTTCAGTTCTGCAATAACCTGATCGGAAAGCAGGTCGTTAATTTTTTTGTTTGTTTCGGTTAAAGATTCGGCTGCTCTGTACTGCCAATCCATAAAGTCTGCAATTCTCATAGGTTCTATGATTGTGTACGGAGATTTTTGTGTTGGATATGGAAGTACAATATCATCCAGAGTTGATATTCTAAGCGTATTTGTACCGTTTTCTTTTACAACTTTTCCCTTCAAAAATTCCGGTAAAATAAGTCCCGGCAGATTTATTACATAATCAACTTTGTAGGCAAAATTAGTTTTTATTGTGTCTTTTATGGCGTAAGGTAAAACATCCTTTGATACTACTTCAATATTTGTAATTTTTCCCACATCATAATATTTTTGATCCAGTTTCATCTGAACATTGTCATCTTTATACAAAATATCTTTTGTGAGCATCGGAACATAGACAGTTCTTGTTTTCGGCGGTGTTATTTCCAAAAACAGTTCCCCGATAAGTCCGGATTGTTGTATAGAAAGCATTGAAGCTTTCGGAATATCAATGTTTGGCTCGGTTATAACAAATTTAACTTTAACATAACTGTTTTCACCATCAATAACAGGTGTTATTTCTTCAACCTGTCCGACACGAAGTCCCATCATTTGAACTCCTGCACCGGGGCGCATGCCGTTAACATCTTTAAATTGAACTTCCATTCTGTCAGCGGAAGAAAATGTTCGTCCTTTAACCTTAAAAACTACACCGATTAGTAATATTAATGCAAGTAAAGTTAATAATCCTACTTTAAAAGATGGTGAAAATTTCATTTGCGGCCTTTCCTACTTTAAAATTATTGTAGCAAAAACAACAAAATTGTGCAAAATTGTTAAATAATACCTGAAACCCTAGAGATAATTGGCAAGAATGTTTCTTACATAGTTTTGAGTTTCTTTGTAGGGCGGAACTCCGTCATATTTGTCAACGGCTCCGGGACCTGCATTATAAGCGGCCAGAGCTAGAATCATGTTCCCGTTGTATTTATCAAGCATTGATTTTAAATATTTAACTCCGCCTTCTACATTCTGGACAATGTTATATGGATCTTTGACCCCGAGAGTTTTTGCTGTTGACGGCATCAACTGCATTAATCCCATAGCTCCTGCTTTTGATTTTGCATTGGGGTTAAAGCCGGATTCTTGTTTAATAAGAGCTTGTACAAGCTTTTCATCTACCCCATGCTTTTTGGAGATTTGAGATACAACATTTAAAATTTGACTTTTGTTTGCAGGTTGCGTGTTTGCCTGAATTGCAGCGGCTTCATTGAGGGCATTTGTAAGACTGATTTGAGGAGATTGGCGTACAATATCCGCATTAACAGATTTAAGATGCGGGTCTAAAAGCAGAGTGCCGAAATTTGACTTTGTTGTTGATTGTAAAACTTTTTCAAATGACGGGGTATTTATTTTGTTGTTCGGGTAAATTGCATCAAGAGGATTTTGTGTTTCATTCGGGTTTAAATTATTAACTTTATTTGCAATTTGTGTATAGCGTTCTATAGCCTGTGCTTGACCGCCTGTATTTAGCAAACCTTGAATAAACTGTGAGAACATACCTTCTTTTTAAAACCTTCCTCCAATTATATTTTACATACAATCGGAATTTTCCGTATCCTCTATTTGAATTAATGATTTTTTTATAAAAGGCAATTTATATAAGTTTATTTTAGGTTTTTAAAATAATTGTTATCTGTTAATGCATAGTATGCGCAGGTAAAGCCGTTAAAGCTATGACCGGAATTTTTATTACAGTAGTTTTTTCTGTCATTTTCCGTCCCGAAATGGGTTCCTTCCGATCCCATGGGTAATACTCTGCTGTCTTCAGTAATTTGAAACATAAATAAGTCATGCCCCATCCGGTTTGGACGTTTTTTATATCCGTTTACATCTATTGATACAATATAGCCTGAGTTTACGGCTTGTGCTCCCTGTTCAAATAATAATAATGTGCCGTCGGGAGTTATAAAGCCGCCATCATCAATAAAAACGGAACTAAGTGTATAGCCGGTCAGGTTTTTATAATAAGTAAAAGTATTATCTTCATTCGTCAGTATACAACCGTTATTAGATGCTATTGAACCGCAGTCCTGTGCGGATTTATATTGTTGTGCCAGTCTGGTTTTAAAGCTTGAGTGATAATTTTCAACTTTTAAATCAAGACCATCTTCGTTTTTAATGCTCATAATAGCCTGTTGTAACACTGAATATTGTTTTTTGAAGGCTGTTTCAAGTTCATTTTGGTTCGTGTTGTTTATTAATGGAGGTATCGTCATTGCTGCAACTACGCCTATTATGCCAAGTGTAATTAAAACTTCGGCAAGAGTAAAACCGGATAAATGATAATAAAAATTTTTAAAATCTCTGAAATAACCAGTTAAATGTGGACTTTGCGGGGGGGGGGCATTTTCAAAGCTATGCTGTTAAACATTTTTTATCCTTCTTTTTTTTATTATAATAACTATTTTTACCTATAAATGCAACTATATTAATTTAATTAATATACATACAATCGCCGTATGAAAAGAATCTGTATTTTTTTTCTATAGCTTCTTTGTATGCTTCAAATATAAAATCTTTACCAGCAAGTGCACTAACAAGCATTAAAAGAGTGGATTTCGGCAGGTGAAAGTTTGTTATCAAATTATCAATAACTTTGAATTCATACGGCGGGTAAATAAACAGTTCAGAATGATCATGACATTCTTTTATACAACCGTATTTTTGATAGGCTGTTTCAAGAGTTCTCACAGTTGTAGTGCCGACAGCAACTATTTTTTTCCCTTCAGCTTTTGCCCTGTTTATTTGTTCTGCGGCTTTTTGAGAAATTTCAAAAGTTTCAGAATGCATTTTGTGATTTTCAACGTTTTCACACTGAACAGGCCTGAATGTCCCGAGCCCGACATTCAGGGTAACGTATGCCAGTGCAACCCCTTTATTTTCAAGCTTATTTAAGATTTCTTTTGTAAAATGCAGACCTGCTGTCGGGGCGGCAACAGAACCTTCGTCTTTTGCGTAAACGGTCTGGTATCGTTCAAAATCAAGTTTTTTCAAATCTTCATTAGGAATTTTTCTTTCAATATATGGAGGAAGCGGAATTTGACCGTTTCTGTGGAGAACATCAAGGATGTTATCACCTTCAAAGAGTAATTCAACCAGCCATTCACCGTTTTCTTCAAGGCGCTTAATTGCTTTTACAGATAATTCATCGCTGATTTTTATAATCGTATCAGGTTTAACCCGCTTGGAAGGTTTAATTAGGACATCCCACAAGCACCCCTCACCCGAATTTGTAAATTCGCAATTCTGCTCATTAACAAATTCTTCCCTCTCCCTCAAGGGGCGAGGATAAGAAGGCTTAAGCAAAAATACTTCAATTTTAGCACCTGTATCTTTATGACCGATAAGTCGTGCAGGTAGAACTTTTGTATTATTCATTACAAGAAGTGTATTGCTATCAAGTAAATCTACAATATCGTAAAAATGTTTATGAGAAATGGTTCTGTCCTTACGGTTCAGAACCATCATTCTGGAATTTTCTCTTTTATCCGCAGGCATCTGCGCAATCAATTCTTCCGGTAAATTATAATCATAGTCTGATAAAAGCATATATTTTATTCTTTCGGTTTAATTTTTTTTGCATTTGCAATATCAGAATCCGTTGCAATATTTTTAGTCCGCTCCTGCTCCATATCAATCTGTTTATTTACAATTACAGTCTGTAAAATTTGTATAATATTGCTTGTTACTAAATACAATAAAACACCGGCAGGTATCGGGATTATGACAAATGTACCGATAATCATAATGGGCATAAATGTTCCCATAGATTTTTGTATAGCTTCCTGTGTCGGATCAAGAGCTCCGTCTTTCGGTTTTTGTGTTGACATCATAACTTTTTGAGATGCAAACATTGTGAGAGCGAACAGTGCTATTAAAATAAATACATCCCAGTGGAAAGTCCTTTCAGCAACGGTTGTCGGTACAGACGCGGCTAAAATACTTCCTTCTTTTTTGAATGTAATATTTTCAATTTCTTTGTTAGACATATCAGTAACAGCGATTTCAGCTTTTTCAATCTGGTCAAGCTGTGCAAATTTTAAGTTCAGGTGGTCTAAATCGATTTTGAAATCAATATTTTCACCCGGTTTAAATTCTCCCTGAATTTCAATCGCTTTGTTAGGATCTTTAACTTTTACGTCTTCAAGAGTTTCATTTGGCAGGTAAACTGTTGCAGTTTTGCCTAAAGTAAATGTATCTCCCTGAGAAACTCCAAAAGTTCCGTCATAAGAACGCCCTGCAGTAGCCCTTAATGTTGTATCAAGTCTTCCTAAAAATCCAAATGAAGTATCACCTGCAATCTGTATAAATTGCGGGCTCATTAATGCTGAATATAAAAGAATGAAAATAGGCAGTTGGATTAACAACGGCAGACATCCACCCATAGGATTAAACTTGTGTTCTTTGTAAAATTCCATAAGTTTTTGCTGCATTTTTTGCGGATCACTTTTGTATCTGTCCTGAATGGCCTTAATTTTCGGCTGTAAATTCTGCATCATTTTCATAGAACGCTGCTGTGACACATTCAAAGGCCACATAGCAAGTCTTATAACAACAGTTAATAAAATAATTGCGATACCGTAATTCCCGACAACAGAAGCTAATGCTTTCAGTGCTTCAATAGTTAAAGTTGTAAAATCCAATTTCCCTAATCCTCATTTAATAGTGTAAAATCTCTCTTTTTAGAGTTTATTATAAAAGAACGGGATAGTCAACTTTAAATAATTACATATTGACTTTATGTTATTTTTTGTGTAGATTAAATAATACACTGTCGATTGACGGGATGTGGCACTCTGCCGAGTGAAACAATCCTGTGAATTGTTTCACGAGAGGTGGTAGCGCACCTTTTCAAATGTGCAATATTTGAAAATTAAATATAATTCGTCGGGATGTGGCGCAGCTTGGTAGCGCACCTCGCTTGGGACGAGGGGGTCGCACGTTCAAATCGTGTCATCCCGACCATTTTTAAAAAGATTGGATTTAAATTGATGACAAAAATTATTTTAAAATCAAAAAATCCAATCTTTTTTATTCTTTACTGCTTAACAAACTCTGTTTTGCCGCAACTCCTAAGCCAATACCGGCTATTACGTAAGTCAGCCATGCGAAAAAGTAATTTCTCTTTAACGGCGTAAGATTAACAGCTTTTCCTAAAGTTTGTTTTGCGGCTTTTACACCTCTTATTGAGGCAAGCCCTTCTTCCACAATTGTAGGCAAGAATGAGGCAAAACCGATAAGCCCTGCATTACGTTCAATAAAGTTCTTTTTGTTATCTTCTCTTGGCGGTATTGCACCGTTTAGCAATAAAAGTGCTGTTGGAACTGCTGCTACATATCCGCGTGATTTTTGAAGAAATCGTAAGAATTTTCCTTTGTGTGCATTTATTGCATGGCCGAGTTCATGTAATATCAATGAAGGCTTGCTTTTTGGTGCAACTGCCAGTTTTAATTGATCTGTATAAAATGCATTTTCTCCTCTTGCAACAGGTTTAAGGGCTTCTCTGAGTCCTTCTCCATAGTTATTAATGTTTTTATTATCAATAAAATCAACTGATACGTTAAGTTTATTGTCTTTTACCATGTTATTTGCTGTTTTGTAAATGTTTTCGGCAGAGGTAAATTCTTTTCCCTGCATAAGTTTATTACCGCACCACTGCGAAGCTTTTTGTAAAAACATTGCAAATGCCTGAAGCAGCCCTGCTGTTACAAGAGTTTTTGCAGCATTAGGTTCATGCACTTCTTCCTGCTGCGGAAGCATATAGTATTGCCTGCTATCAGGATAATTCCCGTAATAGCCGTAATAATTTCCAAAATTAGGCTGTACACTACTTAAACCATTCACAATTTTATTAAAACAGGAAAATGTTAAAATTTGCTAATTTATTCTTCTTTGCTAAACATATCTTTACCAACTCCGCAAACGGGACAACTCCAGTCTTGCGGGAGTTCTTCAAATTTTGTTCCTTCTTTTTCTTCATCATAAACATATCCGCAAACACTGCATTTGTACTTCATTTATTTACCTCCTTGTGTTATAATATTTTTGTTATGAAAAATGTATTTGAAACTAAAGTTTATTATTCTGATACAGATGCCTATGGAGTTGTCTGGCATGGTGCATATTTGAGATGGATGGAAAAAGGCAGGGTTGATTTATGCGATTCAATGGGACTTGATTTAGTTACATTGAAAAATTCGGATATTCTGCTGCCTGTGACAAACATGAATGTCAGATATAAGGCCTCTGCAAGACTTAATGATGTTATTATTATTGAAACCTGGATTGAAAAATACAATAGTCTGTCGGTTACTTTTAAGCAGGTTATTAAATCTAAAGAATCTGGGAAAATTTTTATAGAGGCTTTGTTTGACGTTGTTGCTGTTACAGAAGCTGGGAAACTTTACAGAAGATTGCCTGAAGCTGTTGTTAGTGCATTTGAAAAGGATTTTGACAAATGTCCGGCATCCGTTTAAACAAGTATATTGCATCATCAGGGCTTTGTTCACGCAGAAAAGCTGATGAATTAATCGAACAGGGTTCTGTTAATGTCAACGGCAGAATTGTTAAGGAACTTGGATATCTCGTTCAGCCTAAAGATAAGGTATTTGTTAATCAAAAGCTTATAAAACCGGCAAAACATGAATACTACAGGTTTTATAAACCTGCAGGTTATATTACGACTTGTGATGATGAAAAGGGGCGTAAAACTATTTATGATTTACTGCCTGAAAACATGCTGTCATTAAAACCTGTAGGACGTTTGGATAAGGATTCCACAGGTTTGTTAATTTTAACAAATGACGGTGATTTGATTAATGAACTTACTCACCCATCGGTTAAAGTGCCGAAGGTTTACCTTGTTACTGTTGCTGCAAGAGTTCGAAAACACGAACTGGAGCAGATGGCAAACGGGATTGAGATTGAACCCGGTAAAACGGCGTATGCTGATATTCAGGCTTTGGAAATCGACAGTAAACATACTGAAATGCAGATTACATTATATCAGGGAATGAACAGACAGATTAGAAAAATGTTTGAACATTTCGGATATGAAGTTAAAACATTGAAAAGAATTCAGCATGCAACAATACGTATTGACGGTTTGCGGCGCGGAGAGTTCAAACCTATAAAACCGGTTCAAATAAGAGAATTAAAAAATTTTTTAAACAGGATTGCAAATACATGAAACGAATAGCTGTTTGCGGAAATATAGCATCCGGGAAATCTACGGTTCAAAATTTACTGGAAAATAGCGGTTTTAAAGTTCTTGATACTGATGATGTTTCTCACAGGCTTCTGACAGTCAAAAATAAACCGTTATATGATGCTTTTAAAAGTTATGACGTCTTTAAAGATGGTGAATTTTCAAGGTATAAAACAGGACAGCTTATTTTTTCTGATGAAAATGCAAGGTTAAAGATAGCTGAAATTATGCATCCTCAAATAAAAGATGAAATCTTAAACTTTTTTGCAGAAAATGAATCTGAAAGATTGCTGTTTGTCGGAATTCCGCTTTTATTCGAGGCTAAAATGGAAGATTTGTTTGACAAAATTATATTTATTTATGCTGATGATAATGCAAGGTTGGAAAGATTAATTAAACGTAACGGATACTCTGTTGAACATGCAAAAGCCCGAATTAATTCTCAGATGCCTCAGAGTACAAAAATAGGGTTATCTGATTTTGTTGTATATAATAACGGTTCTATGAATGAGTTGGAAAAATCTTTAGATAAAGTATTGCAAGTCCTTTAAACAGGAATAAATACTCTCGCACCCTGTCTGATATTATTTGTTATTCCATCGCTTACAGCCTGTCCGTTTCCGAGTGTTATTTCAACATGCCCGTATTCGCGGCTGTAACCTGCAGCTCCTCTGGAATAAACAAGGATACATCCGGCTGGAAGTGATGACAAATCCAAATTTTTGGTGGATATTTCTTTGAAGTTTTTATTACGGCTTAATATACGTGCGTATTCATAACCGTCTCCTTTTTCACCGTTTCCTAAACCATTTGTTTCAAGTGCAATTCTGACATATTTTGCACACTGGTTTGTAAACCCGACAGCATTTTTTCTTACTGTTTGTGCGAGTTTTGCTCCTTTTTCGGCGTTATAATCAGTATCTTTTAATGTTGTCAAACTGGTTCTTTTGACAGGAGTATATTTATTTTTATCAAATAATAATATATTATTATTTGTTGAACTTCTTATTTTAGTTTTAAATTCATCCATAAGCGGTCCGAAGATATTAGGATAAGATGGGGCGGGCAATGTAAGTTGTCCTAAATTCAACGGCGCTGTATAAAAGTTTGAATTATAAAAATTGCCAAAACTAAAAGGATTTGTAAATGTGAAAAAATTCGGAAATAAACTCCACGAAAAATTTGTTTGCGGGAAACTATAACCTGTAAAAATATAAGGCTGCATTAATAATGAGGTATTTAGTATGTTTGCATCAATAAATCCCAAAATATTCCCCTTTTGATTTTTCCTCTATAAATATAAAGTATTTTTCAAAGGTAAAATTGCTTAATTTTAACAAATGTTAAAATATTAAGAAACTTGCTTCCGCTTTACCCGTATCAATCATATCAAAAGGTTTTTCAATATTTTCTGTTGTTTCATAATCAGATTTTTGCAGATTAAAAATTTTGTAAATATCAATCTGTCCGTCAAATAAATAAAACTGGTTTACATTTTTCATATACAATCCGGTATAGTTACCTTTTTGTAGTTTATCAAGAAATTCTTTTTTTACACTGTATTTTGAAAAACCATCAAATGTAAAAACTTTTACCAGATTACATTGTTTTTTCATTGTTTCCAAAAGAACGTACGGTTCTATCCATTTTGTTAAAATTTTGTGCATAATTCCTCGTAAAAATTATCTCATAAAAAAATTTTTGTGGTATTCTATGATTAAAAAGTGAGGAGCAGAGATGAAAATTTGCGTAATAGGTACAGGATATGTAGGTCTGGTTGCAGGAACATGTCTTGCGGACATGGGTAACGATGTAATATGTGTTGATAATGATTTAGAAAAACTTGAAAAATTACGAAACGGACTTGTTCCGATTTACGAACCGGGACTGGAAGAATTAATAAAAGCAAATGTTATTGAAGGCAGACTTCAATTTTCGGATGATTTGGCACAAGCAGTTCAAAAGTCCCTTGTCTGTTTTATTGCTGTTGGAACTCCTCAGAGTGAAGACGGTTCTGCAGATCTTCAATATGTTGAACAGGTTGCTGAAAGTATAGGAAAAGCAATTAACGGTTATAAAGTTATTGTTGATAAATCTACTGTCCCTGTTGGAACTGCTGATAAAGTAACAAAAATTATAAAAAAGCATTATAGCGGAGAATTTGATGTTGTTTCTAATCCGGAGTTTTTAAAACAAGGGGCTGCAGTTGATGACTTTTTAAAACCTGACAGAGTTGTAATAGGTTCAAATTCCGCAAGGGCTACTGCTATTATGCAGGAGGTATATGCTCCGTTTTTTCGAACAGCAAGCCGTTTTGTAATAATGGATGTTAAATCTGCAGAAATGACTAAATATGCCGCAAATTCCTTTCTTGCAATTAAAATATCTTATGCAAATGAAATTGCCAACATCTGTGAGGCTGTAGGTGCGGATGCTGAAATGGTAAGAATAGGAATGTGTTCAGATAAAAGAATTGGTTCCCAATTTCTGTTCCCCGGGCTTGGATATGGCGGAAGCTGTTTTCCGAAAGATGTAAAAGCATTATTGAAAACGGCACGTGACAATAACTGCGGGTACAGGCTTATTGAGGCTGCCGATGAAGTGAACAAAGAACAAAGAGTAATTTTTATAACAAAAATTTTACAGCGTTTCGGTGCAGATTTATCAGGTAAAACTTTTGCGGTCTGGGGGCTAACTTTTAAGCCTAAGACTAACGATATGAGAATGTCTCCGTCAATTACAATTATTAATGCTTTACTGGAACTTGGCGCAAAAATTCAGGCTTATGATCCGAAAGGTTTTGAGCAGGCAAAATTAATCTGGGGTGATAAAATCACATATGCTAAAAATTCATATGAAGCATTAAATAATGCAGATTGCTTGATGCTCCTTACTGAGTGGAATGAATTTAGACGTCCGGATTTTGACAGGATTAAGGCGCTTATGAAAAGACCGGTTATATTCGACGGAAGAAATCTCTATGACGGTGAAAGGCTTATTCAAAGAGGTTTTGAATATGTATGTGTCGGAAAAAAGTTTGCAAAACAATCAAATACCGTTTAAATTATTAAATGCATCTATTTTCGAATGCTCAATAGAGTGCCCGCCTGTTTTAAGCAAAATAAATTCTTTTAAATTCTTTGAATTTTTTGCAAGTTCTTTTGTTGATTTGAGAGGGATTACTGTGTCATTTTCTGCCTGAATAAAATATACAGGAAACTTTATTTTTTTTATTTTCTGCAAGTTTTGAAAAGAGCTATCCGCAAGATTTATGAGAAACGGGAATTTGTTAATCAGAAATTTAATTGTTTCCGGAAGTTTTATTGAATTTCCATTAAGTAAAAGCTCTTTTTCATTTTTAATTGAATTAAAAGGAGATATCAATATAAGAAATTTAAATTTTTCGTTTTTTTGAGCGATGGTCAGTGCCGGAAAACTTCCCATACTAAAGCCTACAATACCTGTATTTTCTGGTTTTATTCCTTTAGAAGCGAGATATTTAATTACGCTTTGTGTATTTTCTTTTATTGACTTTTCTGATATAGAGCCTATACTGTCACCAAAACCTCCATATTCAGGAGCTAAGAGTCCGTATCCTTTTTTTAGAGCTGATTTGTAAAATTCCTGATTAGATGAAATATTCTGCCCTAAACCGTGATAAAATATTATATATTTGTCGGAATTATCAGGGTTTATATCCCATACTTTAGATACATTGTTCCGTGTTTTGAGAGTGATAATTTGTAAGCTTTGTTGTATTTCTTTATCTACAGGATAAATACGATTTTTTGAAATATATTTATATCTCTTTAAAAATTTTTCCATCTGGGCATTTAGAGGAGAGATTCTTTGTAATTCACTCTGCAAGCCGGTAAAGGATACATTATTACTTTTATTTTGGGATTTGTAATATTTATACTGATTATAATTAATGCTGTTAATAGGAGTTATAAGCATAATTTCTCTCTTTTTAATAGTAAAAACCTTATTAATATTAATAAGGTTTTTGGTTAAGTTTTTACTAAAAAGTTTGGGCATGAAGAGACTCTCTTGCATCGTAGGCGAGTAGTTCGAGCCGTACGAGGCAGGATACCCTTTAGGGCAGAACTCCCGTATGTTGCGAACATCATGAGCAACATACAAGTTTGAGGCTCTAAATGCTATTATTTATTAAATTATCAAAATAGTTTGGGCATGAAGAGACTCGAACTCCCACGCGTAAGCACTAGTTCCTAAGACTAGCGTGTCTACCATTCCACCACATGCCCATATTAAGTTGTCAATCAGTCTTTCAGACTTTAAACGTGTATATCAACAATATACTGAAAATATTTCAAAGTCAAGATTTGTTTTCAGTCCTTTCAGGATGGGCAGAATTTGAAAGGATTATTTCATAATATTCGTTTTTATCAATATTGACTCCCATAGTTTTGGGGTCGGCAAATTTCTTCTTTTTATGTTTATTTAACAATTTTTTGTAATCGCCTGCCATAGTTGTATTATATTACAAAATTTTAAAAATCGCTTGAAATTTTTCTCCCTTTGGTTTACGATAATTTCACGTGTGTCGATGTATTTGTGGAACATCGATTTAAGGAATTTCAAAAAGTACGAAATATAAAGTTATAAAGGAATTGTGAAATGAACCCTATTATTGATGAATTAGAAAAACCTTATTTAAGAGAAAACTTGCCGGATACAAATCCAGGTGATACTGTTAAGGTATTTGTAAGAATTGTTGAAGGTAACAAAGAAAGAATTCAGGCTTTTGAAGGAACTGTTATTAAAAAACACGGTTCAGGCGTTAATAAAACTATAACAGTTAGAAAAGTATTTCAGGGTGTAGGTGTTGAACGTGTTTTCTTGCTTAACTCTCCGAGAATTGAAAAAATTAATGTTCTTAGAAAAGGTGATGTAAGACGTTCTAAACTTTACTACTTGAGAGAACGTTCAGGTAAAGCAACTCGTATCAAGGAAAAAATTGAAAAAAGATAAGCTTCATATACACTGGTATCCCGGACATATTGCGAAAGCTGAAAAACAGCTAAAATCACAGCTTTCTTTAGTGGATGCCGTTATTGAAGTCGTTGATGCAAGATTGCCTTTCTCAAGCAGTTATGATAATATTACGGGGCTTTTAGGTGTAAAGCCCCGTTTAATATTGCTGAATAAGGCAGATTTAACAGATGCAAATGAGTTGAATAAATTTGCACGAATTCTGGAAGAGAAAAACGGTTTTCCTGTCTTAAAATCCGATGCTAAAAACAGCAAGGATTTAAATGTTATTGTAAAAAAAATTATAGAGCTTTCAGAGCCGAGAATACAGGCAATAATGGCTAAAGGACTTTTGCGCCGTCCTGCTCGTGTTATGGTTGTGGGAATGCCTAATGTAGGGAAATCAAGTATAATAAATAAACTTACAAAATCATCAAAAACAAAAATCGGGGCAAAGGCAGGAGTAACCCGCCAGCAGCAGTGGGTAAGGATTAATTCGCAGCTGGATTTACTTGATACTCCGGGGATTATCCCGATGAAACAGGAAGATCAGTTGAGGGCTAAAAAACTCGCGTTTGTCAATGCTGTATCAGAAAACGCCTATTCAAACGAGATTGTTGCCAAAGAGCTTCTGGCTTTATTAGAGGAAAAATATTCAGGAATTGTTAAAGATTTTTATAAGACGGATTCTTTGACACTTGAAAATATAGCTAAATCTAGAAATTGGATAACATCAGGCAATAATCCTGATATAGAAAGAACTGCTGTTTTTGTTTTACGTGATTTTAGAGAGGGTAAAATAGGCAAGTTTATATTGGATGAAATATAATGGATACTTATAATAAATTCGGTCATGATTTATCAGAAGATGAAATTGAGATAGAAAAAAATAATAAAAAGACATCTAAACGCTTAAATACGACTTTGACTGTTGATTCAAGAGTTGTTCAGCTTTTTACATTTGATTTTAATCAGAAGAGAAGATTTGTTATAGGAACTGATGAGGCAGGAAGAGGATGTGGTGCCGGCGGTGTTTTTGCGAGTGCTGTTTGTTTTGATAAACGTTCAAAAGAGCTTATCGAAAAACTTGAAGATTTAAATGACAGTAAAAAACTTTCTGCAAAAAAGCGTGAAGCTTTATATGATATTATCAAAGAAAATTCAATAAATTCAACTGTTTGTATTGAGGTTGAAGAAATAGAGCGCATAAATATATTAAATGCTTCATTGAAGGCGATGCGTCTTGCAATTGAGGATGTTATAAATCAGCTTTATCCTTTCTCCGATAGCAGAGAAAAGATGATTGCGCGAAATATGCTTTCAAGAAGTGAAATTATGATACTAATTGATGGGAATAAGCGAATTTGGGACTTTGATTATTCGCAAAGGTATGTTGTAAAAGGCGATGGTAAATCCGCTTCTATTGCGGCAGCAAGTATTTTGGCAAAAGTAAGCCGCGACAGATATATGTTAAAGCTTGATGAAGAATTCCCGCAATATAATTGGAAGGAAAATGCGGGGTATTTAACCAAAGAGCACATGGCTCTTATTGACAAATACGGTTTAAGTAAATATCACCGTCCATCATATCTTCAAAAGCATTTTGCGAAACAGGAGCAGCTCAATTTATTTAATTAGATTTCAAACAACTTATATAATCTTGTTTTAATATCTTCTTCGTCCAAATCCTGAGTGACTTTATTTAAATCAATAGCCATTTGATAGTAATTGGCAGCATCATTTATAAATCCCATTGCCTGAGATGCTCTTGCGGCGTTGAAGTAGGCAAGAGTGTAATTTGGATTTAATTCAACTGCTGTTTCAAAGTATTCAAGAGCTTCTTCCGCATCGCCCAATCCGTCAAGATATAGTATGCCAAGATTATTTTGTGCGTATTCATTATCAGGATTTAAATCAATTGCTTTGTGAAAAGAAACAAGAGCTTCTTCAAGATAATCTTTTTCCCATAGGGCAATTCCTGCTTTAGAATAACCGCGGTAGTCTTCCGGGTTAAGCGTAATGGCATCACAGTATGCTCTTATTGCATTATCCAAATCGTATGCGGCCATGTGAATATCCCCTAGGGATAAATATAAATCATAATTATTCGGGTCAAGAATGATTCCGGCCTGATAGGTAGATACAGCTGCATCTATATTTCCTTTAACTTCTGCATAAATAGACCCCAGCGCTTGACATACAATCGATGTCCATTCTTTGTCGGGATTAATTGCAATTGCTTTCTGATAATGTTCTATAGCCTCATCATATAATTCAGCTTTTGAGTAAGCATAAGCAAGTGAATTATTATAGAACGGATTTTCAGGATCTCTTTCTACTGCAAGTTTAAATGCACTCATAGAATTAATTTTGTCTTCTTTTTTCAGGTAAAGATGACCGAGTTCATAGTAGATTTGCGGGATATCTATATCGAATTCCAAAAGTTTTTCATAACAATCGATTGCTTCATCCGTATTTTCGGGGAAATATGTTTGAAGAACGGTTGCAAGTTTTATTAAAACTTCACGGTTAAGCGGGTTTGCTTCTAAAACTTTCCTGTAGCAGTCAACTGTTAAATCCATTTCTTTATTCTTAAGTGCGAGATCTCCCATTTTGTTGTAAAAAATCTCGCTGTGGTTTGTTTTAGAAACAGCCTGTCTGTAGATATTTTCGGCTGTCGGATAAAGTTTAAATTTTTCTAAAAACTTTCCGACTGTATTGTATGTAAAGACAGAAAAATCATCAGACATGTTTTTATAAAACATTTTCATTGACGGTCTGTCCCAGGCAAGCATCAGGCTTCCAGAAAGAAAATAATATAAGAAACTTAAATAGTCACCTACATTTCCGTTTTTAGAATTAATTTTTTGTAAAATTGATTGAGAAAGAATTAAACGGGGGCGTGCCGAGTTTAATTTCCCCATTTTAATTGCGGATTTAAATTCGGATTCGGCAGATTTAAAATCTTGAGCCATTTTCATAAAAAAACCGGTATATAAATGTGCATTTATATTCTGAGGGGCAAGAGAAACTGCCGTCTTGCATTGTTCAATTGCGGTATCAATACTTATTTGGCCCTGCTCCCACATTAATGTCGCAAGTCTGTAATAAGCTTCGGGCATAGTGGGATCATATTTTACGGCATCAACATAATATTCTATAGCATCCTGCAAATCTTGATTTTGTTGTCTGATAAGATATTTTTCGTGTGCTATTCTGGCTTTTTCTAATGATTCTTTTGCTTTATCCGTATTAGCCGCTATCGGCTGTAGTAAAATTTGTTCTGACATCAATGAGCTCCAATAAGATGTATATTCAATATGTATTTTCTTATGTCGATATAAATTATATTAATCTTTAGTAATTTAAAATAATATCATCTACATGGTGTAGATGTGTGTATAATTTATTTTAATTTTTCTCCTAAAAGATTTTTATTTGTAATATAATATTAGCCGTAGCCGATTAGGAATATGAAATATGGATTATCTCAATAATAAATATGATGTAATAGTTGTCGGAGCAGGACACGCAGGATGTGAGGCCGCAATTTCCTGTGCCCGCCTCGGCGCAAAAGTTCTTCTTGCAACTCTTGATGTTGATCATATTGCTTTAATGCCGTGTAACCCTGCAATAGGCGGCCCTGCTAAATCAACTCTGGTCAGAGAAATTGATGCGCTGGGCGGTGTTATGGGTGAGGCTGCTGACGCTACTTATATCCAGATGAAAATGCTGAATTCTTCAAAAGGGCCGGCTGTAAGAGCACTGCGGGCCCAATCGGATAAAAAGCAATACATGGATTATATGCGCAATATTATCGAGAATAATGAAAATATTTATCTCCGTCAGGCCTGTATTACTGATTTAATTGTAAAAGATAATACTATAACCGGTGCAATTGATGAATACGGTATTGAGTATTCCGCACGTACGGTTATATTAACAACCGGAACTTCTTTGAACGGAAAGATCTTTGTCGGGTTGCGTTCCTACAGTGCTGGCAGATTGGGTGAGAAAGCTGCTTACGGCTTATCAGAATCGCTTATAAAACATGGAATACAAATTAAAAAATTAAAAACAGGCACCCCGCCGCGGGTAGACAAACGTACTATTGATTATTCGAAAATGTCAATTCAGCCCGGTGACGAAACTCTTCATTTTTATTCATTTAAGCCGAACAGACCGGTTAGGCCCCAGTACCCATGTTATTTAACAAGAACTAATGAGAAAACACATGAGATAATTAAAGCAAATCTTGATAAATCGCCGATGTTTCAAGGTTTAATTCAGGGTGTCGGTCCGCGTTACTGCCCGTCAATTGAGGATAAGGTCGTACGATTCAGTGAAAATCCGTCGCATCATATTTTTATTGAACCTGAGGGGTTAGGAACTTATGAAGTTTATGTTCAGGGTTTTTCAAGCAGCCTGCCGGCTGATATTCAGGTAAAAATGTTGAGAACTTTGCCGGGGTTGGAAAATGCTCATGTTATAAAACCTGCTTATGCTGTTGAATATGATTATATTCCTGCTGTTCAAACAACTCATTCTTTGATGTCAAAGGTTGTAAAAGGTTTGTTTTTTGCAGGACAAATTAACGGTACAAGCGGTTATGAAGAAGCAGCAGCTCAGGGGCTTGTTGCAGGGATAAATGCTTTTAATTATTTGAATGGCTCTGAAATGTTGGAACTTTCAAGAAGTTCATCTTATATAGGGACATTAATTGATGATCTGGTAACAAAAGATATTCAGGATCCATATAGAATGCTTACTTCCCGTTCGGAATACAGACTTTTACTTCGTCAGGACAATGCTGATGCAAGACTTACTCCAATTGGTCGTAAATACGGGCTTATCGACGATAATCAGTACAAAATTTTTACCGATAAACAAGATGCGATTGAAAAGGAATTGCAGAGAATAAAAGACGCAAAAATTTCTGCAACCGAAGAAATTAATTCAATTCTTTCAGAGTTTGGAGATCACATGGAACGCGGAATGAAAATTGCGGAGCTTCTTAAACGTCCGAATATTGATTATTCTGTGATTAAAAAGATTGATGACAGTACAAGGAAATTGAATATTCCATTTGATGTTGTCGAGCAGGTGGAAATTTTAGTCAAATATGACGGATATCTAAAACGACAAGAATTTCAGGTTGAGCAGGCATCTAAGCTTGATAAATTCAAGATACCTGACGATATTGATTATTCATCAATAGAGCATATTTCATCAGAAACCCGCGATAAGTTATCAAAAATTCGTCCCAAAACGCTGGCTCAGGCATCACGTATTGGCGGGGTAAAACCTGCGGATATCTCTATTTTAATGGTAATGCTTGAAAGACACGCTTATTCAAGAATTTAATAATGCTTTATGATTTTTTCGTTCGTTTGCAAGTTTTTCCTTAAGCAATTTGTTTGCAAATTGAAGTTTTTGTTTAAATTTAGCATTTTGATGTAAAAAAACTTTTATTGTTATAATTTCAGGCAAGTTATAGAATATGCCCGCTCCTTTTGCCATGCTTTTTATTTCATCTCCATAAGCATTAATTTCACTTTTCAGAGAATTTCTTATTGTCTGTAAACAATCTATTGATATAAGGTCTGGCATGTCTTTTATTAACTTTCTGACCGAATTTTTAAAGTCTTTCATTCGTACATGTTTATCGAGAGAGTCCAAAAACATATTGGAAATATTATCTTTTTGGGCTTCAAAATCAATTTTTTCATATAAATTTTGAAGCCTGAATTGGTTTGTTTTCGGGTTACAAGCTGAATCAAAAAGGTGCCTTGCCTCATGAATTGCGCAGAATTTGTTTGTAATATTTTTGCCGTTTTTATCCAAAGGTAAAAATATTTTGAAACCTTCTAACAGAAGCCTTATTGTACCCTTTGGGTCATATTCGGCTCCAACTATATTACGCTGAATAGTCCCTTTATACCTGTGATTGACATTTGGAAATACTTTAAATTTAATTTTATTCTGCAGTAAATTATTAAGATAATCATTGAATATTTCTAAAGCGCAGCTCTTATCGTTTGAAGCAGATAACAATTTTGTATAAAATTGTTTACTAAGACCGGCCGCTGTTTTATTACGTTTTTGTGCACTTCCCTTAATGGTAGAAAACGGCAGAGAAGTATTTTTTGTTATTGTTATAATCTTAATCATTTTAGATTAAACCGTATAGTAAAGACTGTTTTGTTTTTTTTGATAAGATATTCCATTATATTTCATAACAGACTCAAAAGCTTGATCTTTATAATCTTTGACATTTATGTCTACTTTTCCGTAAACTCCGGTGTTTTTTATTCTATTAAATGTGGTAGCTGCATTGTTAATCCAGAAGTTGTTCATTAGTGCGCCGAGTGTAAATATTTGCTGTTTTGAAGTCGCACTTCCAGTATCAACTGTATAAGTACTTTTAAAACTCTGAGAATTTATATAATTAACCTTCATAATATTCAGAAAACATATAAAAATTTTTTTTTGCTATAAAATAATAAAAATTCCCGGAGATGGATTCGAACCACCGTTGGAAGAGCCAGAATCTTCAGTCCTGCCACTAGACGATCCGGGAATATTTGCAAATATATTTTAATCCAGACAAAAATTTATTGCAAGAAGTTTTTTTTATAAAATAAAGACAGGATTTAGTATTTTTATTAAAGTCTTATCTCATTGTCCCTGATTCATATCCCGTCCACATATAAAATAGCGGCAAAAATTTTTCAATCCCGAGTTTCCCGATTAAAGGAAATTTTGCCATTACCAGTGCTCCTGATATTACATCTATATTTGCTATTGTATCAATAAATTTAACTTTTCTTTTTGAACCAGCTGATGTAGTACCATTTATTTTATTTGAAATGTTGGCTCCTGCTATCATTCCGCAAAAAATTCCGCTCATTAAAGCTGTAGCTTTAGCCTTTGTGTTATTTAGAAACTTAATTTTATCACATGTTTTCAATATCGGCTTAATTAATAATGTTGGAACTACTGCGTTAAAAAACTGGAATACACCTTCATGAATTTTATACTCAGGCTTTACTTTTTTATCAGAATATATCCCGCCTAATACTCCGCCAGTAATTGACCCGGTACTGAGTAAAATCATTTCTTTTTCCGTATATTTAAGTTTTTGTACTGGTAATTTTTGTTTTTTGCAAAAATACATTATAGGTAGTGCTGTACCTATTAGTGTCCCGGTGCCTATAGACAGTTTTTCAGATATCGTTAATGGTTTTCGTTCTGGAATTGAAAAGAAATTATCCTGTTTTGGCTTAAATCCAAAGGAGCTAAATGTTTTATTAGGGGAATTTGTATAAACTGCGGTTAACATTTGTAAATTTTTGTATCTATTTTACTTTTATCTTAGCAGTAAATATATTACATAAGAAACTGTTATTGTCAATACTGTTGCATGTTAGCATAATTGAAATAATATCTATTGTATTGATTGTCATATTGCTATAATTAGTATTGGTAATTTTCATATATTATTAATGAAAGAGCCAATAATGCTTGTGATATTTTAATTGAATTTATTGACTGTTTTGCGTCATAAGGAATGCCTAATGGAATAAAAACTACATGTAATAATATGGTTATATAAACCTTATGGAAAAATTTATTATAAAGTCATTGTAAAATCACTCATGATTTGATTTTATGTTACAAATTATACAAAACAGCTTGACTTAGAGCAGCTCTAAGATCTTAGGATTAGAACAGAGGTTTTAAAGTACATGGATAGACGAAAATTTATAAAAAATACACTTATTACTGCTGCCGGTGCGGTTATTATTGGTGCCGCAACAGGCTGTGTAAGTAACGAAAATTCAAAAGGAGATAAAAAAATGAAGATACTTGTTATTACCGGAAGTCCAAGAAAAAACGGCAACTCAAACACTCTTGCAGACAATTTTATAAAAGGAGCGCAAGAAGCCGGACATAGCGTAGTAAGATTTGATTCCGCATTCAAAAATGTTCACCCTTGCATCGCCTGTAATAAATGCGGTATGAACGGTCAATGCGTATTCAAAGATGATTTTGAATTTATCGGAAATAATATTGTAGATGCTGATGCGGTTGTTTTTGCAACTCCAATGTACTATTTTGGCATTTCAGCCCAAATAAAAGCTGTAATTGACAGATTTTATGCAATCAACGGGCAAATTCATGTTCCTAAAAAATCTGTTTTAATTATGACTTACGCTGATACTTCTGCGAAAGAGGCACAACCCATAATAAATCACTACGAAACATTGTTAAATTATCTTGGCTGGTCTGATGCAGGAAAAGTTATTGCATCAGGTGTCTGGACGGAGGGGGATGTTAGCCATACACAATATCCAAAACAGGCTTACGAGTTAGGGAAAAATATCTAAGATGATTAGAGAAGATTATAAACTTAAAGACATCATATATTTATATTTATGATGTCTTTAACATTATTTTATTTTACTCTGACAACACGAAATCCGACATTATCGTAACCGTTGCTGAGTGGGCGGCTTTCTGTACGTTCTTCAGTTCTGCAATCAGTTCTTGTCGAATCCCAAGAACCGCCTTTAACGGCTTTTGTGTTTTGCGTTCTGGAAGTCGAAGTCCACTCCCAGACATTCCCCCACATATCGATTGCGCCTGAGGCGGAAAGCGTATTTGAGTATGCAGTTACAGGGGTAATCCCTTTATTTTCGCCGCTGTTAAAATCGGCATCTTTAGGCATGTGACCTGCTGCCTGCTCCCATTCTTTTTCTGTAGGAAGTCTGTATGTTGCACTTCCGTCCTTCTTTGAAAGCCAATTGCAATATGCAACAGCATCATTGTAAGAAATATTTACGACAGGATAATTCGCTTTACTCAACTGTATAGAAGCAACGGCATTTCTGCCTGTTGCTTGCAGAAATTTAGCATATTCCCCATTGGTTACCGGAGTATAAGCTATTGAAACATTCTGCGCAGCCCCCAACACAGGAAAAAAACCGTCTTGAGATTCCCGCACTCCGGGTTTTAATCTGGAATCTGTAAAGCGGCTCAAAGTCTGATTAATACGATTTTTTCTGTCCCTGAGCATTTCATCAACTATCACCTGCATTTCATCAATCTTTGATTGATCTTTGGCAGTTCGTCGCAACTCTTCAAGTTTTGCCTTTTTCTTTGCAACAACTTTATCGTAATTTATCCCGATTTGATTTCTTAGGGCTTGTTTGTTTGCTTCAGTCGGCTTTTGTTGATATGCTGCAATATGTTTTCTTGTAATCTCATCAAGCTGAGGCCGTTCTTTCTCAATAGTCGTACTGTATCTGAAAGACTTTGCCTCAGGGGTAACCTTCATATTTGCAGCATGTGCCGAATTTACGGTTAATATTAGAACTAAAACAATAAGGGGCAAATTTTTTAACATAGAATATCCTTTCCGATTTTATTTGTGTATTTGTATAACGATTATATTTTATAAATTGTTCATTGAGTTTCTAATTACCCGTTTTTATTTTATACTATCAGGGAATGGATAAGGAAGTGAAACAAATAGGCTTAAAGATGGAAATTAGAGAAGTTACTTCTAACAAAGCGGATTATATGGAGATATTGTTAATCGGAGATGAAGATGAGTTAATGATTAACAAATACTTAGAACAATCAACTTTTTTTGTTCTATACGATAATGATATTTTGACATCAATCTGTGCGGTTATTGAGATTGATTCTGAAACCGTTGAGATAAAAAATCTTGCAACTTACCCCGAATATCAAAATAAAGGATACGCCTCTAAATTACTTGATTATGTATGTAACAGATATAAAGAAAAATTTAGAACAGTAATCCTCGGAACAGGCGAAAATGAGACAACGCTTAATTTCTATAAAAAACGCGGGTTTGTTGAAACCCGCAGAATAAAGAATTTCTTTACCGATAATTATTCTCATCCTATCGTTGAGAACGGAAAACAATTAGTCGATATGATTTATCTAAAAAAATCTTTAACCTAAAGAGGATAAAAATTATTTATCAATCTGGCTTTCTGTAAACGGATCAGCCCTGTGTCCGACAAGATGAATTTTTGCATAATCTTTTTCAAACTCTTTTAATTCATCCGTTGACATTCTGACATCTGCAGCACCTAAGAAGTTATCAAGATGTTCAGGATTTGTTGTACCGGGGATTGGTGCAATCCAAGGTTCTTCAGATAACATCCATACAAGTGCAAATTGTGCAGGTGTTACATTTTTACGTCTTGCCCATTTTTTAACGAGTTTAACTATCTCCATATTGTGTTCAAGGGCTTCCGGTGTAAACATCGGAAGAGTTGCACGTCTGTCAGGTTTTTCAAATCTGCTGTCTTTTGTGATAGCTCCTGTGAGCAGTGCTCTACCTAAAGGACAGTATGGAACAAGTCCTATGCCAAGTTCTTCAAGAGTCGGAAATATCTTTGTTTCAGGTTCTCTCCATATTAGAGAATATTCACTTTGAACAGCTGAAACAGGGCAGACTGAATGTGTTTTTCTGATTGATTTTGCACTTGCTTCAGATAAGCCGAAATTAAGGACTTTGCCTTCTTCTATCAGTTCTTTCACACATCATGCAACATCTTCGATCGGAACATTCGTGTCAACTCTGTGCTGGTAATATAAATCAATATGGTCGGTTCTTAATCTTTTCAAAGAACCTTCAACAGCTTTTCTTATAGTTTCGGGACGGCTTGAAAGCCCTGTCGGGCGGTTAGAGGCATCGAGTTTGTAGTTGTCAAAATCATAGCCGAATTTTGTTGCAATTTTTACCTGATCTCTAAACGGTTCAAGTGCTTCACCCAAAATCTCTTCGTTCTCAAACGGTCCGTAAACTTCTGCTGTATCAAAGAATGTTACACCGAGTTCAACGGCTTTTCTTATCGTTGCGATTGAATCTTTTTCTCCGGAAACGGCGGATAGCTCTGGGTGAAGCCCATACAGCCAAGACCGATACATGAAACTTCAATTTTGTTTTGTCCTAAAAATCTCTTTTTCATATTTCTCTCCCTAATTTAATTTTCCTTTAATTCTTTCTGCCATTTTTACGCCTGCCTTGTATGCAGATTCCAACTCTTTCGGGAATTCTTCTTCATTATGTTTTTTCTTTTCTTCAACATCCCAAACATCCGCCACATAATTACTATAATCGGCGAATTGCAAAGTATCATACGCACAAAGAATCTCCGGTTTTTCGTATGTTAATTCTATCCATTTTTCAAACAAGCCAAGCGGACCCGATTTATCTACACCGACAAACCAGTTATTGAATCTGTCAGGCTTTACGTTCATTGTATAAATAATCGCTGTTTCAAGTTTTTTCGGCGGAATTTTTGTACCCGCTTCATCATAAACATATACAGGGAAAAGCAGTCTTTCCATAAATGCTCTCATCTGGGCAGTAACTTCTCCAAAATAAATAGGAGAAGCAAAAACAAGTCCTTCTGAGCTAGAAACTTTTTCCAATACTTCTTTTAATAACCAATGATGTATTGACTGAGAGCCGCTCTCATTTTTTTAATTAAAATTGTTAAGAAAAAGGAGGGAAAAATGACAGCAGAACATGTGAAATTTATGAACGACTCTCACTATTATGAAGGTGAAAGAGTAAGTTTTATGAAGATGGGTTTAAAAATAGCAGCATTGCTGTTTAAACCTGAGAATTTTGATGAAAACAAAAAATACCCTGCAATCGTTGTTACACATCCTGGCGGTGGAGTTAAAGAGCAAGTTGCATCTTTATACGGATGGAATTTATCTAAAAAAGTTATGTAGCTATAGCATTTGATGCATCATATCAGGGAGAAAGCGAAGGAACGCCAAGATACCTTGAAGATCCTACTTCTCGTGTTGAAGATATCCGTGCCGCAGTTGACTATTTAACTTCACTTCCATTTGTAGATAATGAGAAAATTGGTGCAACAGGTATTTGTGCAGGCAGCGGGTATACGCTTGCAGCAGTGCAAACAGATATAAGAATTAAAGCCGCAGCCGGTATTTGTGCTTGGAACGTAGGAGCATGGATTAGAGATGGTATTCCGCCTAAGGGTAAATATGCAAAAATGCAAGAAGCTCTGAAAACTACTGCTGAATGTAGAACAAAAGAAGCAAATGGAGAAGAGATAACTTACGTCGGCTATGTTCCAAACTCTCCGGAAGAATTTACGGACGAAACACCTGTTATTATGCAGGAAGCTTCAAACTACTACAGAACCGAAAGATGCGGTTATCCGACATCAGTTAACAAAATGGCTTTGCAAAGTTTAGACAGACTTGCAGCATTTGATGCATTCCAGTACCTTGATACAGTATCACCAAGACCGCTTTTGTTAATCGTGGGAAGCAAAGCTGATACAATTTATTTCAGCGAAGATGCTTATAACAGAGCAAAAGATCCTAAGGAATTGTATGTAATTGAGGGTGCAACTCACGTTGATTTGTATGATAAACCGGAATTTGTTCCGCAGGTTGTTGAAAAATTAACAGAGTTCTTTGATAAGAATATTAAGTAAAACTAAAAGTGGATTGCCCGGATTATTCCGACAATCCCCTTTTTTAATTAAAAATATTTAGATTGTAATAATTTCGTAACTGCGAGTTCCAAGCCCGAGTTTTTCCGCTGTTTCAACAGCGTGTTGCACTCAACAATAGTTCCGTTGATTTCCGATACTAAATCCTTTATCATAGATGGCTGCAGAAAATTATGCCCGCCCGGTTCGCCAGTTGAAAGTTTCACGGCAGTCTTTTCTTTTAAATTTACACCGAGAGCCTTATAGATTTTTACAAGACTCTCCGGTGATATTTCTTCAGTAAAATAAACTTTTGCTTTTTCCATATCTTGATTCCTAAGTAATTATAAACATAATATTGCTGTTAGAGAAAAGGGAGACTGAATGCTGTCTCCCTTTTTATTGCAGTAGTATAAACTATTTTTCATTCAAAACTTCTTTTAAAGTTCTGAGGGCAGCTAGAGTGTTCGGAAATCCTACATAAGGCAAAACTTGAATTATTGCTGCCGTTACGGTTTCCTTTGAATTTCCTGCTTTTATGCTTCCTTTAATATGACTTTTTAAAGTTGTTGTATTGCCGGTTGTAACAAGAGCTGAAATAAACAGTAATTCTCGAGTTTTAACATCAAGCCCTTCACGAGTATAAAAATCGCCGAAGCAGACTTCAGTTAAAAATCTTGCAACATCAGCACCCATATCATCAGGAAGTCCTTCCATTGACTGTTTTATTTCATCACCGTATAAAGGATTTTGAATTTCATAACCTTTTTGATAGCGTTCCTCTTCCTTAACTGTTGCAGTTGATTTAAGAGGTGTTTGTATTCCTCTTTCTTTAAAGACTTCGTTCAATACACCTAAAGCATTCAACGTTTTCGGGAATCCGATAAACGGAGCAAGCTGGTAAATTGCTTCTCTTAATTCAATCGGAGTTGCCCCTGCATTTAATGCTCCGTTAGTATGAGCTTTCAACTGCGGTAAAGTCTGCTGTACAGCAAGAGAAGTAACCGTTATTAATTCTCTTGTTTTAATATCAAGTTCACCGACTGTAAATACCTCACCGAAAATATATTTTTGCAAAATTGCCATCATCTCAGGATCGTCGCCTGTCGGTGTCAGTGCTTCACCACCAAAAAGAGTTTTATAATTCTTTTTACAAATATCTGTTCTTGTCATGTTTTTATCCTCATTTTGCACTGCTGCCGCAAAAATAAAATTTTGCGAGAGTATTAATGCTAAAAATAATGTTAATATTTTTCTTATCATAAACCGTCCTACTTGTATTCTTCATCTGTTACAGCATCAAGCCATGTCGTTTGATTATTTGGAATATTAGGCTCTATTGAAATATGTGCAAACTCGCTGTCAGGTGCTGCACCATGCCAGTGTTCAACATTTGGCGGGATTTTTACAACATCACCGGCTTTAAGAATTTGGATTTCTTTGCCCTTTTCCTGATATCTGCCTTCTCCGGCCGTTACAAGAAGAATTTGCCCGCCGGAATGTTTGTGCCAGTTGGTTCTGGCGCCTTTATCAAATGTTACGTTTCCGATAGATGAATTAAAAACATCATCACGTGTTACAAGCATATTTAAGTGTGTAGTTCCCGTAAAGAATTTACTGTAAGGATTTATTTCTCCTTTTGCAAACGGTTGATTTAATTCTTTTGCAATGGTTATACCTCCTGTAATAATAAGTGCCGTTAATACCAATAATATTTTTTTCATTATTTACCCTCCTTTAAGTATGTTGTGAAGAATTGTTCAATTTTATCAAACGGAATTTTGTCAAGATTGTCGTACAAATCAACGTGATTTGCACCATCTATAATAAGGAGTTCTTTGTTATCGCCTTTGAGTTTTTTGAAAGCGTCTTCACTAAAATATCTGCTGTGGGCTTTTTCGCCGTGAATAATTAATACAGCATTTTTAATTTCATTACTGTAAGCCAAAATCGGCATATTAATTAAAGCAAGAGAAGCTGTTGTATTCCAGTTTCCGTTAGAATTTATAGAACGTTTATGAAATCCTCTCGGAGTCTTATAATATCCATAGTAATCTTTCACAAACTGCGGTTCTTCGCCGGTTAATTTCTCAGGAAGCCCCGGAGCTTTAGCGTAAGTGCCGTTTTTAAAATCTTCGGTTCTTTGTTTGTTCAAAGATTCTTTCAATTCATAGCGTGCTTTTTCATCCATTGAATCAAAATATCCGTTTGCAGTAACCCTTGTCATATCGTACATTGTAACGGTAACAGTGCCTTTAATCCTTGTATCAATAGCCGCAGCATTCAAACCAAATCCGCCAAAACCGCAGATACCAATAATTCCTATTTCTTCAGGATTAACGTCTTTTTGATTGCTTAAAAAGTCAACGGCTGCGCTGAAATCCTCCGTATTAATTTCAGGAGATGAAACATTTCTGGGTTCTCCTGAGCTTTCGCCTGTATATGACGGGTCAAACGCTAACGTTACAAATCCTCTTTCTGCCATTGTTTGTGCATACAAACCAGATGCCTGCTCTTTTACAGCACCGAAGGGGCCTGCTACGGCAATCGCTGCCATTTTTTCAGACGGTTTATTTTTCGGTGTGTATAAATCTCCAACAAGAGTTATTCCGTATCTGTTTTTGAAATTTACTTTCTTAACATCAACCTTATCACTTTTTGGGAAAGTTTTGTCCCAATCATTGCTTTTTGCCATAGTCATACTCGCACCTCCTATAATTAATATGAACGTAACTATAAAAACTAAAACTTTTTTAAACATTAATTGTCTCCTTAATATGTTTCTTTACTTTACATGGATTTCCGACCGCAACCGTGTTTGCAGGAATATCCCTCACAACAATGCTTCCGGCGCCAATTATTGCGTTATCTCCGATTGTAACTCCCGGAACTATCGTAACATTTGCCCCTATCCAAACATTTTTTCCTATTGTTACGGTTTTTGGAAGAATTGACTGCCTTTTGGAAGGTTCTTCAACGTGATTGAGGGTTGTAATTATAACATTGTGCCCTATCAGACATCCGTCGCCTATTGTTATACCGCCCTGATCCTGAAACTTGCAGCAGGAATTTATAAAAACATTTTTGCCTATTGTAATATTTTTCCCACAATCAGTATAAAATGGCGGAAACAGCCTGAAAGATTTGTCGATTTCTTTTCTTGTAAGTTCCGAGAAAATTTCTACAATCTCTTCAGGCGTGTGGTATTTATTATTAAGCTCTGTTGTAATTTTTAGTGCGTCCTGACTGAATTTATGAAAGGCAAAAGCCGTAACAGAATCAGGTTCTACAACTCTGCCCTCTTTCATGTGTTCATAAAATTCGTCCATATTAATCTGATTGTTATTCATATTTAGGTTTCCTACGCTGAAAGTTTTTGTTCTCTTATTAATACTTGTCCTCTGCACTTCATAATTGCATCTTCAGATATTATTTTTCCGATAGAATCTGCAACAATAGAGCCGGACTTTGGATTTTTAACGGAATCAATATGTCCTTTGATATCCGCCTCGACTTCTGAATACTCAAAAGACAAATCCGTATCCTCCATTGTGCAGTTGATTAATTTTAAATTTTTGCAGTAACACAGAGGCTGTGTGCCGATAATTTTACAGTTTATAAATGTCAGATTTTCGCTGAACCAGCCCAGATACTCGCCTTTTACAACGGAATTTTCAACAACAATATTTTTGCTGTGCCAGAATGCGTCTTTTGTATCAAGGTTTGAGTTTTTGATACTTAAATTTTTCATATACTGGAAGGAATACTTCCCTGTCATGTTAAGGTTTTCAATCTCGACATCTTTTGACTCAAATAAAAAGTACATTGCATCAATTGTTGAATTTGTGATTTTGACCCCCTTGCATCTCCAGCCGAATTCGGGTGAAACAATATGGCAATTATCAACAAAAATATTTTTACACTCTCTAAGGCACTTAATCCCCTGAATGTCGCAATCTGTTATTTCGCCGTCTTTGCAATACCACAGCGGTGCTCTTGTTTTTTCATCCATTGATGAATTCTTCAACAGGAATTTTTTTGCGTGCCACATTGGGTAACGGAGCGAAAAAGAACATTTGTTTACGGAAAAATTTCTGCACTCTTTTAAGACAGACTCTCCGTCCGCCGGCCCTTCAAATTTGCAGTTCAAGACTTCCGTATCTTTTATATTGTATAAAGAACGTTCTTCATCAAATGTTTGGTTTGAAATAATTTTTATCATATTAAATATGCTCCTTTTTTTCTCGTTTAACTGCCTGATCAATTTGAAAAATTAGATAATCAAGACAATCAATTTTCTTTTGAGAATCGTGCAAAGCCTCAAGAAGTTGAGATTTATGTTTATAGAGAAGTTGAACAAGCATTTTGTAATTTCCATGTTCTCTAATTCTAAAAAATTCTTCTATAAATTCATCTGAACAGGCGGCATCTTTAAGATTTTGTAATATGTCTTTATAATTTTTCAAATCCATACAAAAACCTTTCTTTTTATTATTATTTACGCATTTTCTAAAAATAGCAAATACTTATAATGAATTACTAAAAATGCTTTTTAGGTATATAAAAATGAGTATTGAGAATTAGGTTATTATATATGCTTACATATTCCACTTTTTATTTTTAAATTTTTGTTCTAAATTTTTTTCATAGAAAATTGTTTTTTGTATATTTTTTGTGGAGCCTCATTTTTTACGTTCTAATTCATTGTCTGAACTCTAGCATCAAAAAAGAAATTGTAGAGTTTCAGAAGATATTAAAACATTTGAAACTCTGTTTAATAGCAATAATATGTCGAATCTGTATAGGATATTAATCTATAACTCCTTCAAACAATTGTGCTACGAGGGTTCTAAGCTATTAACCAATAGTTCTTTGACTCTAAAAAGAGCATTTGTGGAAAAATGTATAGAGTCCGTAACCCTTACTCCCTGTAAGGGAAGCTGTAAAAGAACACATGGTTTGATTATTTGTTCCACATGGTTTGATTATTTTCGGCAATATGAAGTCTGAGTTTTTCT
>CALUUR010000004.1 GCA_944324015.1 Candidatus Gastranaerophilales bacterium
TCCCGACACGCACCAGTTTCATTCCAATTCTGCTTTGTAATAAATTAAACTTGTCCATGATTTTTCTTTGTGTTATTGTGTTATTATAATAACACAAAAAAGGAAATAGCAAGCATGAAAATTTTTAAAATATTACTAACCCTGTTTATTTTGCTGTGCACTTTTAATATAACAGCAGAAGCAAAAAATAAAAAAAATACCCCTGACTATAGAATGGAATATCTAAATTTAGATTGGTGGCAAAAATATAATGATCCGGTTTTAACGGATTATATTACTACTGCATTTAATAACAATCAGGATTTAAAAATTGCATCTTTAAATGTTAAACAATCTGAACAGGTTGTTAAAATGGCGTTTGCCGGACAGCTCCCGCAGGTTGGGTTTCAAGGCGATGTGTTCAGAGATTTTTCATCTTCAACAGTAAGATTTGGAGATGTAGTTATTCCTGATTATAAGCAAAGCAACTTCTTTCTGCCTTTAACCATGAGTTATGAAGTTGATATCTGGGGCGAGAATTATTTGAAAACAAAATCCGTAAAGAAGCAGCTAGAAATTGTTAAGCAGAATGAAAGGGCGTCTTATATTTCTTTAACTTCTGCTGTTGCTTCACAATATTTTAATTTAATAAAGTTTGACAAGCTCATAAAAGATCAGGAAGAACTTGTTATGCTTCAAACAGAAATTGTCAGAATGGAAGAAATAAAATATAAAAACGGTTTGTGTCCTGTAACGGAGCTTATGGACGAAAAACAACTCTTAACACAACTAAAAGAAGAAATGAATATATATAAAGATAAACGTGAAGTTGTTGCCCGTGAGCTTGGCGTTTTGACCGGTTTAAGAGAAAAAGCTTTAATTGCAATGCCAAGAACGGAGTATTCAGAATTGGCTTTGCTTACTGTCCCCGATGCAATAAATGCGGAAGTTATACAATACAGACCCGATTTTGTGAAAGCAGAAAATTATATTGAAAAAATAGGAATAGATGCGAAAGTAGCAAAACGTGATTTTCTGCCAAAATTTGTTTTATATGGTCAGGCGGGGTTTAATGCGTATAATTTAGGTAATATTTTCGGAGATCATACTTTTAAGTCCCTTTTAGGCTTTATGCCATCAATTGATTTGTTTACCGGAGGTGCAAAGATGGCGCGTTTAAAATGGACTAAAATTGAACTAGAAAAAGCTCAGCAGCTGTATGAAAAGACTATTTTAACTTCAATACAGGAAGTTAATGATTCTCTTAGTGCTGCAAAGACAAGAGAAAAAAATTACAAAGAAAGTGTAAAGCGTTACAACCTTGAAAATGAAAAATTTATTCTTGCGGATAAGAAGTTTAATATTGGAGCCAAGTCTAAACTTGACAGAATGAAAGATGAAGAAAGACTTCTTGTCGCTGAAAAGGATGAAGTAAACGGGAAAATTAATTATCTTATTTCTACGATTGATGTTTACAAGGCTGTCGGCGGTAAGGATTTAACTACGATAAATGATAATTTGTAATATAGTCCTTCTCAGTTAGCTGTTTGTAGAATTTATTTGTAAAGCAAAAATGATTTAATTAATGTATGTTAAAAAAAGTCTTAACAATTATTGCTTTATTTTTAGGTTCGGCCTTTTGTCAAGCAGAAGATATCCACTTTGACAATGAAGTTTATACACTTAAATACAGTGCCATTGCTCCGAAGACAAACGGATACGGAAATGAATATTTTAAGAAAAATGAAAATGTTTCCAACTGGACAAAGATGATAGGTATTTATTATTATCCCGAAGAAAACAATCCTATAAAGTATGCCGAGGATTTTGATAAAACTGTTGAAAGTACTGATAACAGCGTGCTTTTAAAACTCATTGAAAATAAAAAAGTTGATAAAGCTGCAATAAGTTTTCTTGTAAACGGAAGTGAGAATGCTAAGAAATATTTCGAATATGACATATATAAATTTGAAAAACATCCGGATAAGGGCATGCTCCTTTTAAAGTACGCAGTGAAGTATTTCTTCACAAGTAATGATGAAATAAATAAAATTGCGCAAAGCGTAAAAGAAAATAATGATAAATATCTGGAAATGATTATAACATCACCAATTCCGCCGATTGTTGAAAAAGATATTTTTATTCACGAATAAGAAGTCAACAAGGTTGACATATTTGTTTGCAAACTTTATTATACTATTATGGTAGTTGTAGATACGGCAAGGGTTAAAGATTATTTAACTAAAACAAAATTAACGACGTTGGATTATGTCATAAATCCTTATATTGGTTGTCCAAATAAGTGTTTATACTGTTATGCGGCATATATGTCAATTTTCAGTAAACATAAAGAACAATGGGGTGACTTTATTGATGTAAAGCAAACCAGAAAAAAAATTAATACGTTCAAAATCAAAAACAAAAAAGTAATGATAAGTACTGTTACCGACCCGTATAACTCTTTTGAAGAAAAATACGGTATAACACGTATGATTATGGAACAGCTTGTTAATTCAGAGGCATATATAAGTGTTGTTACAAAATCAAAACTTGTGTTGAGAGATCTTGATTTGTTTAAGAAAATGAAACATATTGAAATAGCCTTGTCTATAAGCGTATTAGACGAAAAACTTAAGAAAAAGCTTGAACCTAATTCTTCAACTATAGAAGAAAGAGTTGAAACTTTAAAACTTTTAAAGCAAAATGGTATTAAGTCGATTGTATTTATTTCACCATTGATTCCTCAAATAACAGATTTCAAATCTATAATTGAGAAAACTAAAGATTATGCAGATGAATACTGGTTTGATAATTTAAATTTGAGAAGCAGTTTCAAAACCAAAATGTTTCAATTTATAAACAAGGAATATCCTATATACAAATCATTGTACGATGATATTTATAATAAAAAAAAATCAGCAGTATTTTGTAGAACTAAATGAGGAAATAGAAAAATATTGCAGTAAAAATAATATAGTTTATAAAAATTTCTATGCCGGCACATAAATTGCTTCTTGACCAAAATAAATAAATCTTTTCGCCGGCTTTTCCTAAAATTAAAAAGGACAAAATAATATATTTTGTCCTTTTTAATTTTGTATTTTTTTATAAATTATTGTTTTTAAAATAGTTATTAACCTTTTTTCAATAATTTCATATACTAATATTGAAAATAGAATGTTTATCACGAATAATAGTATGCACATTGCAGTAACAGAACTTGATAAATTATTTTTTAAAAATGTATAATATATATAAAATGTCCAGCATTGTACTATATAAAAAGCAAAAGATATTTTAGCACTATACTGTACAGGAAATGATTTGCAAAAACTAATTACTGATTTACTCTTAATAAGTGCTGTAAAATATATTATTAATCCAAATAACGGTACAACGGCAATATTAAAAAGCGGATATTTATAACGGAAACTTATATGATTTACAAAATTGTTATGACAAAGAATACTTATTGTTACTACTGTAATTAAACTTAAAAATGCCGGTATCATAACTGAATATTTTTTATGTTTATTAGCTGTATAAATTTTGGCTATACACATTCCTATTGTAAATTCAGGTATTCTAAATATAGGATTGGAATATATTGTTGTTATATTTTCATTAAAATATGCAAGAATGATTGACGGATAAACTGAAAAGAATATAAGCGTAATTATAATATATATAATGTTAATTTTATTATTTTTTAAAAGATGTTGTATATAAGGGTAAAATATATAAAGTATAAAAATAGTTGAAATGAACCAAGTTCCTGAATTATTTAAGTAGTCATTTGTTGATGAATATACAGATTGCATCATTAATAATTCATTTGGAAGTAATACTATTTTTGTTATTAAAGGTGATTTATCTGTAAAATATGTTGTGAATATAAACAAAAGATACACAGGATAAATCCTTATAAAGCGGTTAATAAAAAATTTTGAAAGTTGTTCGGGGTTAATTAAGTTTTTATCTTGATACCTGTAATAAAGCAGAAAACCGGAAAGCATAAAAAATAAAACCATAAAAACTGCCCCGTTTGTGAAAAGGTTATTCAAAATATCTGATTGAAACTTTAAACCGCAATGTAATGTAAGATGAAAAATAAAAACGACAAATGCTGCTAATATTCTTAAGATATCCAGAGTAAAAATTTTTTCTTTTTGCATTTTGGTTATTCCAGCATTCCTTAATTTTTCTATAATTTATTAAACATTGATAATAATATTTAACTACATCTAATACAATTAGTCAGATAGGTATAATTAATATTTACATATCTATATAATTTGAATGATTAATCAAATAAAAAAATTGGGTATAATATTTTATATTAGTTTCTTTAGCGTTTTATTATATTTATCGGGAGATTAGTTTATGGAAGATTTAAAGAGTAATGACGAGGCAAGGGTTAAGAAAGCGAAGTTGATAAAAATTTTTATATCTTTTGCCGCAGGGATGGCAGGACTTTTGTTCGGGCTAGATATCGGTGTAATTTCCGGAGCTTTGCCTTTTATTACGACACATTTTGAACTTACAAGCCGGCTTCAGGAATGGGTTGTAAGCGCAATGATGCTTGGTGCTGCATTGGGAGCAATGTCAACCGGCTGGATCTCTTTTAAACTTGGTCGTAAAAAGAGTTTGATGGCAGGAGCTGCATTATTTGTTATTGGGTCAATCGGATGTGCCTGTGCTCCTAATATTTTGACGCTTCTTATATCACGGGTAATGCTTGGATTTGCTGTTGGGATAGCATCTTACGTAGCTCCTTTGTATCTTTCTGAAATGTCTGAAAAAGAGGACAGGGGCAAACTTATTTCGATGTATCAAATGATGGTTACAATAGGTATTCTTGTTGCATTTATATCTGATACAATATTTAGTTACGGCGGGCACTGGAGAATGATGCTGGGTGTAATTAGTATTCCTGCATTACTTTTGATGTTGTCGGTTTTCGGTCTGCCTGACAGCCCGCGGTGGCTGGCTTCAAAAGGTCATTTTGATAAGGCAAAAGATATTTTGAGAATGCTTAGTACTACAGATGCTAAAGCAGACGGTGAGCTTAATGAAATTCGTGAAAGCTTAAAAGTTAAGCAAGAGGGTTGGGGACTTTTTAAAGCTAATAAAAATGTACGCAGAGCAGTTTATTTGGGAATGTTATTACAGGCAATGCAGCAGTTTACCGGCATGAATGTGATATTATATTATGCACCTCAAATATTCAAACATGCTGGATTTGCAAATACAGAGCAGCAGATGATTGCAACAGTAATATGCGGATTAACAAATTCTCTTGCAACATTAATAGCTATGAAAACTGTTGATAAGCAGGGAAGAAAACCTATTTTAAAAATCGGATTTGCAGGAATGGCAGCTGGTACGTTTTTACTTGGAGTTTGCTTATATATGATAAACGCAGGTTTCAGCGCCTTGTGGATTTCTGTTGCTGCAGTTGTTATGACATTATTTACAATTACAAGTTTTGCGATGAGTGCAGGTCCTGTTGTCTGGATTTTATGTTCGGAAATTCAACCTTTGAAAAGCCGAGATTTCGGGGTTGCCTGCTCTACTACAACAAACTGGATTGTAAATATGATAATAGGAGCAACTTTCCTTACATTAATAAATACATTCGGTATTGCTGTTACATTCTGGATATATACCGCCTTGAACCTTTCATTTATAGTTCTTACGGTATTGCTAATTCCTGAAACAAAAGGAATTTCTCTGGAAAATATTGAAAAAAATCTTATGGAAGGCAAGCCTTTAAAAGATATTGGAGTATAACTTAAAAACAGCTCCTGTATTTTACAGGAGCTGTTTTTTCTTATTGTGTGTGGTATTATAAATATGTAAGGAGGATGCGTTATGAAGGTTTTATTGTTTAACGGAAGCTCTAATGAACACGGGTGTACTTATACCGCATTAAAAGAGGCTGCCTCGGCTCTTGAAAAAAACGGTATTGAAACAGAAATTATTCAGGTTGGTAAAAATGCAATACGTGATTGTATCGGCTGCGGAGCATGCCGTAAATTAGGCGGTAAGTGTGTGTTTAAAGACGATATTGTAAACGAAGTTATTGAAAAAGCAAAAGAGGCGGACGGCTTTATTTTTGGTTCGCCTGTTTATTATGCTCATCCGAGCGGACGACTTTTATCGTTTATGGACAGAGTATTTTACGCAGGCGGTACTGCATTTAAATTTAAACCTGCGGCTGCAATTGTGTCTGCACGACGTGCAGGAACAACCGCTTCATTAGATGCAATAACAAAACACTTTACAATAAATCAGATGCCTGTAGTTTCTTCAAATTACTGGCCGATGGTTCATGGGGCGCAGAATACTCCGGATGATGTTAAACAAGATATTGAAGGCTTACAGATTATGAGGGTATTGGGCGATAATATGTCATGGATTTTGAAATGTATTGAGGCAGGTAAACAGCAAGGTATTGTACCTCCTCAAAATGAAGATAAAGTTATGACAAATTTTATTCGTTAATTTTTCAGTGTTCTTAAAGAATTTAAAACTGCAATGAGGGCGACGCCGACATCCGCAAAGACGGCGCCCCACATTGTAACGACTCCGAATGCTCCGCCGATAAGAAATAATGCTTTAATTCCGAGGGCAAATATGATATTTTGTTTTACTATTGCCATTGTCTTTTTAGATATTCTTATCGCAACCGGAATTTTTGAGGGTTTATCGTCCATAATAACTATGTCGGCAGCTTCAATAGCGGCGTCCGAACCGAGTGCTCCCATTGCAACTCCGATATCTGCGCGTGTTAAAACCGGTGCATCATTAATCCCGTCGCCGACAAACATAACACTTGTTTTGGTCTGTTTGTTTTTTATTAATTCTTCAATTTTTTCAACTTTTTGTTCAGGGAAAAGTTCCGGATAAACATCCGATATCCCAAGTTTTTTGGCAATTTTTTCCGCAGCTTTTTTGTTGTCGCCTGTAAGCATTACAGTTTTAATCCCTAATTTATTCAGAGTTGAAATGGCTTTAACAGAATCTGATTTTAATTCATCAGAAATTACAATGTATCCGTAAAATTCTTTATTTTTTGCTGTATAAATTACAGTTCCTGCAACGTCAATATCAGGGATTTCAATATTATTTGCCTGCATTAACTTTTTGTTGCCGCTTAAGATTTCTTCCACGTCAACAACTGCCTTAACTCCCTGTCCTGCAATTTCTGTGACATCTTTGATAAGGTTTGTATCGATTTCCTTGTTGTAGGCATTTTTGATTGATAAAGCTATAGGGTGATTAGAGTAATTCTCCGCATAAGCTGTGTATCTCAAAAGTTCTTCTTCATTGCCTGAATAAGGATGGATTTCTGTAACTTTAAATGTCCCTTTTGTAAGAGTTCCTGTTTTGTCAAAAGCAATTGTTTTAGTATTTGAAAGTGCTTCTATATAATTGCTCCCTTTAATTAATATACCGTCTTTGGACGCTCCGCCGATTCCCCCGAAAAATCCTAAGGGAACAGAGATTACAAGTGCGCATGGACATGAAATTACAAGAAAAGTCAAAGCTCTTTGAAACCAAACTATAAATTGTGCATTTTCAATAAATAACGGCGGTAAAACTGCTAATAATACTGCACCTGCAACAACTGCCGGAGTATAAATTCTTGCAAATTTTGTAATAAATTTTTCAGATTTTGCCTTTTTGGAACTAGCATGTTCAACAAGTTCAAGTATTTTAGAAACTGTTGACTCTTTAAATACTTTTTCTACTTTTATTTTTAAAAGTCCGTTTGTATTAATACACCCGCTTACGGCTTTATCTCCCACGTTCAAAGTTCTCGGAACAGATTCTCCTGTCAATGCTGATGTGTCAATAGCTGCATTGCCTTCAATCACCTCTCCGTCAAGGGGAATTTTTTCACCTGTTTTAACTGTAATAACAGTTCCTATTTCAATATCTTCAGGGTGTTTTTGTACAAGATGCCCGTTTTCTTCTATATTTGCGTAATCAGGTCTGATATCCATTAAATCAGTAATTGATTTTTTAGATTTTGCAACAGCTTTATCCTGTAAAAATTCGCCGATTTGGTATAAAAGCATAACCATAACAGCTTCCGGATATTCTCCTATTGTGAGTGCCCCTGCCGTTGCAATTGTCATTAAAAAGTTTTCGTCAAATACTTCTCCTTTAAAAATATTTTTAACGGCTGTCAATATTACATCCCAGCCTGCTGTCAGATAGGCACCGATGAATAAGACAAGTTTCAAAATGCTATCAGATTGAAGTGTTACCGCAAAAATTAAAATAACAGCGGCAATTATAATTCTTGTTAATTTAACTTTTTCAGAATTTTTGTTTTCTTCGTGATGGTGGTGATGTTCGCACATAATTGACCTCCAAAATAATTGAATAAATATTCAACTGTTCTATTAGTATTATAATTGAATAACTATTCAATTGTCAAGTCTATAAAAGTATTTTGTTACAAAAATTTGACAATTGAACAACTATTAAACTATAATATATTTATGGAAATAAAAAAAGCGGATTGTGAAGCTATTAACCCTGAACTTGTTGAAAAAATCAGGCCTGATATGCCAGAGGCAAAGGTTTTGTATGATCTTTCCGATTTTTTTAAGGTTATGGGCGATAATACAAGAATACGCCTACTTTGGGCTTTGGAAGAGGCCGAGATGTGCGTAAATGATCTTGCCGTTCTTCTGGATATGACAAAGTCAGCAGTTTCTCATCAGTTGAAAATTTTGCGTACAGCAAAGCTTGTAAAGTCTTCTAAATGCGGTAAAAATGTTTACTATTCGCTTGATGATCATCATGTTAAACTTATTCTCGAAAAAGCGTTGGAGCATACAACCGAGTAATTACTGCATTTTTTGAATAAGTTCTGTTTTTACATCCGCAAGAGGACCGTTATTAGGTGTTCTTAAAGTATGATAATAATTTTTTGCAAACGTAAACGGATATTTTGGCAGCCATGTGAATTTTATAAATATATTAACGGTATCTGCACCTTGCGACAGCATCAAATCATCAATGGTTTCTTCATGTGCAGGTGAAATTGAAGAAAATACTTTCAGGAAGTAATCAGTAAAAGTAACTGCAGAATAGCCTGATGCTGTTACCGGATCCTTAACAAATGCCGTTACTTTAAAATTGCCGTCATTTTTTATATTCTGTACATCTTCTGGAAACACAAATTCACCGCCTGCAATTTGTTCAACTTCGTACCACTGGCCGTTATATTGTATTCTCATTATATTCGGTTTCGGCATATATATATCGTCAAATTTATTTTCAAGTATTATCCTGCCGTTTTTGTCCGAAACGCCGTATTTATAATTCTTTTTAGTCAGGAACATGCCGCCGAACAATATATCAACCGATGTATATTCCGGCGGGATTACAATTTCTCCTTTTTCATCGTAAACCCCGAAGTCATTATCGTTGCCGAGCTTTACATATTTCCCTAAAATTCTGTCAACATGTCTGTATTTCGGCTCAATAATAATTTTCCCCGTACTGTCCATAAGGCCGTATTTGGACCTTCTTTGTATTATCCAGGAATCCCCTAGTTTAATCATTTTTTTATACTCAGGTTCTACAATAACGTTACCTGTACTGTCTTTCAAACCAAAATTATTTTTTTCATCGCTAAAGACAGTAAGTTTTGTTTTAACAACAGAACCTTCAATAGGCTGCGATGGATTTTCTTGCGCAAACGCACTGCAACCTAAAACTAAAGCTATCCCGAATAATGTAATAATTTTCTTCATACCAGTATAATAACATAAAATTTAGAATTTATGCTATAATTTTTTTGGAGAGGGAAAAGATGATTAATATATCAAAAAAGGTAAAAATTGTACTCATATCATTTGTAACAGTAATAGTTTTTTTCGGTGCAGCACTTGGAATTTATCTGAAAGTCTTGCCTGCTGTAGTCTCAAATAAAGCTTTTATAAGCTTTGTTGAAAAAAATATTAATAAGTTCACCAGTTTGGAATTGGTTATAAAAAATCCTGTTTTGAAAACAGAATTATCTCCTCTAATTTCATTTAAGGTAGATGAACTTTTGTTGTTCAATAATAAAGCAAGTCTTCTGGCCGTTGAAAACTTTGATACAACTATATCTTTTAAAGAAATTTTTAATAAAAATATTATTATCAAAAAGCTTGGTGCTGATTATATTTTCGCTGATATTAACAATTTGACAAAACTTGCTTTCCCTCAAAGCGAAAAAAAAGAACAAAAACCGAGTGAATGGAATATAGATTTATTTGATTCTCTTTTGTATGTAAAAAAATCTTTGTTCCTATACAAAGTCGAGCCGAAAACTTATGTGTCTTTAAAGGCCGATAATCTGGAACTTGATAATAATCAAAAAGATATTAAATACCTGCATTTTAATATAACGGCTGATATTACAAAAGACGGTAAAAATACACATTTTAATATTGCGGACAGAAATGCTGTTTATACCCAGAATAAAACATTGTATATCAAGAATTGCTATCTTTCAATGAACAAATCTAAAATATTTTTTAATGCCAAAGCAAGCAGAAAAATAGGTTATATTCTGGAAATATTTACGGATAAAATAGATGTTTCTGACGTTTTAGATTTGATAGATTCTGATATTGTTGAAAATAATCTTGATCAGCCTCTTGCGTTTTTTAATGATTTAAAAGGAAGTTTTAACTTCAAAATAACTCTTACAAAGAACAATCTTAACGGTATTGTGAATTTGAACAAGATTTCTTGCAAAATTGTACCTTTAAGTAACATTCCCGTAATGCTTGATAAGGGAAAAATCGTTATGACAAAAAATGATATTACCCTTAAAGATTTTGACGGTTATTATAATTATCGCAAAGAAAATAAGATAGAAATGGAAGGTACTGTTAAAGATTATTTGAAGTCTATTGATACAAATATTGTGGCAAAGGCTGTTGTAACAAATGATTTTACTAAAAATTACTTTTCAAAAATGGTTGGTATTCCGGTTGAGTTAACAGGCGGTACAACAAAGACAAGGGTTGATTTAAAAGCAATTAATAATAAAATAGATTTAATATGGCTTTTCGGTTTGAAAGCAGGGCAGGATATACTTATTGACGGCGCTTCATTAACTCCTGCTTCTTACAGAAGAATGTTAAAGGGTGATATTCATTTTGAGGATAATCTTCTCGCAATTAAGTCAATAGATTATTACATTGCGCCTGAAAATTTACCGAATGAAAAAAAAGGCAAAATTCAGCCGGTTGTAAAAGTTTTTGGTAATATTGACTGCGGTGTTCCGGTTCCTGATGTTAAAAATCTTGGATTTGAAATCCCGAGACCTTTACCGAGTGAATTTTTGAATGTTTTAATCGGACAAAAACTGTTTAAAGGCGGACAGATTGCCGGTATTATGGAATATAATAATACCGCAGAGTATCCTGCTTTAAAAGGCTATTTGTCTATGGATGAGGTGCGGATACCGTCCCAGAGAATATTCTTAAAACATGGTGAAATGTCTACCCGAAACGGACTTTTAAAACTTGCTGCCGAGGGTAAATACAGACGTTCCTCTTATGATTTTTCAGGTAGTTTGATTAATGAAATTAAGTTCCCTGTTGTTGTAAAAGACGTTAATTTAACAGTTGATGATGTTGATATTGAAAAATTCTTGTTATCTGCAAATAACCAGAGTTCAAAAGAAATTACGGATACAAAATTTGATGTAACGGCATCAGGCGAAGCCAAAGATGATGATGACAACACTCCGACATTTGATATCGGTAATTTTATAGTTGAAAATTGTGTACTGCATATACTTGACGGGAAATATAAAGATATTGCATTTAAAGATGTTAAAGCAACATTATCTCTAGATAAACATAGTGTTTTAAATATGTATTCAAACAGATTTGAGATTGCTGAAGGGCATTCATCCGCAAAAGTATACTGTGATTTGAAAAAGCATATATACAGCCTTGTCCTTGGAATAAAAGATGTTAATTCCGATATTATTGCAACGACTCTTCTTGCTCTGCCCAGAGAAATTACGGGTAAAGCAAGCGGTATTATTGCTTTAAACACTGATGATTCTTTAAAAATGAACGGTTCTATAAAGTTTGATATTAAAGACGGAACCATTCAAAAAGTAGGACTTGTTGAATATATCTTAAAATTTGCCGCACTTTTCAGAAATCCGCTTGCAATGATTAGTCCTTCAACTTTCGGAGATCTTGTTAATATTCCGGAAGGAAATTTTGACAAAATAAACGGTTCTCTTGAACTCAAGGATAATAATGTTGAAAAAATGATGATTAAATCATCGGCTCCTCAGTTGAGTTCGTTTATTATCGGACGTTATGAACTTGAATCGGGTGATGCTTCTTTGAGAATTTATACAAAATTCAGTAACAGAAATAAAGGTTTTGCGGGATTTTTGAGAAATATTTCTCTTAACAGCCTCGCAAACAGAATACCTTTAAGTGCGAGAAATGATAGTAATTATTATGCTGCTGAAATATCACAGCTTCCGCCGATTGATGCTGAAGAAAAGGATTGTCAGATATTCCTGACAAAAGTTGACGGGGATGTACAACATAACAACTTTATTTCATCCTTAAAGAAAATTCAGTAATTAATTAAGCACCATAATCGAATAGTTTAAATAGGCGGCAAAGCACGTCCAGATAAGATATGGAACAAGAATTATTCCTGCGGCTTTTGATACTTTATAGAAAAATATTATTGTCAAAACTATTGATATTATAAGCAAAATAATTATTGCAAAGCTTATTGCTAAATTATGTTGTATGAAAAATACCGGACTCCAGCTGAAGTTTAATAAGAGTTGTATTACAAATGCAACAAGTCCCGGTGTTTTGTTATTTGATTTTTTTGAATTTAAAAATAAAACAAACGAAATAAAAATGAGAGTATACATAACTGCCCATACAGGTCCGAAAATTTCGGAAGGGGGGTTAAATAATGGTTTGTTTAGATTATTATACCAGGTTAAATCCATAATCAAATTATCTGACATAATCTCTAAAAAACATTGTATATTATGCTAATTTAAAAGATTAATACAATTAACAATTTCATTACATATAATGTTATGCTGCTCCGGCGCATAGTGCAACCCGTCTATGTTTGAAGTTTCTGTAAATTTATTCAAATCAATCAGTTGATATTTATTTTTTTTTGCAATTTTTTCATATACAGAAAAAATTTGTTTGGATTTTTCTATGGATTTTTCATCAAAAAACAAATTGAAATAGCTGTTTAAAATATTATCTTTTATAACACATGGTGAAAGAATAATTATTTTTGAATATGGAGAATAATGCTTTACAAGACTAAAAAATTTCTCCATCCCTTTTTCAAAGCCGGTTAAACTTGTATTGTAAGACTTTTGAAGATCATTAATGCCGATTTGAAAAATTATTATATCAAAATTTTCTTTTAAATATTCAGGCAGAATTTTATAGCCGGTAAAGTTTAAGCCTGCGGGGTTATCAGAAAAGGCTGTTCGATTGTTGCATCCGGCTTCCGTAATATTATAAGTACCTTTTAAAGTGTTTTGTAAAAGTGCTGTCCAACGAATATCTTTGTTATATCTTGAACCGTCTTTCGGATTAAAACCGTAGGTGTTGCTGTCCCCGAAGCATAATATTTTTTTCATAATTTTGCTCCAAATTTTTTATGTTTATTTTATTATTATAAAACGGAGATGAAAAATATGAACGAAAAAGAAAAAATGCTAAACGGTCTTCTTTATGATGCGAATTATGATAAATCATTGATAGATGAAAGGATTAAATGCAAGTCTTTGTGCTATGAATATAACAACCTTCATCCTGAAAGACTTGAGGAGCGTAAAAATATTATTAAACAAATTCTGGGTAAGACAAAGGAAAATTTTTTAATAGAACAGCCTTTTATGTGTGATTACGGCTACAATATTGAAATAGGCGATAACTTTTACGCAAATCATAATTTGATTATTCTCGATCCTGCAAAAGTTACTTTCGGAGATAATGTTTTTATAGGCCCGAATTGTGCGTTTTACTCCCCGCTTCATCCTCTGGATGCGCAAACAAGAAATAAAGGGTTAGAAACTGCAAAACCTATAAAAGTGGGCAATAACGTCTGGTTTGGCGGTAATGTTGTTGTTTTGCCGGGTGTTACAATAGGTGATAATGCTGTTATAGGTGCAGGAAGTGTTGTAGTAAAAGATATTCCTTCAAATGTTCTTGCAGTAGGAAATCCCTGCAGAGTCATACGGGAGTTATAAGTTATGATTAATAATGATGAAATATTAAGCAGTATGGTAAATGATTATAAACAATTTGATGAGGTAGAGGCAATAGTTCTCGGCGGTTCGTCAAGTGCAAAAACTGCCGATAATAAGTCAGATTTTGATATTTATATTTATTGTACAAAAGAGCCTTCTGTTGAAAAACGGCGTGAAATAGCGGAAAAATACGCGGATAATCCTGAAATTGACAATCATTATTTTGAAACAGGCGATGTTTATTATTTAAGAGAAACAGGAAAACCTATTGATATAATGTATCGTTCGCCAGAAAGTATTGAAGGCAATATAAAATGGGTTTGGGAAGATTGTAATGCTTCTTTAGGATACACAACCTGTTTTGTTGACAATGTCAATAAATCCAAAATACTTTTTGACCGGAACGGATGGTTTAAAAAACTTCAAGATAAAACAAAATCTCCTTACCCCAACAAACTCGCGCAAAATATCATAAATAAGAATTTTGCATATTTAAAAGATGTAATGTTTTCTTACTATGATCAGTTAAATTCTGCTGTTGAACGAAACGATTACGTTAGTGTAAACCACAGAACAACAGCTTTTTTGGCAAGTTATTTTGATATAATATTTGCAAAAAACAAAATTTTAAATCCGGGGGAGAAAAAACTTGTTCAATTTGCAAAAGCAAACTGTAAGGAACTGCCTGACGATTTTGAGCGGGATGTGAATACTCTTGCTGCCGGTTCGGTTTCAGAGCGTCTTAAAACCGCAGAAAATATGGTTGAAAACTTGAGAAGGATGAATTTTAAAGAACCTGCTTAAACTGCATAATACTTTATAGTATAAAAAAATGTAGAGCCAGATTGGAAGTTTTTGTATTAACAATAGTTTGTAATAATTAACTGGATTATAAAAATCCTGTTTGGGCGGGATTTTTTTTAAATTCTCTTTTATTTTATTAATATAGTTTATTCTTACTTGACCTCTGGTATAGTTTAAACATTTTAATACATGGGAAATATATTCATTATAAAAGCTCTTTTTGAAAATGTCATTTTTGAAATTTGTAAAAATTAGTTTCTCTAATTTTTTATAAGTTTCAATTTGATATGTATTAATTAATTTGCTTTTTTGTGAAGTAATAGAATTTTTATTTAAGGTATTATAAGTTATAAGATTTTTTCTAATAGTTGTAATTTTATCCGCTAAAAATAAACTTAGAAGACAAAAAAATACATCATTTCCAATTGGAACATTTTCAAATTGGATATTATATTTTTTTATAAAATCCGTATTATAAAGTTTGTTTCTTACCGAATAGTTTGTAAAGTTAAATATAAAATTTGGAATGTCATACTTATTAAATATTTCTTTATTTGACAGAATATTATAATTTATCCCCTTGGACTCAACAATGTTTCCGTTAGGTTTGGCAATACTATATTTACATATAGTAATATCAGCTTTTGTTTTTGAATACTGATTATATAATTCTTCTAAAAGATTTGGATAGAAACAATCATCACTATCAAGAAATATTGTAGTTTCACCTTCAACAAATTGAAAACCAAAATTTCTTGCAGCTCCAGCCCCTTGATTTTCTGTGGAAATAATTTTTATAAAGTTGTTGTATTTTTTATTAAAATTATTCAATATTTCAAGTGATTTGTCAGTAGATCCGTCATTAATACAAATAAGTTCAAAGTCCTTAAATGTTTGATTACGGATACTTTCTATGGCCTCTCCCAAATATAATTCAGAATTATATACAGGCATGACAATACTAATTTTTTTCATAACATAAAATCCTGCTATATTATAAAATATTTTTACATGAAATTATTAACTTGTAAATGTCATATTAATTCAGAATTGTTTGACAAAATCTATAAACAACCGTATCATAAATATGTATTTTACAATAAGGGGAAAGGTTAATGAAAAAGATATTGAAATTTTTGTTATGTGTGTTAGGTTTATTTTTATTAATATTACCTGCATCGGCAGGAGAACAAAAACTTTCAAAAGAGGATAAGGCAATGCTTATTAATAAATTAAATACCTCATCTCTGGTTGTATATAAAGACGGAAATACTCTGGAGTTTTCTCAGTCCGGTATAGAACCGCTTTTAATATATCTTGAAGATAATGACTTTAAAGGTGCTCGAGTTTTTGACAGAATAGTGGGTAGAGCTGCGGCTTATCTGTATGTTTATGGTAATGCTGATTATGTTTATGCAGATACAATTTCAAAACCCGCAATAGAAATTCTGAAGAAAAATAAAATTAAATATGAAACAAAAAATATCGTTGATGAAATTCTGAATAAGGATAAAACAGACCTGTGCCCGTTTGAAAAGTTAACCCAAAATGCTGAAAGCCCTGCACAGGCTTACGGTTTGATTTATAAAAAAATGCATCCTGATACAGCCGTCGTTTATTTCACTCCTGATATTACCTCTGATAGTCTTGTGAGAATATATAAAACTCTCGGTAAAGATTTAAAAGGAAATGTTGCGGTAAAGGTTCATTCAGGAGAACCCGGCGGACATAATTTTTTACAGCCTGAGTTTATGAAAGAGCTTGTTCACTATTTAAACGGAACCATAGTTGAATGCAATACGGCCTATGAAGGCCGAAGAAACACAACTGAAGAACATAAAAAGGCTATTGCAGAACATGGATTTGATAAGATTGCAAAAGTTGATATTATGGACTCTGAAGGACAGATGGAACTGCAGGTTCCTGACGGAAAGCAGATAAAGGTTAATTATGTCGGTTCTCATTTGAAAAATTATGATTCAATGCTTGTTCTGTCACATTTTAAGGGCCATCAGATGGGTGGATTCGGCGGTGCATTGAAAAATATGTCTATCGGTATCGCTTCATCTTACGGCAAGGCTTATATTCACGGGGCTGGAAAACCTGAAAATATATGGACATGCGAGCAGGATAAATTTCTGGAATCAATGGCAGATGCAGATAAATCAGTAATGGATTATATGAAGGGAAATATTACGTTTATAAATGTAATGAGCAGAATGTCAATTGACTGTGACTGCAACAACAATCCGGCCGAGCCTGAAATTGCGGATATCGGTATATTAGCTTCTGATGATCCTGTAGCTCTTGATCAGGCCTGTGTTGATTTAGTATATAATTCAAAAGATTCCGGTAAAGCTTCTTTAATTAAAAGAATGGAAGAAATGCACGGTATACATACTGTTGAAGCTGCGGCAGATTTAGGTGTCGGGGTTAGAAAATATAAACTGATAGATATAAAATAATGATTTATAATATTTTATAGCCGGCAAAATTACAATTTTGCCGGCTGTTTTTTTGTAATATAGTCATTAACCGGTTTTTCAACAAAATGATATGTAAATATTCCAAACAGGAATATTGCACCAAGTGTAATAACAATATTTAATATAGGATGAGACAAGACGAATTCAGGATGATGTTTCCATAGTGTTTCTTTGAACAGTTTATTGATTAGAGTATGAGTCATATAAATTGAATACGTATATTTTCCTAAAAATACACTAAAATTATTATTAAGGGCTTTTGAAATATATCCTTTATTTATTAGGAATAATATTATAATTACCATAAAGAATATGATGAATATAAACTGGTTATTAAAATGTAATTTATTAAACATCAAATTTTTTATAATAAAAAACAAACATCCAAATTCTAAAACTGAAATTATAATAGTGTTTTTAAAAGATAATGTCATATTTTTAATTTTATCTTTATTATTTTTATACCATTCACCGATAAAGTATCCAATGCCTATCCCGCCGAAAGCTCTTAGAACTCCTATATTAAATATGTAATAGAAAGTTTGCCTTGGAACCGCTATAGAACCATGTCTTGTGTTGAGTATGAAAGCATAGGAAAAATATATCAAAAGTGCAATTATAAGGTTTACAATTTTTTTATCAAAATTTTTTAACAGATAAAAATAGAAAATTAATACCCATAGCATTGCCGAAACATACCAGAATACTCCGACATTTCCGGTATAAAGACCTATTCCTGTTCCGTTTAATCCCAAAATAGTAATAATGTTCCCTAAAGTAAAAAATTTAACAGCACCCGAAAATGAGGCAACAAAGTATAATAATATTACCCACATAAGTACTGGCCATAATCTTAATACCTTCTTTTTAATAAAATCATAAAGAGATTGCATCTTCGGGGGGGGGGCAATTTTGAGCGTAAAAAACAGTCCTGATAATATGAAAAATAAATCTACAGCCTTTTGACCGTTAGATGTATTAAAATATAGTTGTCCATAAGTTATATTTCCAAAAATTTCGTATAATCCACCGTTAGAATGAAAAATATGCAAAAGTACAATAGCAATACACCCTATTATTCTTAAGCATTCTATATTTTTAAATTTTTCCAAATTAATCTCTCCATTATTGATTTATATATTGTTTTATCAACTCTACTACACGTTCGGATGCATGTCCGTCTTCCATACAACCCTTTTCTTTCAGAAAATCTTCCACTTTTTGTTTATAATTTTCATAATCAAAATTCAGTATATTTTGTATCAGTTCATCGTTATTTCTTGCTATGGGGAATGGAGTTTGTTCCAGCGGATAATAAAAGCCTCTTTCATTGTTGTATTCTTCAATGTCTGTTGCATAAATAAATCCAGGACGTTTTGTAAGCATAAAGTCAAATATGCAGCTGGAGTAATCTGTTATAGCAATATCTGCAACAGCTAATAATTCTTGTATATCAGGGTAGTCAGAAACATTTATAACATCCGGTGGTATTATAATGTCTGCAAAATCCTGTACCCGCGGATGGAATTTTGTAAAAAAGATAAAATCTTTTCCGAATTTCTCTTTGAATGTTTGGGTTAATTTTTTATAATTTAAATTATATACATCCAAACTTAAATCTTCTCTAAATGTAGGGACATAAAGTATAATATTTTTTGAAGTTTTATACTTATTATTTATTTTTATTTTTAAATTATCATTATTCCTAAATAGTATATCATTTCGGGGATGTCCTGTCTTTATTATATTTTTTATATCCCAGAATGCATTTTTAAAAATTTCTGTTTCCCAGTCACAATTACTCAGCAAAAAATCTGTCATTGCAGAATTTTTCTTTGAAACATTAACCCACTGTTTGTCATCTGTAAATAGTTGAACATTCCTGTCGAGTTTTTTTATCCCTAAAGAACCATGCCAGGTTTGTATATATATTTGAGACTCTTTTTTTTCTAACCCCTTTTTAATAAAATAATTTTTATGATAATTATCAATCCATACTTTAGATGTAGCATGTTCATATATAGCTAATTCATTTTTATAATCAACAATTTTTACATTTTTAGGTATATTTTTGTTGAATTTTTTATCTTTTGTAAGCCAGACAATTTTCATATTAAGATTTTGACGTAAAAGTTCTTCTGCAATGTATTTGGGGTTACAGCCGTATCCAAGACCCTGATAGTTACAGAATAAAATTTTATTATTTTTTACAGGAAATTTTTTATAGATATATTTGTATAATTTTTGTCTGTTAATTTTAAATTTTACAGGCCCGATATTTATAAGTTTATAATTATATAGTGTTCTTATATTAATGAACAATTTTATATAATCTTTTATTTTTAATTTATAGTTACTTTTATATTTGAGAGATTTGCTTTTTTGATGCAGCAAACCGTTAATTAATTTAACAAACATTTTGTCTAGCGGAATTTCAGCCTTCCAACCAAGACTTTCGAGTTTTGATGGATTAAGGCATAGCTTAATTGCAGGCAGATATCTCCTATCTGTTGTAATATCATAGATAATGTGCCTGTTTCCGTATTTTGACATTATTTTTTCTGCCATTTCTTTTATTGAGCATACAGCATTTTTGTTTGCAACATTATAGGCTTCTCCGGATACACCTTCTGTTAGAATTTTCAAAATAGCAGTTACACAATCCGTAATATAACAATAATTCCTAACCGTTGAACCGTCTGTGTGTAAAATTATATCTTTATCTTCAATAACATTTCTTGCAAATTGTGCAAATACTCTTGTATCATTATAAGGAATGTTGGCCCCGATAATCTGGCAAAGACGTGCTATTTTTACAGGAGCATTATATTCTTTGAAGTATGAATAACACAATGTTTCGGCTGTACGTTTTGCCTGCGGGTAGGAATTGCGTTCATTAAGTAAGTCAATATAACCTAAATCAGTTTCTTTTACAGGGATATCCGAATTTACTGCTCCGTAAACTTCCATTGAAGATAGGTATACAACACCTTTTACATGTTTTTCTTTTGCAAGTTCCAGAATATTTTTTGTCCCGTTTATTGTAGTATCTATCGTTTCAACAGGAGTTTCAACAAATGACTTAGAACTTGTATTTGAGGCCGTATGGATTATATAATCAATTGATTCCTTGTAATTAATTTTTTTATTTACATCCTGTTCAATAATTTTTATTTTTGCGAAACTGATTTCTTCATTAAAAAGAATTTTTGCTTTTCTTTTATCCCTGCAAAGAAGTATAATATTAATATTTAAATTATGAGTCATTGATGCAATCGCAAGAGATAATCCGGTTTGTAACCCTATAAAGCCTGTAGCTCCTGTTATTAAAACTGTTGAATTTTTAAACATTTCCCAATTCACAAATGGAGATTTGGCAATAAGTCTTGTATCATATTTCATATACGGATTAATTAAACTATTGTTCATTTCTCTCCTCTGCCCTGTATTTTAAAAGTGCTTCCAGTATATATAAATCTCTTGGAGTTGTTACTTTAATGTTGCCAAAATTCCCTTGTGTCATATGTGTTTCTTTATTCAGCGTATGAAAAATTGTACACGCATCTATCATATCACAATAATCAGGGTTTGTCTTTTGAATTTCTTTATGGGCTGAAATTATTTCATTAAGATAAAAACACTGTGGGGCTTGTGCTGCAAATGTATTTTTTCTATATGGTATTTCTTTAGGATTAATTCCGGTATCACTTATTAAAATCGTTTCATAGCATGGGGTGCAGGTTATAGAGCTGCCGTATTGTTTTACGTCTTTGATATTATTTGTAATGACATATGAATCCAGAATAGGGCGAACACCATCATGAATTAAAACAATTGAATTTGATGGTTTCTCTTTCTCAGCCGCTTTCAGAGCATTGTATATTGAATGTTGTGCTGTTTTGCCGCCTTTTACAATTTTTGAAACTTTTGAAAGTTTAAATTGTTTAACCAAATTTTCCATGTATTCAAAATATTCGGGTAAAATTGAAATATAAATTTTATCAATTTCATTGTGGTTTTGAAATATTTCAAGCGTGTGAATTATTAATGGCTTTTTGTATACTTCTACAAATTGTTTCGGCAAATTGTCATTGGAAAACCTCTGTCCTGTTCCGCCTGCAAAAATTATTGCGATATTCATTAATTCCCCTCCGAAAAAATTTTTGTCAGATAATTAATTATAACGGATGATACTCCGTTTGGGGGCATAATTAATTTTTCTAAACATTTTTTGCGTGTTTCCTTTAAATTATCCTGTTTATTGACTATTAAGTTTTTTAATGCGGTTTTTAATTCATCAGGGTTATAAATATTATAATATCCTCTGCTGATTTCTTCTCCAAACTCATTTAGTCCTGCAGATTTATGAGAGATTAAACGAATAACGGGTTTTTGTGTTGGAAGATATTCTGTTAAGAATGAATTACAATCCGTTATCATCAAATCAGAAGTTCTGAAAATATCAAAATAATCACCTTTGTCATAAAGATGAGTATTTTCAGAGTAATTCCAGAAATTATAGTATTTATCGGTTTCTTCTTCTGTCATCAATTTTTGTTCTATTATTGTTTTTCGTAATGATGGATGCGGTTTAAATATAAACTCAATTTCCGGATGTGCTTTGGCAAATTCCATAAAAAATTTGTAATAAATATCAAAAGTACCGAATTTTAGAATGCTGTCTTTATTGAATGAAAAATGCGGGGCATAAATTATTCTAAAATTATTTGTTGTCCAAACCTGTTTTGTTGTATTAACGGGATTTAAATATGCATCTAATTTGATACTGCCGGTAACAAATAAATTTTCTTCATTTATTCCGTGTTTAATCAGAACTTGTTTAACAAAATTATTGTCAAGGAAATATTTCCATACTTCTTTAAAAAATCTTGCACAGTATTCATTTCTTCCGTTTGTTGTTCCTGTACCGTAGCTGCAATAGCAGCAGAGTGCATATTTTGAAGTCTGTGACGGCTGCTGGTTACGGGGCAGATGCCATGGTTCTTGATAAAATATTATGTCAGGGCTATATTTTGAAAGAGGGATATGGGCTTTGCCTGTAATGTCATACCCGTATTCAACATTAATTCCCTTCGATTTAAAAAATTCATAATTAGTTTGTAATTTATTTAAATCGTTTTCAGAAAAATTTTTATCAATTGTTGCTATAACAAGCGGTTCAAAATAATCACTTGTTTGTAATTGATTATATAGTGATTGATAAACCCATTTTGAATTTTCAGAATTTAGAAAACAAACATTTAATTTACGTTTTCCAAAATCATTTTTTAGTCTTTGGAGAGATTTTTTGTAGTTTTTGTGCGTTAAAATAATTTTTATGTTGTTTGGAAAGTAGAAAATTAATCTGGTAAGAAATGTTTTTAAATCCATCAATTTTTGCCTCTTAATAATTTGAAAATATAAGAAAGAAGATTTTTAACCGCCATAAATGCCAGAGCCGGATAAACAAATAATGCGTATTTATCATACAATTTTTTATGCCGTTTAATTATTGAAAGTCGTATTTTTATATAGTTTTCGGGTAAAAGTGACTTTTGGGTGCGCGAATTTTCAGCTTTTCTGTAATAAAAAAGAACTTCTGGAATCTGATAAGCTTTTGAACCTGTTTCAATGATGGAAAGCCAAAAATCCCAGTCCTCACAACCAATTTCAAGTTTTTGGCAGAAACCTCCAATCAGTAGGAATTGTTCTTTTCTAAAAAGACTTGCCGAAAAAATACAATTTTGTATAAGCATATTATATATTGTTGCCGGCTTTAATGGCACAGGTTTGTTGTTGCTCCCAAAAAATTTCGCTTTACAGTAAACAATTCCGATATTTTTGTCTTTATTTAGTATATCTACAGCTTTTTCAATATATTCCGGCGCGATTTTGTCATCTGCATCCAAAGGCAGTATATAATCCCCAGAAGCTGCTTTAATACCTATGTTTCTTGCATTACAAACTCCTGAGTTTTCAATATTTATTATATTAATCGCTTGTTTTTCAAGTTCTTTTAAAACGGATTTGGTTATATCATCATCAGAACCATCGTTAACTATAATTAATTCAATATCTTTATATGTTGAATTAAGAACCGAGTCAACAGTTTCTTTCAAATATTTTCCCTGATTATAACAAGGTATAATAACAGATACTTTTTTCATACTTATTTCAATAACCCGATTTAATTTTTGCATAAATCTGGTTATTTGTAAATATCTGCTTATGATTTAATTCGCTGTAACTACGCCTGTTTTGCCCGTTATAAAATTTTGTGTGCATTCAAGTATAGTTGAGGCATATTCATTATGTTTGTTGTAGAAAATATGGGAAGCATCAGGAACAACAATGACTTTATTTTGTTCCGGATATTTACAGCAGGAATTAATTTTTTCCATAAATCCTTTAGCATCTCCGTTTGCCATACTGTCTTTGCCGCCAATTACAAAAGCACCGTTAATTTTAATTGATGATAGCGATTCGGAACTTCCTTCTCCGCTTATAACCGGACAGTTTTTTAGATGGTCTGCGTTATAAAAATTCAAAACTGTTTCAGCGCACATTGGTGAAAATCCTCCGAATACATAAGGCAGAATATCTTTGTTTCTTCCTTCGGAAACAAACTGCTTAGCAGTTTCAAGACATTTATCAAGATTTGGCATAACCCTCCACCAGTAGCCGAGATCTACAGGTGATGTCACTATAAAGTAATCAACAAAATTATCAGGAGTGTTGCCCAGATAATCTATAATTTTATTTGACCCGAGCGAGTGTCCGGCAAGGATTATATTTTTAAATCCCAATTCTTTTGCATATTTCACGTAGGATTCTACATCTTCGTATACAAGATTAAAATCATCAAATACAACGCCTGTATATACCTGTTCATGATTTTTTAAGTCGGAATATGCAATCATTGAGAATGCATCCATGGCATGTCCTGCAATAAATGCAATATTATTGGCGCTTAATAAATCTCCTGTTGCAGGAAGCAGGTCATTTTGAAATACATTACTGCAAATTCCGCTCATCATTATAACTACAGTGTCCATGCTATTGTCGCCCCACATTGCCCCTTTTAATTCAAGGCCTCTGGGTGTATTTACTCTTACAATTTCCATATGTTCTCCTTATTAAAATGTATATTTCTAATTATTTACTGATATTTTAAAAATAGCAAATACTTATATTACATAGCTTACATACTTGACAGGCATAATTAAAACTTTTATTATAGTAGTTATGGAATTCAGGGTCTTAAGATATTTTTTAACTGTTGCAAGAGAGGGCAGCATAACAGGCGCAGCAAACTTTTTGCATTTGACGCAGCCTACATTGTCGCGTCAGCTTCAAGAACTGGAGAAGGAGTTAGGACAAAAACTTTTGATAAGAGGAAAGTCTAAAATTACGCTTACTCCTGAAGGAATGATGTTAAGAAAACGTGCTGAAGAAATTGTGGATATGGTTGAAAAGACTGAAGCTGAATTTAAATCCATAAATGAAATTATTGGCGGTGATATTTATATAGGTTGTGGTGAAACAGATGCAATGAAATATATCTCAGAGGTAATGAAAGAACTTCAAAGCGAATATTCCGGAATAAAATTTCATATACATAGCGGTAATGCCGAAGATGTTACGGAAAAATTGGATAAAGGGCTTTTAGATTTCGGGATATTAATTCAGCCAATTGATTTGTCAAAATATGATAATTTAACTATCCCGTATAAAGACATTTGGGGGGTAATAATGCGTAATGACAGTCCTCTGGCTTCTAATGAAACAATAAAACTTGAAGATATAATTGATAAACCTATTATTGCATCAAGGCAGATGTCAAAAAAATATTCGGCCAAGAGTGGTTTTTTAGATTGGTTTGGGGAGTCATTTGAAACGTTAAATATTGTTGCAACCTACAATCTTGTGTATAATGCTGTTATTATGGTCGAAAGCGGTATAGGTTATGCTGTTACCCTTGACAAACTGATAAATACTTTGGGTAACCCCGGAATTTGTTTTAAACCGTTAAGTCCAAAACTTGAATCAAGACTTGATATTGTTTGGAAAAAACATCAGGTTTTTTCTCCTGCTGCAAAGTTATTTTTGTCTATGTTGTACAAAAAATTTGAAGGGTAAAATTAAGAAGTAATATAAATTGACTCGTGGTCATTGACTTTAAGTCATAAGTATGCTATTATGATTTTGTAAACAGGAGAGTTATATGAACAAAAGGCAAATTTCCGCACAGGATACAAAAAGAAAACTTGTAAAAGCAGGGTTGGAACTTCTTAGAGACAACGGTTTTGACGCAATAAATGTTGAAGATATTACTAAAAAGGCTGGTGTAGCAAAGGGAACTTTTTATACTTATTTTAAAAGAAAAGAAGATATTGTTCTTGACATAAGCAGAGCACCTTTTAATGAGATAGCTGTAGAGCTTGAAGAAATGGCTGATATGAAAATTACGCAGAAATTAGCTCATTATTTCAGACGGTTTATGGAATGTGTTGAATCCTGTGGGATAAATGTTTGCAGGCAATGGACAAAAGATGTATTAGATCCAGCTAATGTTCCGGATAATAAAGACGGGCAAAAATGGAAATATGACGTTGAAATGCTGAACAATATCCTTGAGTCTGCTGTTTTAAACGGAGAGTTGAAAAAAAATACTCCGGTTGAGTTGCTGACGCATATTATAATATCTGAACTTTACGGAATGATGACTTGCTGGTGCATGTCTGACGGCAAATTTGAACCGCTTGACTGGACGGACAGGTTTTGTAGTTGTCAGCTTGAAGCAATTTTGAAATCTTATATTGTTGTAAAGTAAAAAAGAAAGGATTTTTATTATGAAGTACAGAAAACTTAGAGATATTGAAGTATCGGCAGTAGGTATGGGCTGCATGGGCTTCAACCATGGTTACGGAGCTGTTCCGCCGGAGGAAGAGTCAATAAGATTAATTCATAAGGCGTATGATCTTGGCTGCACATTATTTGATACGGCTGAAGCATACGGACCTTATGTAAATGAAGAACTTGTCGGAAAAGCTGTAAAACCTTTCAGAGACAAAATTATTTTGACAACAAAATTTGTTCCTGTGTTTCAGCCGGGGCAGGAAATTCCGGAAGGCAAACTGAGTAAAAAAGGTGTTACTAATGCTTTGAATGACTCTTTAAAAAGGCTTCAAACTGATTATATAGATATTTATTATGAGCACAGAGTTCCGTTAGACAGTAATGTGGAAGAAGTTGCGAGTTGGATGGGCGAATACATAAAAGAAGGTAAAATTCGAGCCTGGGGGCAGTCACAGTCAACTGAAGAACAGATAAGAAAAGCTCATGCAGTAACACCTTTAACTGCAATCCAGAGTGAATACTCTATGATGGAAAGAATGTTTGAAAAAGATGTTATTCCGGCCTGTCAGGAATTAAATATTGGTTTTGTAGCATTTTCTCCGATGGCGTCGGGATTTTTAAGCGGTAAATATTCTAAGAATACAGAGTATAAAGGTGACGATGTAAGACGAGTTATTACAAGATTTAATCCTGAAAATGTTGAAAAAAATCAGCCGCTTTTGGATTTATTGTATGAAGTTGCGGACAAAAAAGGTGTTACTCCTGCTCAACTTTCCCTTGCCTGGATGCTTCACAAATACCCTCATGTGGTACCTATTCCTGGAATGCGAAAGGATGAAAGGGTTGTTGAAAATCTTGGCGCAGCAGAAGTTGAATTGACTGATGAAGAATTTAACAATATAGAAACAGAGTTGAGCAAAATTACGATTTACGGCAACAGAACTGATGAGGATATTCACAAACTGGGGACTGTAAAGGCCAGGGATTTTAAGGGCTAATATTGATATTTTGTTATTATAAATAGTTAACTCTTGACTGAGAGTAACTATCAGATGTTATGATTTCAAATAAAGGAGAATTAAAATGGAAATAGTAAAATTAAATAACGGTGTTGAAATGCCGATTTTAGGGTACGGAGTTTTTCAGGTTGACCCTGCTGAATGCGAAATATGTGTAAAAGATGCAATTGATGTCGGTTACAGATTAATTGATACTGCACAGGCTTATTATAATGAAGAAGGAGTTGGCAATGCAATTAAAAAATCCGGAGTAAAAAGAGAAGATATTTTTCTTGTAACAAAGGTTTGGATTGCTAATGCAGGAGAAGAAAAAGCCGCAAAATCAATTGATGAATCTTTGAAAAAGTTGCAAACAGATTATGTTGATTTGCTTCTTGTTCATCAGCCGTTTGGAGATTACTACGGAACTTATAGAGCAATGGAAAAAGCCTATAAATCTGGTAAAACCCGCGCAATAGGAGTCAGCAATTTTTACCCTGACAGATTTGTTGATTTATCTCATTTTTGTGAAATACAGCCGGCAGTAAATCAGGTTGAAACCCATGTATTCCAGCAGCAAAAACAGGCTCGCGAAGTTATGAACAAGTATAACACGCGAATTATGGCCTGGGGACCTTTTGCTGAAGGTAAAAACAATATGTTTAAAAATGAAACTCTTGTTTCAATCGGCGAAAAATACGGTAAATCTTCCGCTCAGGTTGCATTGCGTTTTTTAACTCAGGAAGGTATTATTGTAATACCAAAATCCGTAAAAAAAGAGCGTATGGAACAAAATATTAATATATTCGACTTTAAATTGACAGATGCAGAGCTTGATGAAATCAGAGCACTTGATACAGGAAAAAGTTTATTTTTCTCTCATTATGACCCTGCAACTGTTGAAATGATAATTGGTTTAGCAAAATAAAAAAAGGTGATATTATGAAGAAAAAATTGTTACTTATTATTTTACCGCTGCTGGTTGTTATATGCGGTGTTTTGGGATTTGCCTTTATGCAAAGCAGTTCAACTGAAGCGGCCAATCAAGGAGGTCTTATGGATAAAAAAGTTTTAGTGGCATACTTTTCATGGGGCGGCAATACAAAATTCATTGCCGAAAAAATTCATTCTCAAGTCGGCGGCGACATATTCAGAATTGAACCTGTAACCCCTTATCCTTCTGATTATAACGAAACTGCCTACGGAGTGGCAAAAGAACAGAAAGATAAAGGTATTCATCCGCCTATAAACAATACGGATGTCGCCCCTTACGATGTTATTTTTGTAGGAACACCGGCATGGTGGTATACTATGGCTCCGCCTGTTATGACATTCCTGGAAGAAAACAATTTTGAAGGAAAAACAATTGTTCCGTTTATTACTCATGGCGGCGGTGGCGGTTATACCATTGATAAAGATATGGCAAAACTTGCAAAAGGTGGAAGAGTTCTTAAACCTATTGTTATATACGGGCGCGGTGGAAGCAGTACAGATGCTGACATAAAAGATTGGCTTGGCAAGTTGTCATTTTAGAAAGGTGAATTAATGAAAAAAATACTTGGTCTACTATTATCTGTAATTTTGATGACAATCGGCGTTGCAGTAAATGCAAGAACAGTAAAGGACAATATTATGAAAGAAAAAGTTTTTTACAATAGAATGTATGATAATATTAAGATTGCAGCAGAAATATATAAACCTGTCGCCTTTGATAAAAATAAAAAATACCCTGCAATTATTGTTGTTCATCCTGCAGGTGGAGTTAAAGAGCAGGTTGCAGGATTATATGCCCAAAAACTAGCACATAAAGGCTTTGTAACACTTGCCTATGATGCGGCATATCAAGGGGAAAGCGGAGGAGATCCGCACTATCTTGAAAATCCTGCATCCAGAGTTGAGGATGTTCGTTCGTCTGTTGATTATTTGACAACATTACCCTTTATAGACAAAAATAATATAGGAGTTCTTGGTATTTGTGCCGGCGGCGGCTACGCTTTTAATGCGGCTGAAACCGACATGCGCCTAAAGGCTGTAGCAACGGTTAGTGCATTTGATTTGGGGCGTGCAAGACGTCAGGGACTCGGAGATTCTATGACAATACAGCAACAGCACCAAAAACTAAAAGATGCAGCGGAGCAAAGAACAAAAGAAGCAAATGGTGCTCCTATAAAATATTCAGGATATGTTCCGAATTCCCTTGAAGAAATACCTGAGAATGCTCCGAAAATGTACCGTCAGGGTTATGAATATTATAGAACCCCTTTGGCTCAGCATCCGCGTTCGGGAAATAAATATATCTTTTCCAATTATGCACAACAGGCTGCGTTTACTGCTTTTGACAGACCGGAATTTATATCGCCGAGGCCAGTTTTATTTATAGTCGGTGAAAATGCAGAATCCGCTTACTTTAGTAAAGAAGCATATGAGAAAGCTCTTGAACCGAAAGTATTGGTTATTATACCGAAAGCTACTCATATGGAAATGTACTACAAACCCGAATATGTTAATCAGGCGGTTGAAAAATTGGGTGAATTTTTTTGTAAATATTTAAAATAACATTATTTAAAGTTAAAGCTGTAGGTTGTATTAGCTCTGACAGCTTTTTATAAGGAAAACGATGCTTCAAAATTATATAACTTATTTAAAATTTATAGATGAAAAACTAAAGAAATTTTTTGAAAGGCAAAAACCATATATTCGTTGTCAAAAAGGTTGTGCGATGTGCTGTCAAAATGCGCAGTTCCCTTATTCAAAAATTGAAATGGATTATCTTATGATAGGAGCCTGGCAGCTGGACATTGAGAAGAAAAAAATTGTCGCCCAAAATGTAAATAAGATTCGTCAACAAATGAAGGATTTTAAAGGCGATGATTTTAAATATGACTGTCCGTTTTTGATAAATAATGTATGTTCTGTTTATGATTACAGAGGCTTAATTTGCAGGTCTTTTGGACTTATGACACAGGGAAGTGACGGCAGAGTTAAAGTCCCTTTTTGTTGTTTTAAAGGGTATAATTATGCAAATGTTATGGAGGATGGCGGGAATAAGGTATCAGCCGAAAAATTTAAACAATTAGGAGTAAAGGAGGAACCTGTTGCGTTTAATGTAAGTTATAATTTTTTAACTGATGATGATTTCGCACGTGGTTTTAAGTTTTCGTTTGGAGAAAAGAAGCCGCTTATTGAATGGTTTATAGAAGAGGATAGTGAAAAAGATGAACAGATTAAAAATAATTTTCCGCTCTCTTAAATATAGAAATTCCTATCACCACTCAAAAACTAATTGTTAAGCCACACAAGCAATTAGTATTATTGGTGAAAAATCTGTAACATTATTGAGTAACTTAAAAGAGAAATATGACCAGTATACATATGTTTATACTCATAAGGCAACTGTTGAAGAAGCAATTGCCGATTCAGAAAGAGACCAAGTGGCCAATAGATTAGGACGAGAAAGAGGCCGTAACTATCCTTACTGCAGTTGTTCAATTTTGATGTATGATTTGTTGCCGGATTATAAAAAATAATAAGTTCTATAATAACGGATGGGAAATATAAAGAACAAAATAGACAATAAATATAAAAATGCATATAGATATTATATAAATATTTGTTCTAATAAAAACCGGCAGCCACAGGCTTATTAACGTTATTATCGATAAAATTCTAAAGAATATGGTATCATTAATCATAAAATATTCAGCATCAGATATTATTGAAGTGATAATTAAAGTGAAAAATATTGAAAATATTATATTACTGACTTTATAAATGACTTTAAAAATTATATTCATATTTATATTATAAAATATAGTCTGAATATTATCTTAATAATATTTCCATTTTTTGTTTTGCCGATTATAATTATTTTATCTCAACTAAAAAACTAAAAAAGATGATTAGGATGGGAAAAATGTGAAAAGTGGCGATGCAATAGAAGAAAAAATATTTTGTGAGCATTCTGTGAGCATTTAAAAAATATAGGGCGACACCCCAAAAAAATAAAAGGCTTGAAAGCCTTTTAAAAACGGAGTAGCAGGGATTTGAACCCTGGATGCAGGTTGCCCCACATAACACCTTAGCAGGGTGCCGCCTTCAGCCACTCGGCCACTACTCCAAGGGCGCATGTTGCATGCGGATAATTTTATTCTAACATAAATATTTTTTTTCGTAAATCTTTTTTATTACCTTTTTACTTGACCGCCCGCACATTGTGAGATAAAATATAAGTAAACGAAAGGTTTGTAAATGATTGAAATGAAAGTTATGGGTATTGCTCTTGATACAAGAACAGGTTCCCCGATTGTTGTTTTACATGATAAAGAAAACAGGAAAGCGCTTCCTATCTGGATTGGATCTGCAGAAGCAAGTGCTATTATAAGAAAAATTGAAAATTTGTCTGTTGCACGTCCGATGACGCATGATTTGATTATTAATATTATTGAAAAAACCGGTTACAAGCTTGATAGAATTGAAATAAACGATGTAGAAAAAGATACTTATTATGCGACATTGTTTTTGACAAATGGTGAAGGCAATACTCTTGAGATAGATTCAAGACCCTCGGATGCGATTGCTGTTGCAATAAGGGTGGATGCACCGATATTTGTTACGGCTAATGTTATCTCAAACGGCTCTGTTTCAACGGATTCTGCAAAAGATGAAGAAGAGGCTCAGGAATTTAAAAAGTTTGTTCAGAGCATCAAACCTTCAGATTTTGCAAAGTTGATGAAAGATAACGAACACCACGAAAGTGATCAATAATTTGTTAAAATTGTAACAATAATTTTAAAATCTGAAATTAGTCTGCAAATATTATTTTTATTTTATATGAGAATATATTATGAACGGAATTGAAGCTATACAACCGAATAATATTTTTAGAGTTAATGCCGTTAACTTTTTTGAAAACGGGCGGCAAAACAGAGGTGTTCAAAATAATTTTGACACGGGCTTGTTTGCGCGTCAGGATAATAATGAGTATAATTTAAATCATCCGAGAGTACGCGGAAGTGAAACTCAGGCAAAGAATTTAGATTTATTGGCTTAATATTTCTTAATATTTTTTTGAAATTCTGGCAATTTTTCCTAACAAAAATACTTTATTAAAGTATAAGGGAAAAATTGGAGGAATTATGTCCGGAGCAGTTCATTTTAATCCGAATGTAAACGGGATAAATACAAGATATAACTTTGAAATGCCGGCAGTTGCAAGAAAATTCGTCAGTAATGCTGTAAATCAGGGACATTATAATCTGAATCATCCCAAAACTGCTGATGATGAAGGCCTTCGTATGTTAGGGGCTTCAGCTTCTTCTGTTGGTAACAGATTAGATATCCAATGCTAGTTTAAAAAGATATTTTGTGAGTAATTTGTCTTATAAATAAGATTAGTTTCAGAAAATGCAGGCGTGAATGAATATATTCTTCGTTCACGTTTTTTGAATGCGCAAAGACCTATTACTTTTTCATCATCTTTGAATAAATTTTTTAAAAATTCCATACTTTATACTTCCTTCTATTTTTATTGTATAATATTTTTAATGACAGGTAAAATTAAGTCAACATAAGGAGAAAATATTATGGCAGGAAAAATTACAAAAGATATGAACATTATGGATATCGTTCAACAGTGTCCTGAAAGTATTGAAGTATTTCAAAAATACGGTTTGGGCTGTATAGGATGTGCTGCTGCTCATTTTGAAAATTTGGAAGCGGGAGCAAAAGTTCATGGCTTTGATCCGGATGCAATGGTTGCTGATATTAATGCTTTAATTCAGGACTAAGCATATAAAAAAAATATAAAAAAGCGGGTTTTATTAAACCCGCTTTTTTTTATTTAAGAAATCCTGCCATTGTCGGTTTGCTGTTTGCAATAAACTGAATAGATTGCTGCGGCTGCGGCGCTTGTGCCTGAGCTTTTTCCGCTTTTTCTTTTTCTATTGCATCTTTTGTCATTTTTTCACAATATCTTGCAAGCCACATCATAAATGCCGGTACAAGTACAAGTGTAGAAGCAAAACCAAACGCGCTGTTGAAAGTTTTTGCCCTATTGATAAACTTGTTATCTTTAGATGAAAATACCGAGTAAATATTTTCAAGAGCTTCCGTACCTTTAGCCTGTTTGAATGCATCTTCTATTTCTTCTATAGTTGCATTTTCAAGAGATTTATTCTTGAATTGTTTCAAGATTTTATCAGCATTTTCTTTAACAGTTTTATCTATTTTGAGTACTTTTTTAGGATTCCCGCCATTTTCCTTTAAGAATTTAAAGAACCCTGTGATACCATCTTTATAATTATTAATATTGCTGTATTTTGAAATAATTTGTTCACTTGTTAATACTTCAACACCTGAGCCGGCTGTAAAATAGTTTTTAACTTTATGTAAAAAGCTTTTAGAGTGATTTGCAGGTTTCACATTTAATGCAAGACCGGATAATTTTGCAAATACATCTGAAAATCCGCGTGCTAAAGCTTTTGCAGCAAACAAAATAGAGAAGAAACTTGTAATATCACGTACAAGGATTTCTTTCTTTTCTTTATCGCTTTTTGCATTAATATATCTTGGCGGCAGACAGAAACCGAACAATAAAGTAAGCATTGCAGGAACTGTCATTGATGCGCCGTTAAATTCAAATATTTTTAGAGCTCTGCTTATTCCGTTGCTTTTTGCTGCTGTTTCACCTATTTTAGATACAACACCTCCGGTGAAAGCTACCTCTTTTTTTACTGTATTGTTGTTATCATCTTTTGTTGTATTTTTTACAGATTCTTTTTCCTGTTTAGTGTCATTATTGGTCTGCGGTTCTTCCAACCCCTTTAATCCTGGATCGTGTTTAATTCCGATATTATATAATTTAGGTATTAATGTATAGAAAACTACGACTGCCGACCACATACCAAGATTTGATATTACTCTTGTTCCGGCACGGAATTTATTGAAGTCAGTAACAAATTTTTTTAATTCTGCTCCATCTGTAATTCCTTTTTTATTAATTCTTTTCAGAACATCATCTGTGTAATCTGTTAAGCTTTGTGTAAGGCGTTTTATATTTGTTTCTAAAGGTTCTTTTTTCCCTTCAACTTTCAATGATGCTGCTAATCCATCGTTTGAAGGTGCAGAATGCGTTTTTCTTACATCCATATATTCCGTTACAAGTTTGGCATTTAATTCTTTAGCAGTCTTTTTATTTTTATTTGCACGGTTTGTTTCTGCATCAACCAGCAATTTTGCAAAGTCACCGGCTTTTTGTTTCAGTTCACTACCGGCGAAACTTTTTTCCGTAGAAGTTTCAAGAAGATTTTCGAATACTTTAGTATAGTATCCTTTTTTGAATTCTGCCGGAGTTTTTAGCTGTTCCGGATTTTGAGATACATATTCTGCAAAATCTTTGCCTAATGCCTGAATATGGCTTACCTGAACATTATTCGCAGTACCGCCGAATTTTTTAATCAGAGTTAGTATTCCAAGCGGTATTAAAAATGCACTGGGACCGCTTAATACTTCTCTTATACCTTCACGTCTTGCAAACTCCCAATTTAAAGGACCTGTTTTTTTACCGTTTTCATCTTCTTTACGATTTCTGTTCAGACCTTCGTAAATTCTCGGCGCAACCATGCCAATTCCGTCCTGTGTAATAAAAGAAGCTGCAAATCCGCCTTTTTCTATCCCATCCATTAACATTACTATAGGATTAAAACTTCCTGTGAAAGCCTGTTGATTTTTTTGATTGCTTTTTAAATTTTTAGAACGGTTTTGTTTAACAAGTTCTGTTGATGAATTGATTGCTTTTACTGACATGTCCCTACTTTATAATTTCATAACTACACACATATTAAAAAACATTATCTTTACACTTATTGCTAGTTTTTGTCTGGATGTTAACAAAAATTAAAGGTCATAAATGTATTAAGTGTATTTATTATACTTAATATAAATTAAACTTGCAAGTTTTTTTACTACAAATATAACAATAAATTTACAAAAAAGTAATAAACCTTATTGAAATATAAAAAATCACCCGCGTGTATATAAAATTGACACTATTTTTTGTCCGCGATAAACTGGATTTTATGGAAGTAAATATTGTAGGTGCCGGATTAGCAGGTTCAGAAGCTGCGTTACAGTTATCAAAAAGAGGTATAAAAGTTAACTTATATGAAATGCGCCCTGAAAAAACAACAGGTGCGCATAAGACGGATAAATTTGCAGAATTTGTTTGTTCGAACAGTTTGGGAGCGGCAGATTGTTCTAATGCTTCCGGACTTTTGAAAAAAGAGATGGAACTTTTAGGGGGAGAATTGATAAAAATTGCCCGTGAATGTTCTGTTCCAGCGGGCAGTGCACTTGCAATTGACAGAGAACTTTTTTCTGAAACCGTTACACAGAGGATAGCAGAAGATAACAATATTAATATATTAAAAGAGGAAGTTTTAACGATTCCTGATGGGGTTACAATTATTGCCTCAGGGCCTTTAACTGCTGATGCACTTGCGGATTCGATAAAAAATTTTACTCAAAGTGAACATTTTTATTTTTTTGATGCAATAGCACCTATTGTAGAAAAAGACAGTATCAATTTTGACAGAGCCTTCTGGGCAAGCAGATATGATAAGGGAGAGGCTTCATATATAAACTGTCCTTTGAATAAAGATGAGTATGAGAATTTTTATAATATATTAATCAATGCGCCAAGAATTGAATTGAAAGATTTCGAAAAAGATGCAAAATTTTTTGAGAGCTGTCTTCCTATAGAAGTCCTTGCATCACGCGGGGTTGACACATTAAGATTTGGACCGATGAAACCTGTCGGGTTGGTAGATAAGAGAACCGGTATTGAAAATTATGCAGTGGTTCAGCTCCGTCAGGATAATTCTGCAAAGACATTGTTCAATCTTGTGGGATTTCAAACCAATCTGAAATGGGGCGCTCAGAAAGAACTTTTACATTCTATTCCCGGTCTGGAAAATGTTAATATTGTAAGATACGGTGTAATGCACAGGAATACCTTTATAAATTCTCCAAAAGTTCTTGATGCATCTTTACAGACAAAAAAGCGGGAAAATTTATTTTTTGCAGGTCAGATAACGGGAACGGAAGGGTATACAGAATCAATTGCAACAGGAATGCTTGCCGGTATTAATGCAGCAAGGTATATTAAAGGCGAAAATCTTATTGTTTTGCCTAAAGTTACAATGCTTGGTGCGTTAACGCAATATATAAGCGACGGCAGCCATGAGAAATTTCAGCCGGTAAATTCTAACTGGGGTATTGTCGAACCTCTGGAACTCCCTAAAAAAGAGCGTAAAAATAAGAAATTAAAAGCTCAAATGATATCTCAAAGGTCGGTTGAATATATTGTAAATTCTATTCGGGTATGATAATATAATGTTATCATTGTTAGAAACATTATGAGAGGGTTATTATGAAAAAGGCATTCACATTAGCGGAAGTTTTGGTTACGCTTGGCGTTCTGGGTGTAGTTGCGGCGTTGACCATGCCGAACCTTATGAAGGGCTGGCAGAATCGTTCTTATGTTACACAATTAAGAAAAGTTCATACAGAATTATCCCAGGCTACTGAGCAGGCTATGGCTGATGATTTTACACAAACATTTAAAGCTACTAAAGCTATTAGACAGGGAACACCGGGGTTGTTTTTAGAAACATATTTTAAAACTATAGAAACCTGTGATGCTGATGATGCAGCAGGTAAATGTTTAGCAGATTCCTATTCTACTATTGAAGGTAAATCTGTGAGATTAAGAGATATTTTATCTTCGGATCATCAATGTGCGGTTGTTGCAAGCGGCTATTCTATATGCTTGAACACTGAAAAATTAATAGCCGTTACAGATATTAATGGAAAGCAAAAACCTAATGTCTATGGCAGAGATTTATTTTTGCTTTTTGTTCATAATGATGGGACTGTTGGTTCTGCAAATATGGATGATAATCTGCTTTCAGATCCTACCAGTTGTATAAAGGGTGGATATAGCGCTTGTATTGATTCAATAATCCAAAATGGCTGGGTAATGGATTATTAATAAAAGCAAAAATCTTAAATAAAAAAGAACCTTTTAAGGTTCTTTTTTTATGCTTTTGTATCAAGTTTTTGTTGATTTTGGGCTTTTTTATTTTTATCTTCAAGTCCTAAAAATTTCAAAGCCGGATGGATAAAAGCATGGCTTACCTGAGGAGCAAGTATTGCAAGCCCTAAGACCGAGCCTATTATGTTGCTTAGTTCAACTGCACCTTTTACATAGGCAAATTTTTCGGGGTTTTCTTTTTTTAATTCTGCCTGTAATGTCGCATCATATTTGTCAATAACCCTGTCTTTTGTTGCTATCAGTTCTTTTTCAAGGCTTGCCTGTCTGTTTTTTATTGACGGGTTATCCGCAAGTTTACGGTAATGCAGGTATTCATTAACATTTTTAAAATGTTCAAATCCCTGTGTATTTTTGAACAGTTTTTCTTTTGCGAGCTTAAATCCGCCCTTTTTAAAGAAAGGTACAATTAAAGCAAGATAAACACCGAGACATGTTGCCTGATATAGAAATTCTTTAGATGCTGCATACTGTTTTGTATCAGAATCAATATCGTTATCTATCAGGATAAATCCCGGCCTGCCGATTGATTTTAAAGTTGTTTCTATTGTAACCGACTGCGTTGTGTTCTGGGCAATAGAAGCAAATTTAGAACTTGTTAAGAAATTTTGTACAGCTCCAATCATAAGCCACCTACCCTCAGACCGATTTGAGGTCTGCCTGTGAACGTACGCATCTGCGGGAATTTATTTTTATCATGAAAAGTATTAAACTGATATGGCTGTACAGGAGTTTGATTAGCCTGTATTTTTTTCGGTTGTTCATTTTCTTCGGGCGGTTTTAACCCCATCATGTTCATAATAGGTTTTATAGCAACGGAACAGACTGCCGGAATAATAATTAAAGCCGCTGTACATACACCCAGAAACATGAGATTTGTTTCCGCACGTTTTGCTAACGCTTTGTCTTTATTAAAAACTTTTTTTGCTAGTGCACCTGCAAGTTCTCCGCTGGCCCAGTATGCTGGTATTGCAATAGCTTCTGTCAATCCTTCTCTCAAAGCAGTATATTTTTTTGTTTCGGGTTTTTCTGTTTTGTCCATCATTGTAAATGTCGGACGGCAAATCCCTTTAACTGCTGCAATTGCCATTACAACATAAGTCGGTTTATTATTTTCGCCCAGTTTTTTACAGGTGCGTTTTAGAGTTTCTGCTAGTGACATAATTCCTTAGAGTTTAAAATCAGTAAATTTAAATTTTTGCTAGTGTATGCTACATTTGTTATAATATATTACGAAAAAAATATTTGCAAATAAAAAATGAACTTTTTTATTTTTTAATCGTTCTAATAGTATAGAGGTTAAAAAATCTATACAACAAATTCTATACAGAAGGACCAGAAAATGAAAGAAAAATGTACTAAATACGAAGCTTTATTTACATTCGGCAATGACGAAACATTAAAAGAACATGTTAATTCATGTAAAGACTGCCAAAAAGAACAGGAGGTCATGGATAAGGTTTCTGAATTGTTGAAAGAAGTAAGACCGTATTACAAGTCAAAAAGACATAATGTGGTAAAGTTAAAAGCTGCCTGTGCCGTATTCGCAATATTATTAAGCGGGACGACTCTGGGAGTAATTAATTTAAACACGGATATTTCCGAAACTATAAAGTATGGTACAACTCTTAGTGCGGAAGATTACGGTTTCCCTGTAGATTCGTACGGATTTTTAATGGTGGAATAGTTAATGGATTTTAAAGAGCTTATAAAAAGCAACCGGAATAATGTAAGAAGTATTATAAAACTTATTACAAAAGAAACAAACGAAGATTTAGAACAAGAAGTTTATGTAAAGGTATGGAAAAATGCCAAAAATTACAAAGAACATGGTTCTTTTAAGAGCTGGATAAATACTATTGCAAAGAATGTATCAAAGGATTATCTGAAATCCTCTTATAAAAAGATATCTGACAGCACTGTAGCAGATGATGAGCATCTGAACCTTATAAAAGACAAGAAACCTGCACCGGAACTTATTTTGATAAGTAATGACAGACAGAAAAGAATTATTGAGGCGATAAATACCTTGAAACCAAAATTTAAACAAACAGTCATGCTGTGTGAAATATACGGGTATTCTTATGAGGACGCGGCTCATAAACTGAAATGCCCTGTGGGTACAATTAAATCAAGACTATACAATGCCAAAAAAGAACTGGCAGAAAAGTTACAAGATTTGTTATAAAAAGAAAGGATTATGATTATGATGAAAAAAGCTTTATTAATTGCAAGTGTTATGATTTTTGCAGCTTCTGCAACTTTTGCGGCTGACACTACAACAACTGCGGCTCCTGATGCTGTTCCAACAAAATCTACGGTTCAGTCTAAAGAGTGCAATTGTAAGAAAAGACCTCCTGTTAATCCTGAATTTAAGAAACGTCAGGCAGATTTTGAAAACCGCTTGAAATTAACTGATGAACAAAAAGCTCAGGCAAAAGAAATTCGTCAAAAAGGCGTTGAACAGATGAAACCTATTATGGAAAAAATTAAAGAAAAACGTCAGGAGGCAGAAGCTGTAAAACGTTCAAGAATGGCTGTTGAAATGCAGCAGGAAAAGCTGGCAGAAATTCATAAAGAAATAAAAGCATTAAAAGTTCAGGCACATGAATTACGCATGCAAAACATGAAAGATTTTGAAGCTATTCTTACTAAAAAACAACAAAAAGAATTGAAGAAAATGAAAGAAGAAGGCCGTAAAAACTTTGAAAAAAGACATAAAAAAGGCGGTCATCATGAATTCGGACCCCGTCCGGGATTTGGTCCCGAAGGCCCAAGACCTGATGCTCCCGCACCGGAAGCATCTGCCGAAACTGCTGAGTAATCTTTTTTGAATATATAAAAATATAAAAGGGTTGATTTTTAATCAGCCCTTTTATAATATGTAGCAAAAGGAGTTAAACATGAAGATTGCGGAAAATGTACTTGAATTAATAGGTAATACTCCTCTTGTAAAAATAAATAAAATTAACAACGGGAATGCCTGTATAATAGCAAAATTGGAAAGTTTTAATCCGGGAGGTTCAATAAAAGACCGTCCGGCACTTAATATGATTAAAGATGCAGAAGAAAAAGGACTTGTAAATAAAGAAACAGTGATAATTGAACCGACCAGCGGAAATACGGGGATAGGTCTTGCTATGGTGTGTGCTGTTAAGGGATATAGAATGATTTTAACAATGCCTGAAACTATGAGTATAGAAAGACGTAAACTTTTGGCCGCTTACGGTGCTGAAATTGTTCTGACCGAAGGTGCAAAAGGTATGCAGGGGGCTGTTGACAAAGCGGAAGAACTTCATCGCGAAATTAAAAATTCTTTTATCCCCCAGCAGTTTAACAATCCTGCAAATCCTGAAATTCATGAAAAAATAACTTCCGAAGAAATATGGAAAAGTACTGACGGTAAAGTTGATATTGTGATTGCGGGCGTTGGAACCGGCGGAACGATTTCAGGTATTGCAAAAAGTTTAAAACATAAAAAAACTGAAATTAAAGCAATTGCTGTTGAACCATACTCTTCTCAGGTTCTGGCCGGAAAGCATGCTGGTGCTCATGGTATTCAAGGGATTGGTGCGAATTTTATCCCTGGTAATTTTGAAAAAAGCATTGTTGATGAGATTTTCCCGGTTAAAGATGAGAATGCAATGGAAACTGCAAGGGCATTAGCTAAAGAAGAAGGAATTTTGTGCGGGATATCTTCAGGAGCTGCGATGTATGCTGCATTAGAAATTGCAAAACGTAAAGAAAATGATGGAAAGCTGATTGTTGTAATTTTGCCTGACACAGGTGAGAGATATTTAAGCAGTGAATTGTTTAAATAATTTAATAATGTGAATATGTACATCAAATTATAAAAAATAATTGTAAAGTAATGTAAATATATGAAAATGAGCTGAAACCCTGTTATAATCATCTATATGATATGATATGATGTGTGCCTGATTAGTCGAAAAATGAAATTTTTTGTTGCTGTTTGTTTTTATATATATAAGAGAGTATTTAAAAACGAGGTTTTTATATGGTTGATATTTCGATACAATCAGGTCAAGGTATTACACAAGCTATTAAAGCTAAAATTGAAGGCAGCGGACAAAAGATATCTAATAATGATTTGTCTGTATGGCAGGATGTTATGCGCGAAGTTAAAACTGCTCAGGAAAGCGGTTCTCAGATATATTCAGGAGGGGATGATGTCGACCAGCTGAATAATAAGCAGAATTGGAAAACTGATTTTAAAGTTGCTGCCGGACAGGTAATACAGCTTGTGGAGAATGTTTGGAACAGAATTGTGGAACTTTTGACAGGTAAGAAACCGGAAGTTGCACAAGAAACTCCAAAAGAACCTCCAAAACTTGAAAAATCTGAAGTAAAGCTTGCTCCCGAACCCAAAATTGATAATCCGCCGGAACTTGATATTGCTGAATTACCGCAAGAAGTAAGAAAAGAATTAACAGAGGCAACTCTTGATGAAATAGGTGCAAAAACATTCACAAGAGAAGTTAACGGTGAAAAGCAGGAAATAGCTGTTTTGCGTGATGAGGATGGAAATAAAGTAAGACGGTTAATTAATGAAGACGGAACAATGGGTGAAACTCTTGTCCCTGTCAGCACATTCGGTAAAAATAAGTATATTACGCAGACAAAAATGGATGACATGATAAAAAATGTATTTCCTGAAGGCTTGCCGGAAGGTGTGACAGCATCTTTTGTTACAATAGGAGGTACTCCTCAGCTTGTATTTAAGAAAGATGGGCAGACACTTGATCAGGCTCAATTGAGAGAATTGGTTAAGGAACAATCTAATAATAGTGTGTCTGGAGTTTCTGTACAATCTGCGGAAGTAAATAATGCAGAAGTAATTAATGGGTCTGCTGTCCAACAATCAGAAACGCTTGCTTCTCCGGCTGCAGAACCTATTAATCAGGAACCTGTTGAGCATAATATAAACAATGAGAAAACTGTCGGCACTTATACGTTTTTACCTGATGGTAATGGAGGTTATCGACTGGATGCTAAAATGCAGTTATTTGGAGGTCCTGAAGCAAATAAATTCTTTAAAACAATGTCAATAGGTTCTGGAAATAAAGCTGAATACGATAAGAAAACAGGTCAGTATTCATTTAGAGGAATTTCTTCAAATTCAAGACAAGGTTTAAATGATATATTAATGAATATCTCAAATCAAGTATCCATGAATAATGCAATTTATAAAGATTTGCTTTCAAAGCAGCAAAGTGGTGTTGAACTTTCAGATGTTGAAAAGAAATTTATGGAAGATCATCTTGAAAGTTTAAAACAGTATAATTTAGGTGTTGATGCTCAGGGTAATTTAATTGATACAACACAAGAAACTCATCGCCGCAGAGGCCGTAGATAATAACAAATAAAAAAGTACCGGTATTTTTACCGGTACTTTTTTTATTTATGCTGGAATAAAATTACATCATACCGCCCATGCCGCCCATTCCGGCAGGCATTGCAGGTTCTGATTTTTCTTCAGGAATATCTACAACAGCAGCTTCTGTTGTCAACAACATTGAACCTACTGATGCTGCATTTTCAAGAGCTGAACGTGTAACTTTAGCAGGATCTACGATACCTGATTTGAACATGTCAACGTATTCATCGTTTAATGCATCGTAACCGTAAGCTCCTTCGTGTGTCATTACAGTATCAACAACAACATCAGCTTTAGCGCCTGCGTTGTGTGCAATTGCTCTTAAAGGTACATCTAATGCAGCAGTTAAGATTTTGAAGCCGATTTTTTCATCATCTGATGAGAAGTGTGTTGTATCAACAAGTTTTGAAAGTTTTTGTTGAACTCTTACTAATGCAACGCCGCCGCCCGGAACTATACCTTCTTCATTAGCAGCTCTTGTAGCATTCAGGGCATCTTCAATTCTTAATTTTCTTTCTTTTAATTCAACTTCTGATGCTGCACCTACTTCAATTACTGCAACACCGCCTGAAAGTTTTGCAACACGTTCTTGAAGTTTTTCTTTATCATATTCACTGTCAGATGCTTCTATTTGTTTTCTGATTAAACGAACTCTGTCTTGAACAGCCTGTTTTGTTTCATCTCCTACAACGATTGTTGTTTCATCTTTAGTTACTGTAACACGTTTTGCTTTACCTAACATTTGAGTTGTAACATTTTCAAGCTTGATCCCGAGTTCTTCAGTGAACATTTCACCGCCTGTAAGAATTGCGATATCTTCAAGCATTGCTTTTCTTCTGTCGCCGAACCCAGGAGCTTTAACAGCAACTGCTCTTAAAACTTTTCTCATTGTGTTAACAACTAATGTTGCTAAAGCTTCGCCTTCAACATCTTCAGCGATTAATAACAATGATTTACCGTCCCTTGCTACCTGTTCAAGTAAAGGAACCATATCTGAAATAAGGTTGATTTTTTTGTTGCAGCAGAATACATAAGCATCTTCTAAAACTGCTTCCATTCTTTCTGCATCGGTTACGAAGTAAGGTGATAAGTAGCCTTTGTCAAACTGCATACCTTCTACAACTTTTAAATTTGTTCCGAAAGATTTACTTTCTTCAACAGTAATAACACCGTCATGGCCTACTTTTTCCATTGCTTCTGCAATAAGTTCGCCGATTTCTTTGTTGTTGCCTGCTGAAATTGCTGCAACCTGAGCAATTTCTTCTTTTGTGTTAACAGGTCTTGACATATCTTTAATTTCTTTTACTGAAACTTCAACAGCTTTGTCAATACCGCGTTTCATAGACATCGGGTTAGCGCCGGCTGTTAAGTTTTTCAAACCTTCTCTAACGATTGCTTGAGCCAATACAGAAGCTGTTGTTGTACCGTCACCTGCTACATCGTTTGTTTTTGAAGAAACTTCTTTTAACAATTGAGCGCCTGAATTTTCAAGGCCGTCTTTAAGTTCGATTTCTTTTGCGATAGTAACACCATCGTTAACGATTTGCGGAGCACCGTATTTCTTTTCTAATATAACGTTTCTCCCTTTTGGCCCTAATGTTACTTTAACTGCATCTGCTACTGCATCTATACCTTTAAGAAGCGATTTTCTTGCCTCTTCATTAAATACTATACGTTTTGCCATTTTCTATTTCTCCTATAAAAATTACTCAATAATTGCCAATGCGTCTTTTACAGATAGAATTTTGTATTCTACACCGTCCATTTTAATATCTGTGCCTGCATATTTTGCATAAAGAACAGTGTCGCCGACTTTAACGTCCATAGGTTCTCTTTCTCCTTTGTCGTTAACTTTTCCTGCGCCTACTGCAACAACTTCACCTTTTTGTGGTTTTTCTTTAGCACTGTCAGGAATAAAAATTCCGCCTGAAGTTTGTTCGGTATCTTCAATAACTTTGATAACAATTCTGTCTCCTAATGGTTTCAACATAATATTTTCTCCTTTTCTCCTTATTCAAGTCTACATTATATTTATATAACGGTTTTGTAAAAAAATTAATTTTCTTAAGAAAAAATTAACGTTTCATATTATATATCTACACTCAGGCTATAAACAAAAATTATATTTATGTTATTCTAAAACTATGAAACGGGTTATATATGTTATCTTGGTTTTGATTTTGACTGCGCTTGTTCTTAAAGCCTGTTTAAAAGCTGATGTCCCTCAAGAAAATATGACTTCTTCGGACATTGAAACCTCTTATGTACTTGATTATTACCCGTATATAAAGAAAAATGTTACTATAAACGGAGTTGATTATCTTCAATCTCAGGCTCCTATCGGCAAATTCGGCGGAACTTTTGTGTCGTCAACAATAGGAGAAGGGCCAAAAACATTTAATCCGTTCAATTCAAAGGATAACATATCATCCCAGATGTCTGATATTATGTATGACGGACTTGTTACCACTGATGTTGTGACAGGCGATACTATACCAAAGCTCGCAAAAGATTTTTCAGTAAACGGATGCGAATATATAATTCATTTAAGAAAAGGTATAAAATGGTCTGATGGTAAACCTATTACTGCGGATGATGTTGTGTTTACCTGGCAGAATATAATTTTTGACGGTTTCGGTAATACTTCAATAAGAGATTCTATCGTTATTGACGGAAAGCTTCCGACTGTTCAAAAAGTGGATGATTATACGGTTAAATTTGTTACCCCGCAGCCTTTTGCTCCTTTTTTGAGAATGCTTTCGTCGCCTATTGCGCCCAAGCATGTTTTTGAACCCGCTGTTAAGCGCGGTAAAGCTTATTTTGAGGGTTTTTTATCGACAAACACCGACCCGAAGGAATTTGTAACGTCAGGTGCTTTCAGGCTGAAAGAATATGTTCCGGCGCAGAGAGTCGTATTTGAGCGCAACCCTGATTATTACGTTATAAATAAGGATGATCAAAAGCTTCCTTATCTTGACAAGATTATTTATTTGATTGTAGGGGATATCAACAATCAGGTTTTGAAGTTTGAAGGCGGGGAGCTGGATGAGATAACTCTTCAGGGAGCAAATGTTGCAAGATTTAAGGAAATGGAAAAACATGGAGATTTTACTGTTTACAATCTAGGGCCTAATACCGGAACAATGTACATTGCAATGAACATGAATAACCGTAAAGATGATAAAGGGAAATACTATGTTTCTCCTAAAAAACAGGTCTGGTTTCAGGATAAAAACTTCCGTCAGGCTGTTGATTACGCAATAGACAGGGAAAATATGGTGTTTAATATAGCAAGCGGTCTTGCAGAACCTTTATTTACTCCTGAAACTCTTAATTCAATTTTTCTCAACAAGGACATAAAAGGTCACAAAAGAGATTTAAATAAATCAAAAGAACTTCTCAAAAAATCAGGTTTTTATTGGGATAAAGCAGAACATTTAATTGATAAATTCGGCAATCATGTGGAATTTGACCTTTATACAAATGCCGGAAATACCGAGCGCGAAGCAATAGGTGTTATGGTAAAACAGGATTTAGAAGATTTAGGCATGAAAGTTAATTTCAAACCTATTGAATTTAATTCGCTTGTAAATAAACTCATGGCAACGCTTGACTGGGATATGGTAATAATGGGCTTTACAGGCTCCCCTCTTGAACCTAACGGCGGTAAAAATGTCTGGCTGTCTGACGGAACTCTGCATATTTTTAACCAGCGATTGGAGCGGGATTTAAACAGTAAGAGATACCCGTTTGAAAACAGAATAGATTATCTTTATACACAGGGTGCGCTTCAAACAAAATTTGAAGACCGTAAAAAATATTATGATGAATATCAGGAAATCGTGTATGATGAAAAACCGTTGATATATATTTATTCTCCATTAATAATTTCGGCAATGAGAGATAGATTTAAAAATGTATATCCTACAAGTCTGGGCGGGGTGACACACAATATTGAGGAAATATATATTAATGAGGATAGGAAGATAGGAGGGTAGGCATTTTAGGATAAATAGCTTAGCTGCTTATCTTATTACCTTCTTAGCTTCCAAATAAGGAAAGACAATGCAAATATTAATCTACATATTAAAAAGAATACTTCAAACAATACCGCTACTTATTATAGTTTCGCTGATAAGCTTTTTTATAATACGTTTGTCGCCGGTTGACCCTTTGGCGGAACTGCGTTTGAACCCTTCTGTTTCAAAAGAAACTCTACAAAAAGAAACAGAAAGGCTGGGGCTTGATAAACCGATTATTGTGCAATACGGTAAGTGGGCAAAATCATTTATTAAAGGTGATTTGGGAGTAACATCCAACGGCGAAAAAGTCAGTACAAAACTCAAAGAACGTATTCCAAATACCCTGCTTTTAACAACTGTCGTAATATTTCTTGTCTGGGTTGTTGGAATCCCTCTGGGTGTGCTTGCCGCAATCAACTGGAAAACACCGTTTGACAGAATTTTAACTGTTTTAACAAGTATCGGCATGGCAATCCCTTCATTTTTCTTTGCTGTTTTGCTCTTAATTTTTGCTGTAAAAACAGGCTGGTTCCCTGTCGGCGGGCTTACAAGTTCAAATTTTTTGGAAATGAATTTTGGACAAAAAGTTTTGGATATAACTCATCATTTGGTTTTACCTGTAACGGTTTTATTTACACTTTCTCTTGCGGGGCTGCAAAGACAGATGAGAGGAAATCTTTTAGATGTTCTTGACAGCGACTATGTTAAATTTGCACGTGCAAAAGGTGTCAGCGAAGGAAAAGTTATTTTTAAACATGCTCTGCGAAATGCCGTAAACCCTCTAATAACTCTTTTGGGCTTTGAGTTTGCGGGGCTTTTGAGCGGGGCTGCTTTAACAGAATATGTCTTTCAATATCCGGGGCTTGGCAGGCTTATACTTGAAGCTGTTTTGCGGTCGGATATAAATCTCGTTATGGCATCTTTAATGATGGGGGCGGTTATGCTTATTCTCGGTAATTTAATTGCTGATATTCTTCTGATTATTACTGATCCCAGAATCAGAGAAGGGAGTGAGGCATGATAAAAGATATTTTTAAACAGCTCTGGAAAGATAAGTTTGCGAGAATTGCCCTGATATTGCTCGGGTTGATTTATTTTGCTTTATTTTTTGCAGATTTTATAGCTCCTTATACAAAAGATTTTTCAGACAGGTCTATGGCTTATGTTCCGCCTTCTAAAATTTTCACTATAGATGAAAATGGGAAGCTGTCAAAACCATATACATACAATTACAAACGCGAATTTGACCCTGTAGAACTAAAAATTATTTATACACTTGACAGAAGCCAAAAACATTATGTGAAATTCTTTTCTCAGGGGCAGCCCTATAAATTTTTGGGTTTAATCCCGATGAAACGCCATTTAATAACTACTGAAAGCGATGGAAGGCTGTTCCTTTTAGGTACTGATATTAACGGGCGCGATGTCTTTTCTCGAATACTGTTTGGTGGACGTATTTCTATGACAATAGGATTTCTTGCATTATTTGTACTTTTTCCGATAGGTCTTTTATACGGAGGAATTGCCGGATATTTCGGAGGGAAAGTAGATATGATTATGATGCGCTTTGCAGAAGCTGTTATGTCTATTCCGAGTTTTTATCTTTTGATAATTTTAGCCTCAATCCTTCCGTCCGGCATGACAAGCGTGCAGAGATTTATACTGATTGTGGTTATTTTAGCATTAATCGGCTGGGCAGGATTTGCCCGTGTTGTCAGAGGTATGGTATTATCTGTAAAAAAACAGGAATATGTTCAGGCTGCAAAGTCTATCGGTGCTTCAAATTTAAGGGTTATTATAAAACATATACTTCCGCAGACTACAAGTTTTGTCATTGTTGCAATGACATTGTCTGTTCCTTCTTATATATTGTCGGAATCCGGTTTAAGCTTCCTCGGGCTAGGCATTCAGCAGCCGGATGCAAGTTGGGGCAATATGCTTAAAGAAGCTCAGGAATATACAAATATAATTTACAGACCCTGGCTTTTGACTCCCGGATTTTTAATTTTTATTGCAGTCTTGGCTTTTAATCTTGTCGGTGATACAATAAGAGATATTCTTGACCCGAAAAGCAAAACAAGATAAGAATAAAGCTTCTAAAGGAGAAATTGATGGATTTAATGAATTCCGGATTTATGTTTGATATAACACTGGTAGTAAGACTTTTATCAGCATTATTATTGAGTTTTGCTATAGGGCTTGAAAGGGAAATGACAAACAAGTATGCAGGTTTAAGAACAAATATTCTTGTTTGTTTGGGGGCATGTATTTTTACAATAATTTCTATTTACGGTTTCCCTGAAGTTTCCGTCACGGGGGATGAACTCGGAACACGTGATACCGCGCGTGTTGCAGCTCAGGTCGTTACAGGTATCGGTTTTATAGGTGCAGGTACGGTTTTTCGTCACGGCGCTACGGTCTTTGGGCTGACTACTGCCGCAACATTGTGGGTATCCGCCGCAATCGGTATGGCATGTGGTGCAGGAATGTATATTCTTGCGATCGCCGCAACAATATTTTCAATTCTGGTACTTGTTTCAGTCAGGCTGTTTGAAAAAAATATCCTTATTTCATCCGCTAAAAATACAAGACGTTTAAAAATGAGTATTTCATGTCTGAATGAAAACTCAAACAGTATTTACGATTATGTTATCGAAAACAGTAAGTATCTTGTTGAGGTTTCCAAAAAATTGAATAAACAGGATGAAAATTATACCAAAATAGTTGTAATTCTGGATTTTATCGGTCGTAATCCTATTCAAGATTTATACAAAACATACAGAAACCTTGAAGGTATAGAGTCAATTTCAATACAAGAGTTTAATGAATAAAAACTTTAATGCTGTTTTTGTTTGCAGCTATTTACTTTTTAAATCTATCAAGAAATTTGTCTGATTTTACGGCAGAATTTTCCGGTTGTTGTTGCGTGTCAGGCTCAGCTGGAGTTATACGTTCAATATTTGCATAATATCTCGGGTCTTCCAGAGATTCCATTGCCTTCATAACCCCTAATCTACCCGCTTTTAACTGCATATCTGCAAGCCAGGATTCTACTGCGTATGTCATAATAATTGAGAATGCTGTCCAGCTTATACCTGCTGCCGCAAGAGCTTTTTTAAGTCCTGGAGTCATAAGAATTGAACCTAATTTACCGCTTTGTACAAGTTTAATAAATTCATCCGGATGTTCCTGAAATTCCTTTATAATTCTTGATGCAATCTTATTTATTTCTTCTTTTGGAATATTGTCTAAGATTTTTTCTATTTTCGGGATTATTCTAAGGAATGTATCTTTGTCCATACTTGCCATTTTCAGAGTATCAAGTGCAAAGTCTTCAAATTCATCAGGGGTCATTTTTGATACTTTTTCTTTCAGACTGTTCAGGACGGTTTTTGGATTTGTGTATTTTTCCGGCATAAGATTGTATAAGTCTTTAAATGTTGTTTTTCTTACTTTATTTTGCAGGGCATGCAATATATCAAGAGCTTCTTCCATGTGTATGCCTGCAAGAGTTGAAATTTCTTCCGGTTTAACAAGATTTTCTGTTTGTGGGTTCATAAATTGTTCAATGTTAATTCGGGATTCTTTACTCAGTAATTTATTAAACTCATCTTTTCCTAAGTATTTTTGCAATACTTCAATTGTTTTTCTGTTAAGCGGGAAGAACATATCATTTTGTTCTGCTGTCATTCTGATTTGTTCTTCCAGATTAGATACAATTTTGTTCAAATCTTTTATTTTGACAGATGATGATAATTCGTGGAACAGCCAGTTGTTGCCTGATATCATTTCAGCAGTATTTTTATCAAAGGCATTTTCAAGAATCTGTTTAACTTGTTCTGTTTGTTCCTGTGTAAGTTTCTCAGGATTTTTAAAATAATCAATAAGAGCTGCTCTGACATCGGCTGTCATGCGAACTCTACTGCTGTAATCATTATATTTGTGACCGTTAATCAACACTTCAAATATATCATCAAGATTTTTCTTTAACGGATTTGTATCGTCAAACATTTCAAAGTTTTTGAGAACTCTGTTTCTAACTTCATATAAGTATTCTCTTTGTTCAAGTTCTGATAATTTTTTAAAGTTTTCTGTTCCTATATCTGCATTTTTGAACAATTTTGAGAATATATCCAAAATAGGATCTTTCTGTAAATCAATTCCCTTGAGTAGAGCTCCGAGAGGCTTTACTTCCATTTTGTGCCATTGTCCGTCAGAATATATTCCATATTTTAAGTTTACATTATTAACTACATTTGTAACATTGTTTTCAACATTGTTAAGATATTTCTTAAACCATTTTTTCTGCATTAAATTTGAACGTTTACTAAAGAAATTTGTTATTTTTTCTGTTAATTTTGCAGGAGTAATTTTCCCTCTTGCAACCTGAATACCTGTTATAATTGCAGGAGATGCTGCGAGTGCCATTCCGCCGTACCAGACAAACGGCTGGGCAATTTCTGTTGCTGCTTCCATTGATTCCGAGTAAACCTGAGAGTTATCATCAACTTTTTCAAACGTATTAAATATTTTTCTCTGCAGGTTTTTAGCATCACGCATTTGTTCTTCTGTCACATTCTGTTTTTTCAAGACATCTCTTAATGCCTGACGCTCTTTGTATTCAGTTTTTCTATACTTGTTATAATCCCAGTATTGTTTTAAAACTCGCGGGATAAACAATGCATATTCTTTAATTTTGTTTTCTTTATGTTTTGTATTTTTTACATCTTTTACTTCTTCATAGTCTTCAGGAGTATAGCCTATAAAGTTTTCCGGATTTTGTTCAAGTTCGCGTTTTGCAGTGTAACGGCCTGCCCTTGCTGCTGATTTTTGGAGTTTCAGTCCGATAAGCATACCTGCAAAACCTGTTACAATACCGCCTGCAGCGCCAAGTATCCATTTCTTGCCTGTTTTATGGGAGAAACCGGCTGCAAATAATTTTTTCACTATTTCGGAAAAATCTGTTTTTTTAGATTTAACGGCTTTCTGTACATTACCTGCCGTATCTTTTATAAATTCCTTTTTATTTTTTGATTCCATTAAAGAACCTGCGAATTCACCCCATTGTCTGAAGTATGCAATACCTGTTTTTTTACTTCCTTTTAATTCTTTAAACAGGTTTTTAGTTTCATCTGAACCGTATTTTTTAACTGTATTTTCAATAAATTTATCAAATACGCCGAGTTTATTTAAAATCCATCCTGTTGCTGCACCTACTGTGGCACCTAAAACAGGTGTTGCTCCCATTATTACATTTGCTGCAACTTCCATTTTTTCGGAATTCTTTTCTGCTTCGTTGTTAATTATACGTACAACACGCTGGATAACTTCTTTATCTCTTTCAGCCTGTTTTAGTTCTTCAGGCGTCAATTCACGTGTAACTATTTGAGAGTTATCCTCTCTTGCCTTTTTGTCCTTTCTGTAAGCACGGTTATCTTTAATAATATTATATATAGATTTTATCATTCCGGATTTTAGTTTTGATTTTTTCTTATCTTTTAATAATTCCGGATGTTCTTCTAATTCTTTTTTTGCTGCGGCAATTTGTTCAGGTGTATAGTTTATAAATGCTTTAGGATCATCAAGCTCACGTCTTGCTTGATAACGCGCAATCTTAGAACTGTCAGTCTGTAATTTAGCTTCAAAAATTGTTGCAGCAATGAATACCCCGATTGATGCGAGTGCAACAAGTCCGTGATTTCTAAATATTTGTTTACCTAATTTTGAAGTTTGTTTTGTAATCTTGCTGCGATAGTTAAAAAGTTCTTTTTTTAATACCGGGTCTTTTACCTTTTTTATTTCGTTCTTATTTAAAATTGCATTATATCTATAATATGGCTTACCCTTATTTTCATAATATTTTTGCAGTTTTTGATTTAAAGCCTGACCTTCTTCTCCTTCAATTGCCTTTCGTCTGATTTCATAAATTTTATCTATCAGCTTTTGTGTACTTTTTTTACCTACAAGCCAGTTGCCGCCGATAAATGCAAGCATTGTCGTTATAGAGGACAGCGGATCTACTGCAGTTTCAACGTTTTCTGCAACGTTTTCCGAGTGATTATCCATTATATCTACAACATCAATGATGGTTTTGCCTAATTCTTCGGCCTGTTTTAATTCAGCCTGAGTATGCCGGCGTCTGCGGGCTAATTCCTCGCGCTTTGCCTCTTCATCGTGTTGCTCGTTTTCCCATCGTTTAAAATTCTTCTGATTTTTTGCTACTTGTGATAGTGAATTTAAAAAGTCCATTTTCCCTTGTTTCTAAATTAAAAAATTTTTCCCTATATTAATATAAACGTTGATGGACTTCAATTTTTGCTAAAATTATTAAATTTTGTTAACCGGAATGTCTATTTCAAATTCTGTTAAATTTTTTGTTGATTTATTTAGTTTCAAACTTGCATTTTGTGCTTTTAGATTAGTGGCGCAAATATGAAGCCCGAGACCGCTTCCTGTAGGTTTTGTCGTAAATCCTTCTTCAAATATTGCTTTTTGTTTTTCTCGGGATATTGCTTCTCCGTTATTTGAAATTTTTATACGGGCATTATTATCTTTTACTTCAAGAGAAAGTTTAATTTCTCCTTTTTTGTCAATTGCTTCTATTGCATTTTTTATTATATTAACTATGCAGGCAAGAAATTTGTTTTCATCTATATAAACTTCGGCGGATTGATTAATATTGCATTTAATTTTGATGTCTTTATCGTGAATATAAACTTTGGCAAGTTTTACTCCTTCTTCAAGGAGTGATTTTATATCGCAATTTTTTGGAGATATATTGTTTAATGATTTTAAATCCAATAGTGAGTTGCACATTATTTTTATAGATTTGCTTATGCAGTTCAGCGCATTATCTATTGATTTGTTTTGAATATTCTCTTCTTCTAGATTTTTGCGTATTATTTGAGTGTAAATTTCACAGATTGAAAGGTGGTTTCTTATCTCATGTGATATGCATCTTGCTTGTTCAAATATTAAATCGGTATTTGTCATCTATCCTCGCTTTTTTATAAAGTTAAAGGCTCAGCCTGACGGCTGAACCTTTAGATTTCATATAAATTTTAGCCGTTATATTAAACTGCAATTTTGGAGAGTCTTCTGTTTGCAAAGCCGTTATTCAATGCGTAAAGTACGGCTTGAGTTCTGTCATTTACCTGTAATTTCTGGAAGATATTATTTACATGCGTTTTAACAGTAGTTTCTGAAATAAATAGTTTTCCTGCAATACTCTTGTAGTTATTACCCTGTGTGAGCAGGTCGAGAACTTCTTCTTCGCGTGCAGTCAGGTATGTAAGAAGGTTTTCTTCCGCAGAAGTTTTTTCTTCTTCTTTGAATGAATTTTGAAAATACTCAAAGAAGCGGGAAGTAAGGGCAGTCGGAAGATAAATTTTTCCTGCTGCAACTTCGTCCATTGCATAAATAAGCTGGGCTGATGCCATAGTTTTTAGCACATATCCTTTGGCGCCTATTTTCATTGCGCGGAAGATTAAATCTGCATCATCATATCCGCTTAAAGCTATCACTCTGATATCCATATCAAGTTTTTCGATTTCTTGAATAGCTTGAAGTCCGTCTTTTTCCGGCATATTGATATCCATAAGAATAATGTCCGGACGATATTTTTTTGCAAGATTAATCCCTATGTTAGCACTTGTAGTTGTTGCAACTACATCATAGCTGCTTTCAAGTGTGATTAATTCTTTAACACCTCTTAAATGATCTGCGTTGTCATCAATTAACAGAACTCTTGCTCTTCTTTTAAACTCTCTCATTGTTATCTCCCTATTTTTATCTTCCCTCTACATTATAAATACTACAACTTTTAGAGGGTGTTTTTCATCCATGCCCCGATTGATATTAATGTGGTGTGGGTTTGAGAATTTGTCTTACATCTTTAGATTGATAAAATAGCTCAACCATGCTCTACACCATGTTTTTCCATGTTTTGGCCGCATGGTTGATTTTGAATTCTTCTAATATTTTTGGACTAATCTTTTTATGGTATAATTTCCTTAACGGGAGATTAAGTGTATGGAAATTTTAGTATTTTTAGCCGGTTTTTTAGTTGGCGCTTTATGTGTGTTTATTCCTTTTAAAGTTATAAATAAAAATAACAAAGCTTCTCAGGATATTTTATTGGAACAGATGAAATTGTATTTTGAGAACACTGCAAACAAAATTTTTAAAGAAAGCTCATCTGAATTATCAAACCAGAACAGAGAAAGGCTTGATGAGTTTTTCAAAAGATTCAAAGAGAAAATTGAAGATTTTGAAAAAAGAACCGAGCAGAATTTCAAAGCTGAAACAGAACATTTTACAAAATTCGATATGAATATAAAAAGCTTTCTTGAAACAGGGAATAAAATTTCTCACGATGCAAATTCTCTTGTAAATGTAATGAAATCGGATAACAGAGCCTCAGGACGCTGGGGGGAAGTTGTTCTTGAAAGAGTTCTCGAGGCATCGGGGCTTAGAAAAGGTGAAGAATACAAAATTCAAATGGGAACTGCCGAAGGAAGACCTGATGCAACAGTATTTCTTCCGGAGGGCAGATGTATTTATATAGACAGTAAGACTTCTTTTGCAGCCTGGGACGGTTTTGTGAATGCTGAAACCGAAGATGAAAAACAAATACATTTAAGACAGTTTGTTGATTCTACAAAAGCTCATATTACAGGACTTGCTAAAAGAGATTACTCTGTGGAAGATGCCTCGCCGGACTACGTATTGATGTTTATACCCATTGAAAGCTGTTATTCAATGATGTTTTGTGATGACTGCGCTTTATGGGATTTCGCCTGGAAAAATAAAGTAATGCCGGTGTCGCCTTCAACTTTGCTTGCCGCATTAAAAATTATAAACGCATTCCATGTTGTAGACAGACAAAACAAAAATGTTCTTGAAATGGCACGCCTTTGTACAAGTGTTCATGATAAATTTTCGGCTTTGTTGAGCGAACTTTTAAAAATACGTGATAATTTGAATAATTCATTAAAGAAATTAAACGGAACAGGAAATATTATAAATCAGATTTCAAAATTGGAAAAATTAGGATGCGTGTATACTAAAGAATTGCCTGAACTGCCTGAGGATATAACTATTGACAATTAAGTTAGTTTAGACTAACTTTATAATATGAGAATTCAACCGATTAGTTTAAGTTATTCCAATTACAAGCAAAATTCTTCACCTGTTAATTTTCAAGGAAGTATAAAACCGCCCTCAAAAGATGCAATAAGTGACTTGAAAGTTTTTATGCATCATATTTATGAATATAAAAAAGGCTTGAGAAGTTTAATCCTAACAACAGAAAGAACCTCTAACAAGGATTATATAAAATACAGGCTTGAAAAAGAAAATATTCCATACGTAATTCATGACGTTTCAGAAAGAAAAATAAATGTATTTTTTGGAAATGAAGATTGTATAAAAGTTGTGTCAACATTTGATAAGCATTTAAATAAACTTTCACCGGAACAGGATTTTATGCTCGGTATAATGCTCGGTTATGATAAAATTTTACAATGCAAAAGGTATATGCAGAGATTAGGAGATAAGCTTAAGCCGATTAAGGGTTGATTTTATTTTACTATAGTGGTAATATTCTTTTACGATGATTGAAAAACCTTTGACAGCAAAAGACAGAATTATTTTAGCGCTGGATGTTGATAATTTAAAGGAAGCTGAAGAACTTGTAAAAGAATTAAAAGATTATGTCGGTTATTTCAAGGTTGGTCTGCCTTTAATTGTTAATTACGGATTTGAGGCTTTCAGGCTTTTGGAAGAGCACGGTGCAAAATGTTATTATGACTGCAAGTTTCATGATATCCCGCATACAGTGCAAAAAGCTTGTATTAGCCTTGTAAAAAATAATGTTAATTTTTTCAATGTCCATATTCAAGGCGGATCAAAAATGACATCGGCTGTAGTCAGAGCTTCGCGTGCGGCTGCAAAGTCAATGGGTATTGAGCCGCCTACAATTCTCGGAGTTACTTTATTATCAAGCTTCGGGCAGAAAACTTTGACAACAGAGCTTTGTGTAGATAAAAATATTGAGGATTTTGTTCTTCAGCTTGCAAAAGTTGCTAAAGAATCGGGGCTTGACGGAGTTGTTGCAAGCGCTGAAGAAGCAAGAAGAATTAGAAAAGAAATCGGAGAGGACTTTATTATTTTGTGTCCGGCAACGAGGCCGACATGGTCATCTGTTAATGATCAGGTAAGAGTTGATACTCCGCGGGATGCAATTATGGCAGGTGTTGATTTTATGGTAGTCGGAAGACCGATTACAACAGCGGATGATTCGATTGGTGCAGCAAACTTGATTATTGACGAAATTGAAACCGCTCTGGAAGATAAAAAAGTTTTGTGCTGAATTATATAAGCTATTTTATTGCTGCGTATTCTTTTGATAATTCAAATTTGTGTTTATCGGGTCTGTAGATGTAAATATTGTATTTAATTCCGTCCGTATTTATTTTTATTGCATTGTGTCTGTCTGTTCTGAAAATATCCGTATTCCTTAAAACATCAAGTGTTCCCTTTGCAGGATGCCCGTAGACATTCGGACCTGTTGAAATAATTGAAACTTTTGTATTTAAATATTCAAGCATTTTGCTGTCAACAACATTTGAACCTCCGTGGTGGCCGACTTTCAGAATTTCAATTTTATGCGGAAGATTTTTCTTTATTTTGTTGAAAGCTTCGACCCCTGCATCGCCTGTAAACAGCATATCAAAATCTTTAAAGCTGACAAGTGAAATTATTGATTTTTCGTTATCGCTTTCTTTAATATCCGAGATATAGGTTTGTATATTTAAGTCTTTTTCTTTGTAAATAGAGCTGTTGTTTTCTGGGATTTGAGAGAGAATATTCAACTCTTTCAGTGTTTTATAAATGTTTTCCGATGTCATTGATTTGTTATCATAAGAATTTATATATACCTCTTTAACCTTAAGATTTTTTATAATATCAACAGCACCGCCTGAATGGTCATTATCAAAATGAGTGATAATGAGTCCTTCGATATTTTTAATCCCCCTGTCTTTCAGGTATTTTATGATGATTGAATTTGCCTGTGCTTTACCGCCTTTATAGCCGGCTCTGCCTGTATCTATTATAAAATATTTGTTTCGCGGGGTTTTAATGAGGAAACAGTCAGCGTTTTGAACATCAAATGCTATTATCTCTAAATTTTTATTTGGAATGTTAATAAGTGAAACAGCAAGCAAAGTGGCGCAAATTGAGCACGATACCAGTAATTTTTTCGAAAACCCCGTTTTTATTCCGAGTGTTAATATGAGAACAATAGAATAATATACTATTATTTGTAAAATATCCGGGTGTGTTGTTGTAATCATTGAACTTGCAAGGGCAGAAAAGAAATCTGATATCCTCACCAGTGCAGTTATAAAATAATTGAGTAAAAAATCCAGAGCCATACAAATTTTATCAGTAAAAGGTGCAAACATTGCCAGTATTGAGCTTACAAATCCTCCGAAACTGACTACACTTAAAAACGGCATACTCAGAACATTTGCAAAAACAGAATATGTGCTGAAAGTGTTAAAATAAAACATTTGTATAGGTGCAACCCAAATTTGTGCCACAACAGGAATTAATATTGCACCTGTCAGCCAGTTCGGAACAGGAAGATTTTTATATTTATCAAAAACAACATTTGCGGTTGTTAATATGCCGAATGTAACAATAAAGGAAAGCTGAAATCCTACATTATTTATAAATGCCGGATTATAAACAAGCATAATCATTGCAACAAATGCAAGTAGAGATATACTGTGTGCATCACGGTCAATAAGTTTTCCGATTAATACAAATAAAAGCATTAGGGCCGCACGAATAACTGAGGCGCCTAACCCTGTCATCATTGTATAAATTATTACAACTCCCATACCTGTTATGACGGTAAGTTTGAACGGAATACGCATTCGTCTCAGGAAAAACACCCAGAAACCGTATATAAAAGCAACATTCATACCTGAGGCCGCAAGAATATGGAGTAAGCCTGAATTTATAAAAGATGCTTTAATATATTCGGGCGGCGAAACAGCATCATCTCCAAATACAATTCCACCCAAAATTTCAAGGTTAGGGGTTTTTAGATATTGAGAGTGGACATTAATTATCCTGTCACGAAGATTATTCAATTTCTGTAAAAATTTCCATCTTGCGTGTGGTTCAGTATGTATAAGTTTTGCATTATCAGAATAAAATACGGTATATGTATCAAAATTTCTTAAATATTTTCCATAGTCAAATTGTGAAGGGTTACTTGAGACAAATGGTCTTCTTAATTTTCCGGAAAGTTCATAATTGTTTCCTATTTTGTATTGTCCAATATTATCTCCATTCAATGTAACAAGAGTTTTTCCGCGGACTTTTTGTCCGTTTATCTCATAAACTTTGAAGAAAAATTTTGTTTTATCTTTTGAACTGCTATCCGGAATTGAGACAATCTGCCCCTGAATTTTTGCGTCAGACGGCGTAAAGGGCAGTAATTCGTCTGTTATATGCACCCTGAAATATGCATTAAAAAAGCCCAGATAAAATATTAAAATCCAAAAAAGAATATATTTGAAAGAGACATAGTTTTTTACTATAAAAAATATAGTTGCAAAACTTAAAATAATGGCGCACGAAATTCCGCAGTCATTAAAATACGCGAGAATTCCGGTCATAAAAAGCAACGCAGTAATAAACATCAACGTGTTTTTGCTTTGAAGAAAAGAATTTATATCAAATCTGTCCACAGATTAATTATATGTTAAATTGTTTTGAAAATATGTAACAAAATGTAAAGTTAAATTTCAAAATGCTTGAAACCCTGATATAATGCCTCATAGGATAGGATAGGATAGGATGTATTGCGCCAATAGCAATTTTTTGCGATATCGAACTTTAATAAATTGTAGGTAGAAATTTAAAAAAGGAGATGGCAATATGTCAATAGAAAAAGTTAATCTTGCCGGTTACAATTTAGTAAAGTGGGAAAATACTCAAAATAGCAAGCCGATTACACCCCGAAAATCTGAAGTTATTTATACCGCAAAACAAGATAAGGAAAAATCTAATGCAGCAAAATGGATGATAGGTGCATCAGCTTTGGCAGGGATTGCAGCTTTGGTTGTAGCAGGCAGAAACGGGCATCTGGGTGAAAATGTTCAAAAATTATTGCGTGGAAATGCAGATAACGTTGCTTCAGCAGCTAAAAAGGAAGTTTCAGAAACAGAAAGAATTGTTTCAAATACTGAAAATAAAGGTATGTTCGGTAAGGATATATATGACCCTTTAGACCCGCTTAACGAAGATGATATATTGTCTCCATATTATAAACAGAAAGGTATGTTC
>CALUUR010000005.1 GCA_944324015.1 Candidatus Gastranaerophilales bacterium
CTTCCTTTAAGTGTTTGATTCCCGCTTAATGTCTGTGACGGATAATAATTTTGTTGAAATTGCGGAGCAGCCGAGTTTTGGCTATAGTCATAATTTGGCGCCGCAAATGCTGCACCCGTAGTTAAAACCAGTAAAGTTATTATAAATCCTAATTTTTTCTCCATAAAAACCTTCCTTTTTATATATTATTTTATTTTACCATTAAATTTAAGTCAATTTGTTAAGGTGTGGGTTATCATTGCTGAATCTGTCAGTACAATCATTTCATTTGAACCGGATTGTATGACGGTATGTTTACCCATTTGCCTGACGTTTCCGGGTCTTATTTGTAATGTTGTTTTTTTTACTCTTTGCTGACGGTGTGCAATACGTAAAAGTTTTTCAGGCGGAGTGAGTTCTCCTCCGAATATGTTATTGTTTGAGCTGTAAAGATAACCTCTTACCGGCACTTCATAGCCGTCTTTATAAACCATTTTTGTTATCTTAATTTTCATTGCGGCGTTTGTTCCGACAACAGGAGCGTTAATTTTTTCTATATACCCGTAAAATTCTGTACCTCTTGGTACAATGTTTGTCTCATGCAGATACATATCGTTAGTAGCTATGAATTTAACTTTGTAGCCTTCAGAGCAGTATTGTGTTGATATTTCCTGGATGTTTATAACAGGTATGAAGGTCCCTGCGGGAATTTCAATAGCATCATAATCCCTTATGTCAAGTTGAACATTAGGGAGTTCATCTGCCTGAACGCAGCCTGTAAAAAATATTAAGCCTAATATAACAATCAATTTTTTCATAATTAATATTATAACAGTTTTTTCTCCATTATCAATAGAACGAAGCTAATTCAATTTTTGTTCATTAATTTTGTAACAATTGTAAAATTTAAAGCAATTTCTTGTGTAAAAAATACTTTATATAATTGTAGTGTAGAAAGGTAAATTATAGTGTTTAGTCCGGTAGCATCATGTATATTTGCTTGCAGGAATGTCGACAAAACTCAGAATGGAGATGTCGGCAGAAGTACTGTTGCTCTGGGACAGGCTGCCGGCTTGGTTCAGGAAGTTTCTAAATATGACGGTATGGTTGCAAATACTGCAAGGAGTGCTGTCAGCGTATTTTCAAAACTGGCTAATGAACATAAAGCTTTTGAATACGCTGGGAAAGCCGTACAATTTGCTGCTGATCATGTTAATCCGTTAATTTGTGCTTCGGGAGTTTTGAAAACGGCTATGTCAGATGACAAAATCGAAACCGGAATAACTGAGATTGCGGCATTATCCGCAATGTTTGCAGGAGAAGGGATGATAAAACAAAATTATGACAAAATTGCAAATTCTTCTGCAGTAAAAAACGGCGTTGAAGGCATATCTAAAACACAAATTTTTAAACCTGTTGTTAAATATCTTGAAAAACATAAACTAAAAGGTAAAGCGGGAGCTATATTGAAAGGTCTGCTTTTTGTCGGTGGTTCCATGACTTCTTATGCAATCGGTCAAAAATTTGGTGAAGCTACTGCAAAAAGAGTTAAGGCAAATGTTGAAACCGCAAAAAAATAGTGTATTAAAAATCAATCTTATGATTTAAACATTTTTATTTAAATATATGTTATAATTAAGCTGTGAAGAAGATTATAATATTATTTTCAATTCTGATTTGTAATTTAATTTTTATAAATCCATGTTTTGCAATCAAAATAGGATTGCAGACGGACGCTGATTCTGCTGCTGTCGGCACCTCAATTGAGGGTAAAATTATTGATGCAAATACCAATCATACAATTTGTGATTTAGAGGCTATGAAGGGTTATGTTATAAAACCTTATCATAATCTTATGGCAATTCTTTATAATGGGACATATTATAAAATTAATTCCGATAATATTGTTGTAAGAACTTTTGATAAGGGTTTTGTCAGCGCCAAAGGCAAGTGGTACCGCGGTGTAATAATGATACAGAACAAAAACGGGAAACTGACCGTTATAAATAATGTCCCTCTTGAGGACTATATTAAAGGAGTTGTTCCTTCTGAGATGCCGTCCGGCTGGGCAACTGAAGCACATAAGGCTCAGGCAATTGCCGCCAGAAGTTATGCACTCGCAAACCTTGGTAAACGTGCACAATACGGTTATGATTTGAAAGATACTCCGGAAGATCAGGCTTATGGAGGAGCTTCTAAGGAAACTGCAGATACAAATTATGCGGTTGACCAGACCAAAGGTATTGTACTTACTTATAATATGAAAGTTATAAATGCTTATTATTCCGCATCCGCAGGCGGCCAGACTAATGCAAATAACTGGGGAAGTTCGCTTCCTTATTTGCGTTCGGTGCCTTCTTTTGATGATAATGTGAAAAAAAACGGGCATGGTGTCGGCATGTCGCAGCATGGAGCAAATAATCTTGCAAAACAAGGGTATAATGCATACCAGATTTTACAATATTTTTATAAAGATGTGAAATTTGCCAGAGTAAATGAAAATTCTTATAATTAGCTAAAATAGACTATTTCCGGTTATTTTCAACTTTTTCATCCCCAAAATTCAGAGTATATTTAGAGGATATAAAAATTTTTTTTGAAAAACACTTGCCAAATTTAAATAAAATGCTATAATAAATCTGTCGATATTAAAAAGCATGCGGAGAGAGAATGGTTTCAATTGCTGTATGCGCAAGGTAAAAGGAGGTTCATAATGAACAAAGAAGAATTAGTAAAAGAAGTATCAAAGAAAGCAAAAGTTTCTCAAAAAGCTACTGCAGACATCATTGCTGCAACTTTAGAAACTATTGAAAAAACTGTATCTAAAGGTAAAAAAGTTACTTTAGTTGGTTTCGGAACATTCGAACCGCGTAAAAGAGCTGCAAGAACAGGAAGAAACCCTCAAACAGGTGCTCCTTTGAAAATTGCTGCTAAAACAGTTCCTGCTTTCTCAGCTGGTAAAAAATTCAAAGAAATGGTTAAATAGGTCTTTGAAATATAATATTAAAGATATTATGAAATATCCGGATGAACCTTCATCCGGATATTTTTTAGATTTATTCTTTTTTTAAATATGTAATAAATTTATCCCCGTATCTTTTTTGTTTGACGGGTTTAAAGCCTGAAAAAACCACATCAGTAACGTGTTCAAGTATAACTATATTGCCTGTAATCCGGCTTATTGCATTAAGACTTTGTTCGTAAATGCCTGAAAAATACGGCGGGTCAATATAAATTACGTCGAATTTCTCATTAAGTTTGGGGACAATTATCAGGCTGTCCCCTTTGATGAGCTTAGGTAGCGGATTAAATTTTTTGAAGTTGGATTTGATTATTTGAAAAGCTTTAGGATTTTTTTCTATTGCACAAGCTTGTGTGAATCCTCGTGAAAGCGCTTCCAGTCCCATAATTCCGGAGCCTGCATACATATCAAGAAAAGAGCTTCCTTCAAAGTCAATCATTGCCTGCAGGGTGTTGAAAATTCCCATTCTGACTTTTGAAAGTGTCGGGCGCGTAATACTTTCATCGGGTGCTGTGATTTTTTGTCCTTTAAATTTGCCTGCAGTAATTATCATATTAACTATTTTACAATGAATAAAATTTGGTGTATATTTTTAGTTGTAAAGAATTTTGGTGGTTTTAATGGACAGAGAAGAAAATAAAGTTGATGTTATAGTTGTCGGTGGCGGCCCTGCGGGGATTTCCTGTGCTGTTACAATCGCAAGAGCCGGCAAGCAGGTTGTTCTTATAGAGCGCGGAAAATTCTCAGGAAGCAAAAATGTTTTTGGCGGTGCAATTTATGCTCAGCCGACACGCGAAGTCTTTCCTGATTTTGAAAAAACGGCGCCAATTGAAAGAAAAACTGTTGAGCATAAATACGCGATTTTGGGAAAAGATGATGCCACTGTGATTTCTTATAAGAAAAAGCATGAAGATGCTGTCAGTTATTCTGTTATAAGGGGAAAATTCGACCGTTGGATGGCGGAAGAAGCTTCAAAAGATGGGGTTGTTCTTGTTGAAGAAACGGTTGTCAGAGAATTGATAGTTGAAGACGGCTGTGTAAAAGGTGTAAAAACCGAGTTAGAAGATTATTACTGCGATATTGTGATATTGGCAGACGGTGTAAATTCGCTTCTTGCCAAACAAATAGGACTAAGAGGAGATTTAACCCCTCATGATGTTGCTCTCAGTGTGAAAGAGGTAATAAAACTTCCGCCTGAAATTATTAACGAAAGATTTAACGTTAATTCTGACGAGGGTTGTATTTATGAAATTTTTGGCGGGCCTATGCTTGGAATGCTCGGACTCGGGTTTATGTATACAAACAAGGAGTCTGTAAGTATAGGGTTGGGTATTACTTTAAGCGACCTTATAGAAAAAAGTCTGAAGCCTTATGAACTTTTGGACAAATTAAAAGAACACCCGCAGATTGCACCGCTGATTAAAGATGGCGAATTGCTTGAATATTCCGCGCATTTGATACCGGAAGGTGGTTTTAAAAAGATCCCTATAGTTTTTGGTGCAGGGGTAATGGTTTGCGGAGATGCTGCAAGTTTTGTAAATAACCTTCACTGGGAAGGTACAAACCTCGCAATGATATCAGGCAAACTTGCCGGTGAAACTGCTGTTATAGCTCTCGGTAAGGGAGATTTTTCCGAACATGCACTTTCAAGATATCAGCAGGAATTGGAAGACTCTTTTATAATGAAGGATTTGAGAACATATAAGGATTTGATGAGCGGAATAGGTGAAAGAGCTTCTGAATTCTTAGGATATTATCCTGAAAAAATAAATTCTTTCTTTGAAATGTTTACATCTGTGGACAGTGTTCCGAAACGTAAAAAATACAGGGATTTTATTAAAGCATTTTTTACTGAAAGGAATATATCCGAACTTTTCAAAGATATCTGGTCTGCTGTTAAATTATTATGGAGTATTTTAGTAAAATGAGTGATATAGAAGATAAATTATATACAGTTAAATATACCCCTGATACAACTTCTCATCTTCAGCCTGTTCAGGAATGCTGCCGGATTTGCAAATCTAAAATTTGCACTGTCATTTGTCCTGCGAAAGTTTATGAATGGGATGAAAATAACCGCAAGTTAATTGTAAATTATGAGAATTGTCTTGAATGCGGAGCCTGCAGAATTGCCTGTGAAAGCTGTTCTCTTGGCTGGGAATATCCGCGCGGCAATAAAGGGGTTACATTTAAACAGGGTTAACCTCATCCCTGTCCTCTCTCCTCGAGAGAGAGTTAGAGAGAGGATTGATTTAGGAAGATTAGAAGGTACGATGGCAGGAGGGCAAGCTGTTATCGGTGAATGCAGTTCACAAGAACAAAATAATTATCCTTATCGCGCTGCTGCATGCATTGTAATTGTTATAAATTTATCCCGCACACTGTTCCCCTTGACATATTTCCAGAAAACCTTCATAATAATTTTATTGAAAAAGGAGAGGCATTATGAAAGAAGAATACACAAATCAGCACAGACGCTGGTATGATAAAGATCCCGTTCTTGCTCAGGCTGTCAGTACTCTTGAGCAATCAGATGATGAAACCCAAATAAAGATTGCTTTAAATTTAATAAAAATTATTATTGAGCATAATATTGAAAATGAAAAATTTGAAGCAGTAGAAGATATAATAAATGCTGTTGGTTCAGGCCTTGACGACAACAGAAAAGGCCGCTGGTACGACATAGATTCAACGCTTAAAACAGCAATGACAATGCTCAGAAACTGTCCTGAAACAACACAGCATATTATTGCAAAAGAGATGGCAAAAATGGTAGTTGACAGAATTAAAAAAGATGAAGATATGGATGACGAATCTTCAGAGACTTAATTCTTATTTTACAACTGCCATTACAATTTTATAAATTAATTCAATATTTTCATCAGACGCCTTTTGAAAGACTTCATTCATTTCTTTTATAAGTGCGTCTTTTGGTTTTTTGTGTCCGCAATAAAACAGGTCATATATTGTGACATTAAAAATTCTTGCGATTTTTTCAAGAGTATCAAAAGTTGTAAAACATCCGCCGTTTTCAATACGGCAAATTTGTTTAGGGTCTAAATCTACAAGTTCTGCAAGCTGTTCCTGTGTGAGCTTTCGCTGTTTTCTAAGCTCTTTAAGTCTTCTGCCAAATAATTGTAATGAGTTCATAAAATATCCATTCAGTATTAGTGTAAAAAAGATTACTTGTATAATTAACCATATTTAATGTGAAAAAAACTTGACAAAGTACTATTAAATGTTAAATTATTTATATTAAATGGTAATTATTTCGATTAATATACCTTTAAATGTAGAATTCTTAATTCCTGGAGTGACTAAGTGAAAAAGATTAATGTGCTGTATGACGCTACACCTATTTGTAAAATTCTCACAAATAATTCATCACGAAGCGGTATTTTTTTTGTAGCATATAATGTTTTGCTAGAACTTCTCAAACGTGAAGATTTCAACGTATATTTATACTCCGAAAAACCTGTTAAATTGCAGCAGGTTATTGATCGCTGCAAAGAGTTTAGCAAGTGCAGCGTTTATAAATCTTTTCTGGATAATTATACGTCTGTCCTTGCTAAAAGAAATGCTGAAAGCGGGCTGCCAAAATTGTTGTGCAGTTTACAGGCTTCGCTTATCAAAAGATTGAATAGGTTTTATTTTAATCATTTTGTATCTTTTAATGATATTGATGTATATTTTTCTCCGATGCGTGCTGTTCCGAATTTTATTTCAAAAAATTCGAGGATAAAAAAATATGTAATATTGCATGATACAATTCCTCTTGTAAATGATTACAGAGAAAGTGTATCTCATAAATGGTTTTATAATTTGATAGAATCGCTGAATTCTACGGATAAATATTTTGCGAATTCCGAATATACAAAACAGGATTTTATAAAATATGTTCCGAAAATTAACCCTGACAATATAACTGTCATTCCTCTTTCAACAGGGAAACCGTATTTTAAACTGGATGATTCTTTATATATTAATCAGATTAAAAGAAAATACGGTATTCCGACAGATAAAAAATATATTTTTAGTTTGTGTAATTTGGATCCGAGAAAAAATTTAATTTTTGCAATAAAGAATTTTCTTCGTTTTGTTGAAAAAAATAAACTGGATGATTTTGTTTTTGTTCTGGGTGGAAGTCATTTTAAAGATTTTGAGGCTATATTAAACCAAAATATAAAGAATCTGGGCGAGAAACAAAATAAAATTCTCCGTATAGGTTATGTTGAAGACGATGATATGTCTGCTTTATACAGCGGCGCTGAAATGTTTGTTTATCCTTCTTTATATGAAGGGTTTGGTATTCCTGTTTTGGAGGCTATGAAGTGCGGGCTGCCTGTAATTTGTTCTGATACAACATCTTTGCCGGAAGTGATAGGAGATTGTGGAATTCAGATTAATCCTTATTCTGATGAGGAATTAGTTAATGCAATGGAAAAAATGTATTATGACAGAGATTTCAGAGCGGAATGCGTAAGAAAAGGTCTTGAACGTGCAAAGCTTTTTACATGGAAAAAATGTGTTGATGTAATTACGGATGAAATAAAGAAAGATCTGGGCTATGAGCAATAATATTTCTATAGTTTATATATGTGACGAAAAATATGTAATGCCGACTTGTGTTTCAATACAATCTATTTATGAAAATAAGAAAGACTCGGTTTATGATATTTATGTTATCGGGATTGATTTATCACAAAACAGTAAAAACAAAATAAACAGTATAAAGCTTTCCGGTATAAATATTTATCTTTTAGATTTTGAAAATAAATACAGGGACTTGGAAACAAGTCATGTTTATGTTTCAAAAGCAGCTTTGTTTAAATTTGATATTCCGAATATTTTATCTGATCTTAATAAAGTTTTGTATCTTGACGGGGATACAATAGTAATGGATGATCTAGGCGAGCTTTTTAACACGGACATAAATGATTTTTATGCGGGAGTGGTACGGGATTTATCAGCCTGCTATATACAAAAAGATAATATTCGTCTTGGTATTCAGACATATTTTAATTCAGGAGTTATGCTTTTGAATTTGAACAAACTAAGACAGGACAATATACCTGAAAGACTGCTTGAATATAAAATGAATTCTACATCTGTTAAGTATATGGATAATGATTGTTTTAATGCAGTATTTAAAGATAATGTTTATTTTCTTAACCCGAAATATAATTACTTTATTGTAAATGAATATTTATATGAAAAAGAAACTAGCAGTAAAATTTTTCCGTTGATAATACACTTTACATCATCAAAACCATGGCAGAAATACGGAGTTAAATTTGGTAGAAAATGGGATAACTATTATGTGATGTGTAACTTCGGGGGGGGGGCCATTTTTGAGCAGAAAAGTTATATATAAAGAAAAGATAGGGGATAAAAGAATCTTACATATTGGGAATTTTAAGTTTGTTTACAAAAAGTTTAATTTAAATAAATTATTTAAATTAAAGCCGTTTGTTAAAGAAAAAAAATTAAATTCTCTTTTAGATTTAGCAGTTAGTCGTTCTGAAGTTAATAAATCTGAATTTTCAAATTATTCAAAAAAAGATTTATATTATTATCTTTTTGAAAATATATTTTATGATAAACAGGTTATAACTAAGATTCAAAAAAATTATATTAAGTTTGTTTCAAAACATTCAAGTAACTATTTTTTGGATATTGGTTGCGGAAGAGGCGAGTTTTTATCTTTATTAAAATCTGAAAATATAAAATCTAAAGGATTGGAAATTAATAGTTTGGAATGTAAATTATTAAATCAAAAAGGTTTTGATGTTATTAACGAAGATGCTGTAACTTACTTACAAAATTCAAATGAGGTTTATAGCGGTATTTCTTTAATTCAGGTTGTAGAACATTTAACTTTTGATTACCTATTTGAACTTATATTTTTGGCTTATAAAAAGATAGAAACAAACGGTATTTTATTAATTGAAACTCTGAGTCCTTTAAACATTCATAATTTAAAATATTTTCATACTGATTTAACACATATAAGACCTGTTCCCTTCCAATCAATGCAATTTTTATGTGAATTTGTCGGATTTAAAAATTGTAAAATTGTTTATTCTTTGCCAGATAAAAATGGGTATATAAATTATGCATTAGTTGCGGAAAAATTATAATTTGAAAGGAGAAAATATTTGAAACTCATATATCGTGAAAAAATAGGTAATAAAAGAATTTTACATATAGGTAAAGTTAAAATTTCATACAAAAAAAATAAAAAAGATTTAATTAACAGTTATTATGAACAATTTAAATCTTCCGGTTATGATGTTGAAAGATGTGCTGACAAATCAATCAAAATTTCCGGTGAAGGTTTAACAATATGCGGAAAGGCTGATAATACCCTATGGACTGCAAGTGAAGTTTTATGCCGTAAAGGTTATGATTTTTCTGTTAATATGCCTTTCATAATGGTTGATATTGGTTTTAATCTGGGTATTACCTCTTTACATTTTGCACAAAATGAAAATATTAATGCTATTTACGCTTTTGAACCTTTTAAACCAACTTATGAATTGGGATTGAAAAATTTAGAGTTGAATCCGGCATTAAGTAAAAAAATTAAACTGTTTAACTTTGGTTTAGGAAATTCTGACAGAATTTTACAGTTTAATTATAACCCTGATTTACCGGGCTCAATGAGTACTGTTTCCGACAGGTTCGGGAGGGGGGGGCATTTAAGGCTGAAAAAGCGGAAGTTAAAAATGCTTACACTGTTTTAAATGATATTATTGAAAAACATATGGAAAATATTTTTCTTAAGTTAGACGCAGAAGGAGCAGAATTTGAAATATTACCATTATTGGATGAGAAAGGCTTGTTAAAAAAAGTAAATGTATTAATTATGGAATATCATAGAGAATCTCCGCTGCTGTTGTTAGATATATTAAGTAATAATGGATTTATTTGTTTTAAGGAAGAACAGCAAAATTCAGGGATTATAAAAGCAGTAAGATTATAAATATAGATTATCATATACTCAATGCCGCAGCGAAAGCCACGGCTTTTCTTTTGATTCTCTAAAATTGACCACGGCAGTTACAGCCTTACGGTACGCAAGACCATGTAATACCGGTAATCTCCCCAATAAATTATTATTGATATAAAGTTGTTATCCAGATCGGTAGTTTCCAAAAAAGTATTCGGCGCAGGTTTACGCTGGGAACTTCTTACATATTTACCTACAAAATCTAAAAATTTTATATGGAATTTTTGTGAGGGTGTAAGTTTGGGTTTAGGCAAATTTTCGTCATAAAAGCCAAAAGGTACGATTTCTCTGTTATAAACCGGAATTATATATTTTACCTGTCCCTGTTCTTTAAATAAAACATACCAGTTTCCTTTATGTTCTCTAGGTGTCAAAAGATAATAGCCGGGTTCAATGATTATATTTTTAAAATATAAAGGGGATGTCAGCCTGAACAACGGATAAGGCGACCATGATGTATGCTGGATATCATACATTTCTCCCGGATCAATATTGTGAACATAAGAAAAATCAGGGACTTCAAGCTCTCTGTATATCTGTTCGTAATCAACATTTTCAGCATTTACAAAGGTGCCGGTTATGATTAATAATAAAATCAGCAGTATTTTTTTCATACTTTTTATTTTAATGATTAAGTTGAAAAAAGCAAGAGTTTTTATGATATAATAATGTTTACTTATAGAGGAGAAAATTATGTTGAGCGGACCATTTTTGGACAGAAACTGGATAGGACAGAATGAAGATTACAGCACATCTGATATTATAATGCTCGGGCTTCCATTTGACGGGACTGTTTCTTACCGCTCTGGCTCACGTTTTGCCCCTGAACAGATAAGACTTGCAAGCTGGGGGATGGAGGATTATTCCCCGCGCTTTGACAAACATCTTCAAGATGTAAATTTCCATGATGCGGGAGATTTGGAATTTCCGCTCGGAAACACTTACAAATCTCTTGATTTGATAGAAAAAAATGTTGAAGAAATTTATAAGGACGGAAAAAGAGTTTTCGGTATCGGCGGAGAACACCTTGTAACTCTGCCTGAAATTAAAGCTGTGTCTAAATTCTATAAAGATTTGGCTGTTGTTCATTTTGATGCCCACACTGATTTGCGTGAAGAATATCTCGGGGAAGAAATGTCGCATTCTGCCGTAATCCGTCATATTTCAAAAATTATTGGGCCTGAAAATATTAAACAGATTGGAATCCGTTCAGGCATGAAGGAAGAATGGGAATTTATGAAAGAGCATAATACTCTGATTTATGAATATTCAGGTCTTGATGCTTTAAAAGACAAAAAGATATTTGTGACAGTTGATTTGGATGTTCTGGATCCTTCCGTTTTGCCGGGAACCGGAACTCCGGAAAGCGGAGGCATGCAGTTTAATGAACTTATAGGCTGGTTTGAATATTTGAAAGATTTTGATATAATTGGTGCTGATGTTGTTGAGCTTGCGCCCGATTATGATGCTTCAGGCGTTTCAACAGCGGTTGCGGGAAAAGTTATAAGAGAACTTTTAATGATTATGTAATTTATTTTTCATATTAAAAGAGACCTTTAAGGTATTGAGGGATTAATGGTAATCGATAGAATAAATTTTTTAAAAGATGAAATAAATAAAGCAAATTATCAGTATTATGTTGATGATAACCCTTCGATAAGCGATTTTGAATACGATAAAATGTTTGCGGAATTAAGAAAACTTGAGAGCGAAAACCCGCTTTTTATAACACCTGACAGCCCTACACAGAGAGTTGGTTCGGTGAGCGAAAAATTCTTTCCGCATAAGCATAAATACCGTCTTTACAGTCTTGACAATACTTATGAATATGAAGACTTGGAAGACTGGTATAAAAAAATTGTTAAAGAATACGGTGAACAGGAGCTTGTATGTGAGCTTAAAATTGACGGACTTGCAATGGCTCTTACTTATGAAAACGGTCTGTTTGTCCGCGGAGTAACAAGAGGGGACGGAATTACGGGAGAAGACATTACTAATAATTTGAAAACCGTTAAAGCTATTCCTTTAAAACTTTTTGAACCCGTTGATATAGAAGTCCGCGGCGAAGTTTATATGCCGAAAGAATCGTTTGAAAAGTTAAATCAGGAAAATTTAAAAAACGGCGAAAAACTTTTTGCAAATCCACGAAACGCAGCAGCAGGTTCAATAAGACAGCTTGATAGCACAATTACAGCCAAACGAGATCTGTCAATGTTTTGCTACACGGCTATCTTTACGGGTAATATAAAAAATCCGCCAAAAACACATTATGAAAGCATTATGTATTTGAAAAAACTCGGTTTTAAAGTTAACCCGAATATAAGACTTTGTAAAAATGCAAAAGAAGCCGTAGAATACTGCAAAGAATGGGATGAAAAACGATTTTCTCTCGACTATGCAACTGATGGCGTTGTAATAAAGGTTAATTCGCTTGCCGTACAGGGCGAAATGGGATTTACTTCCCGTGCGCCTAAATGGGCAACAGCTTTTAAATTTCCGCCCGAAGAAGTTACAACAAAACTTATTGCGGTTGAAGAAAGTGTAGGGAAAACGGGTGCAATAACACCTATTGCTATTCTTGAACCGGTACAGCTCGGCGGAAGTACTGTTTCTCGTGCAAGTCTGCACAATTTTGATGAAGTCGGACGGCTTGATGTTAGAATAGGGGACAGAGTTTATATAAAAAAAGCCGCAGAAATTATCCCCAAAGTTGTTAAAGTTATTGAAGACGAAGTGCATTATAAACTTCCTCAATATACACCGCCTGAGAAATGTCCTTCCTGCGGCAGTGAACTGCATATACATGAAGGAGAAGTAAATCTATACTGCGACAATCCTGACTGTCCCGCAAAACGCTGTGCGAAAATTGAATACTGGGTTTCTAAAGATGCTATGGATATTGATAAAATCGGTCCCTCAATTATTGAACAGCTTTATAACAAAGGATTTGCCAGAACACCGGTTGACTTGTATAAACTATCCATACAGGATTTTATGCAGTTAGATTTAGTCAAAGAAAAATCTGCATTTAAAATGTATACTGCAATTAAGGAAAGCAAAAACCGCCCCCTTTCCCGCTTATTAACAGCTTTTACTATCAGAAATGTCGGGAAAGAAACAGCAGGAGTTTTAGCGTCAGAATTCGGCACTCTTGATAATATCAAAAATGCCTCTGTTGAAGACTTGTCAAAAGTCGAAGGAGTCGGAGAAATTATTGCTCAGGATATTTACAACTTTTTTAGAAATCCTCAAACAATAAAAATGCTTGAAGAATTAAAATCTCTTGGAGTGGAACCTGCCCCGCCGATTCAAAATGTTTCAGACAAACTTAAAGGAAAAACATTTGTTCTGACGGGAACATTACAAAATATGACAAGAGATGAAGCTTCCGAAAAAATTAAACAACTCGGCGGAAAGACCTCATCTTCGGTATCTAAGAACACCTCTTATGTAATTGCCGGAGAAAATGCTGGTTCAAAATTAGACAAAGCTCAAAAATTAAATGTTATAATATTGACAGAAGATGATTTTCTGAAGATGATAAGTTAGAAAGTGCAGGATTTATGAGAAGAAAAACAAGAATAATACAAATATCAGGATTACGCGGAATATTAATGGTGCTGTTTATAGCTTCATGCCTTGCTGCCGGATTTATTGCATTTCCTGCTTTCGTGGCAATGCATATATGGAACTGGGCGGCGGCTTACGCGGCAATACCTGCAATAAATATATATCAGGGTTTGATGCTATGGGCAATAGTTGCAATATCTGTTTTTATAATCAATGACAGAAAAAAATTTCTTGTAGCTTTTAAAGCACCCGACAGATTGACAGATGAAGAAATGAAAAAAGTTCTTGAACGTGTCAAACTTCATTCACAGGCTCAAGCTTTGAATTCTATGATTTTAAAATCAGCAAAATCTATTCAAAAAGAAAACAAAGCAGAAGATTCATCAGAAAATAAAAAGGAGAATGTATGAAAAAAGTATTATTAACAACATTGGTTTTAGGGTTGGTAGCAGGCTTTGCTCCTATTTCGACAAAGGCTATAGCTGATGTGGTTGAAAGAGGATTTGTTTCCGTAAGCACTTCCGCTAATACGGAAATTACACCTGATGTAGCCGATATTTCAATAGCAGTCCAAACTTTTGATAACAAATCACTTCAAAAAGCAACCACTGAAAATAAAGAAATTTCGGAAAAAGTTATCACAGCACTAAAAGGCATGATTAATACTTCAAACGGAGATTACGTTAAAACAATGGACTATAGTGCCTCTCCGCTTTACACATATTCCGGAAATAAAAGAAACTTCGACAAATATCAGGTATCAAATACTGTAATTGTACACACAAAATCAATTGATAAAGTCGGAGAAATGATTGATAAAGCTATTTCATTAGGTGCTACAAATGTTGATAATCTTGCACTGTCAGTTTCAAAATATGATGATGAATGCAATCAGCTTCTTGTAAAAGCTACCCAAAAAGCACGAAGCAGAGCTGATATTCTTGCAAAATCCGCTTCTACAACTGTTACCGGAGTACGTTCTTTGAATGTAAGCTGCAGTGCAAACAATTCAATAACTCCTCAGTATCGTATGCTCTCTGCAAATATTGGTTCAGCTGATATGGAAGCAAAATCAGCGGCAACATCTATAGAAAAAGGAATTGTAAAGGTATACGCCACAGTTAACGCTACATTCTTTGTAAAATAAAGAGTGACGATTTACTGATAACAGATATAAAATTAAGAAAAGCTCAAAAATATTTTTGGGCTTTTCTTATAGTTAGAAATAATTTTTACCTCACAATCATAAATGATTTTAAACTTCTTCCGGCACCGTCACCTATAGATGTGATGTTGTATTTATTCAAATAATTCATTGATGTTGAACTTCCGCCGTCAAAAGCCATTGCCCTGTCCCAGCCGAGGTTTTTTACATAATCATGAACTTCGTATAAATCCATGGGATGTTTATCTGTTATTATAAGAATATGTGCCTCATCTCCTTTTAAGCCTATTATTGTTCGTGCAGTTTTATGGAGTACCGAACAGCTTTCCCTGATAATTTCACCGTCTTTTTTTACAACAAAAAATTCTTCTTCAAGTCTTAATTGCGGGTATACAAGCGGTCCTCCCTGTGCCGAAGTTATTAAGGCACATCCAAAGTCAACAGAGCTTTTGTGCGGTACAATTTCATAGTGGTATTTACCTCTGTCGCATTCTAATACTCTAAATTCTGTTCTGTTAAGGATTTTGTCCATATTTTTTCTCAAAACGGGATTATAAAGAATAGATTCATTAAACTGCGGATCTTCCATTGTTACTCTGTCAGTAACAATATATGACATTGATTTTTGATTTTCAGGATCAAAATAACCTGCGTTTATTGTCAATTTTGCTTTTGCCCTTTGATGGGCTTCTTTGTTAGTGATAAGGCTTTCGGAACTGACAAATTTAATACGTTTTTTTATTTTTTCGCCTTTTAGAACAATATGATAAATTCCGTCATTATAAGAGACTTCAATAGGGTCAGCAAAAGCTGTGTTTGAAACTAATAAAATTGAAAGAATTAAAAAAAATATTTTTTTCATAATTATAAATCCTTAGACTTGTAAAAAGCTACTATCGCGCAGAAAAATGCAAATGGCGGGAAAATTGCAGTAATAAACGGATGCAAGACTCCTTTTTCTGCCAGAAGGTCGAAAAAGGGCAGTGTTATATAATAGAGGAAAATACACCCTATAGCAATTGTAAACCCTACCAATCTTTGTTCTCTCGGTTTGCTGAAACCTAAAAGAGTTCCCATTATTGCGAGCAGAACACAAACAAACGGGTGGAAAAATCTTTGGAGATATTTATTCAGCATGTATCTGTATTCTTCGTCAAGTCCTTCTTTTTTAAGAAGTTTGATATAATTATTTAAATCATGGTTATTAATTTCCCGTTCTTTTTTTACTGAATATGTCATAAGAGTAAAGGCATTTTTAGCAGCATCACCATGTAAAATATCCATCTCAGGTATTTTGGCAATATCCGTAAATATTCCGTCATTAGAAATTTTGTATTGTGTAATATCGTATAATTCCCATTTGTCAGGCAGGTTTTTGCCTGTTTTTGCGTGAAATATGTTTTTAAGCTGGTGTACATCAGTATATTGTTTCTTTGAAAAATCAAGTACAATTACGTTGTACATTGTGTCTTTTGAAAATTTTGAGATAACAACGGCATTAACTGGCACTCCGTCTTTATCTTTCTGCGTATAAATATATTGTGTTGTAACATAACCGCCCCTTAATGCTATTGATTTATTAACAGACATAGGGATAAGTTTGTCATAAGTTACAAAGCACATCCATGTAACAATAAGACTTAAAACTATAACAGGTGCGGCAATTCTCTGGAATGAGAGTCCTACGGCCCTGAAAATTGTGAGTTCTGAATCTTTGCTTAATTTGTCAAAAGTAAATAAAGTTCCTAAAAGCAATCCAACCGGAAAAGCTTTCCCGAGGATTTTCGGCAGTTCATAAAACAGGATAAGTATAGCTGTTTTAACCCCGTATTCACCAGCTAAAGTTCTCTTAATTGTATTTAAAAGCATTTCAGGAGCAATCCAGACAACCGTAAAAAGCAGAATTGCAACTATTGTTGCCATCATTACCTGAGAAAAAATGTATTTGTCATAAATAGTTATTTTAGGAAATAATTTCATTACAGAGCAAAATCCTTTCCTAAATAAAATTCTTTTGCAACAGGGTCAACGGCGACATCGGTGCTTTTACCCTGAATTTTGATTTTTCCGTCAAAAATTACATAAGCTCTGTCAGTAATAGAAAGAGTTGCTTTGGGGTTGTGGTCTGTAATAAGAACTCCCAGGCCTTTATCTTCTGATATTTTCCTTATATTATCTTTAATTTCACCGATTGCAATAGGGTCAATACCTGCAAAAGGTTCGTCCAGTAACATGAAGTCAGGACTTGCCGCCAGAGCTCTTGCGATTTCAACCCTTCTTCGTTCACCGCCGGAAAGAGAAACCGCAGCATAAGAACGCAGTCTTAAAATCCCGAATTCGCTTAAAAGTTCTTCAAGTTTACGTTTTTTTTCATCAACGGTAAGCTTGTCATTCATTTCAAGAACCAGTTTTATGTTATCTTCTACAGACAATTTTCTAAAAATAGAAGCTTCCTGAGGAAGATAGCCGATACCGGCTCTTGCGCGTTCGTTCATCGGCCAGTTGGTAATGTCTTCTCCGTCCAAAAATATGTGGCCTTTGTTTGGCTTTATAAGCCCTACCACCATATAAAACGTGGTAGTTTTACCTGCTCCGTTAGGGCCTAAAAGACAGACGACTTCACCTTTGTTCATATCAAAAGAAATATCATTTACAACACTTCTGTCGCCGTATATTTTAACAAGATTTTTAGCCTCAATTCTCATTCCATACCCCTTTTGTTCATAACAGTATTTTACTTGAAAAAATTTTTTATTGCAATTATTTAAAAGTGTCAGTACTTGAATTCTTATGAAAAACTGCTATAATAAAAATATTGGTTGGATAATGATTTAAGAGAGGTTTTATATGAAAAATAAAAAAGGTTTTACTCTGGCGGAGGTTCTTGTAACAATGGGTGTAATCGGTGTGGTTGCGGCGCTCACCGTACCTAACCTCGTAAAAGATTACCAGAATAAGTCTCTGGTTGCACAATTGCAAAAGGTTTATGCCGAGTTGCAGCAGGTATTTGACAACTATCTGTCTGATGAACGCGTTGAAGACTTAAATGAAACAGATTTATTTGTTTTTACCAGCAGTGCAACAGCATCTAATGTTACGGGTTTAGAGGCCTTTTTAAGACAGTATTTTAAATCTCCGGCTATATGTAATCCTGCAAGTAACTGTTTTGCATCTGAATATTATTTTATCAGCGGGACAAAAGATGAGTCTGTTACAACGGCGCTTGCTGATACTAATTTCCGCGGTGCGGCATTAGGCAGTGGAGCTGCTATTGCATTACGGCCCGGAAGTTACGGGTATGTATGCGGTGATAATGGAATCAATTGCAGATATATTTATGTGGATGTTAACGGCAAACGGCCTCCCAATATAATTGGTAAAGATTTATTTATATTGTGGGTAGCAGATTCAGGAGTTGTAACTGCAAGATTGACGGATACTGCAGCACGTGATACTTGGTTCGATACGAATTGTCTTAAATCCGGTACTCCTCTTGTCGGTGCTGATTGTTTCGGAAAAATTCTAAATGACAACTGGGAAATGAACTATTAGAGATATATATAATTGAAAAATTCCCCTTTCCGGAGGGGAATTTTTTTGCATCATAGTGCTTTTTGCTGTATAATAAAATTCGGCATCTGAAAATGAAAGGACATGCTATGAAAGAGAGAATTGTTTCGGGAATGCGCCCGACAGGTAAATTACATTTCGGGCACTATCTGGGAGTAATACAAAACTGGGTTGAACTCCAGTATAAATATGACAGTTATTTTTTTGTAGCAGACTGGCATGCCCTTACAACAAAGTATGACAAAACAGAAACTCTCAGAAATGATGTAAAAGATGTTGTGATTGACTGGCTGGCATGCGGGATAAATCCTGAAGTTTCAACAATATACGTTCAATCGCTTGTGCCTGAAATTGCGGAATTGAATGTTTATCTGGGTATGATTACCCCGCAAAACTGGGTAGAGCGCGACCCGTGCCTGAAAGATATGGCAAAGATTTTAAGAACAAAGGAAGGGGCGGGTTCTCAGATTAATTACGGGCTTATGGGTTATCCTGTGTTGATGAGTGCAGATATTATGATGTTTAATTCAGCCTACGTTCCTGTAGGGATAGATCAGGTCGCGCATATCGAAATTACAAGGGATATTGCAAGACGTTTCAATAACCTGTATAAAACTGAGTTTTTTAACGAGCCTGAACCTCTGTTAAATCATTGTTCATTAATATGCGGGCTTGACGGTAATAAGATGGGAAAATCTTTCGGGAATGATATAAAAATTTCTGACAATGAAGAAATTACCGCAAAAAAGGTTATGACTGCGATAACTGACAGAAGCCGCCTGAGAAAAGATGATCCGGGACATCCTGATGAATGCGAAGTGGCATTCAAATACTGGCAGATATTCGGCAAAGATGATGAGATTCAAACTGTCAGATGCGAGTGCGAAAAGGGGCTTCGCGGCTGTGCTGACTGTAAACGCGCGCTTGCAAAAGTTATAAATGATAAATTTGCGCCTATCAGAGAAAAAAGAAAATACTATGAAGAACATCCGCAGGAGGTTGAAAGAATTATTAAAGAAGGTTCTGAAAAAGCGCGCATAGAGGCTCAAAAAGTTTTGAAAGATGTGAGAAATATTATCGGGATGTATTAAAAAGCGGTCAGACGCAAACTTCTTGTTGTGTCTGACCGTTATCCGCTGTTATGACCTGCGGAAGGAGTATCATACTCATAAAAATAGCCGTTATTCACGGCCATATCAAAATTGGTAAAAGGTTAGTGTGTAGGAGAAAATAAAGAAAAAGAAAATGGTTTATATTTCATGTATTCCATTTTTATAGATATCTATAACATATATTAAGTATATATTTTACAATTGTTAATAAAATTCCTAATGTTTTTCAATAAATATTGTAAACAAATGTAACAAAAAATACTCTTTGTGAAATTCGCTGTTTTCAAAATACTTTATATTTGTAAGAGCAATGAAAAAACATAAGGAGAGATGAGATGACTTTTTTAGCGATTGATTCACAAAAACAATTATTCACCCTGCAAAAGAGCCAGGCACAATTTGAGCAGACACTTATTATGTATGACCTTAACGCCACTCAAAAAAATATGGCATTACTTACAGAAGCTAATAGTGAGAAAGAGAACTGGGATGCTGATTCCGATCCTGAATATAAAGAATTACAACGATTAGAATCATATTATGAAACACGTCAGGATGCATTGGATTCACAGATAACACTGCTTGAAAATGAAATATCAAGTTTGAAGAACCTTGTTAACAACAATATCAAGTCTTCCTGCACATTGAACCTTGTAGGACAGTAGTATTTAAATATTTAACAGTTCCCTTCCCGAATCGGGGAGGGAGCTGTATAAAAACACAAAATATTTATCCTATAAGTGCCAATTCAACGGTATTGAGCATTAATGACGCTATTGTCATCGGCCCGACGCCGCCGGGGACAGGCGAAATGTACGAGGCTGTTTTTGAAACTTTTTCAAAATCGACATCGCCGGATATTTTCCCGTTCTCATCTCTAAAAATACCTACATCAATTACGACACAATTATTTTTTAACATATTTTCCCCTACAACTTTTTTCCCGACTGCTGAAATCAAAATATCAGCAGTTTTTGTTATGTCTGAGAGTTTTTTTGTTTTGCTGTGACACATCGTAACTGTGGCATTTCTGTTCAAAAGCATTTGTGCAACTGGTTTGCCGACAAGGTTTGAACGCCCTATAACAACTGCATGTTTGCCCGCAATTTCAATTCCGTACTCATCAAGTAAAAGTAAAATTCCCTTCGGAGTACAAGGATAAACATAAGGTTTTTCACCGGCAAATAATTTCCCGCCGTTATATGTTGTTAGTCCGTCAACATCTTTTTGCGGGGCTATTGCATCAATTATTTTAAATTTGTCTATATGAGCAGGGAGCGGAAGCTGAACAAGAATTGCCGTTATATTTTTGTCGTTGTTAAGTTCTTCTATTTTGCTCAAAAGTTCAGTTTCCGTAACACTTGAGGGATAGGTAATTACTATTGAATTTATTCCGAGTTTTTCAGCGCATTTTTTTTTGTTGTTAACGTAAATTTCGCTTGAAGGGTCATCACCTGCAAGTATTACAGCAAGCGATGGTTTTACTGCCATTCCTTCTATTTTTGTTTTAAGTCCTTCAAATATTTTATCTCTTAATTTTTTGCCGTCTAAGATAATTGCCATTTCTACTCCCTTATCTGAGGTAAATTCAAACGGAAATAAAACTGTTTTATTGCCTCCTGAACCAGCTTTGAGTCACGCTCCATTGACTTGTGTTTTAATTCCTCATCAAACGGAATAACCCCGAGAACATCAAGATCAAAACGTTTTAAAAGTTCATAGACAGATGTCAAATCCGTATTTTCAACCTTGTTTATTATAACACCTAACTGGTTTCCGGCAGCATATTTTGCGCTGAATTCCTCTATACGTTTTGCAAGATGTGCGCTTTCATCTGTCGGATTTGCAACAATCAGAGTTGTATCAATGTCCGTATCAACAAGCTGATTTAAATATTTGAGATCAAATTCGCAGTCAAAAATTACTATATCATACCGCTTTAAAAGTTTTAAAACCGCATCATTAATTTGTCCTGTTATTGGGCAGCGGCAGTCTTTTGAACCTACAAACCATGAAACAATTATATCAACATTATCGTATAAAGATACGACAATATCTTCCATTGCCCATTCAACAAACTCCTGCTTGCTCATACCTTCGGGAATTCCGGTTTTATACTCGTGTTTTCCGCTTCGTATTCCATAAATTGTGTTTCTGATGTCAAGCCCGAAGCTGTGACCGAGTTCCCCGGTCAGGTCATTATCAAACAGGAGAATTGATTTTTCCGGAAAATATTCCTGAAAAACTCTCAAAAATGCTTTTGTAATAGTTGTTTTTCCGCTTCCGCTTTTACCTGTTAATGCAAGTTTAAATGTCAAATTAATACCTTTCTTTTAATATGCAGGATAACTCTTTAGTAAGGTTCATTGCTTTTATGGCCATATCTTCGTTTAATGAACCTGCTCCGCATGATGGAGTTATCAAAGAATTTTCTATAACAATTTTCTCATCAATTCCCTTTTCGGTCAAATATTTTACAGCTTTTTCAAAAACTTTAATCATTTTATCTAAATCAGCTTTTTCAAGCACATCGGGATTAAGTGTCGGAACAACTCCCCAGGCAATTTTCTGCCCTTCTTCAAGGTATTTTTTCAGATAACCGGTAAAAAGACTTAAATTCTGTGCATATTCGTATGCATCAAGATTAATAATATCAACTCCGGCTTTTATCGGAACTGTCCAGTCGCATTTCCCGCAGCAGTGAATAGCGCTCATTGCTCCGCCGGCTTTTATCAAATCGGAAATTTCTTTGAGCATTGATATTACTTCTTCCTGTGAAATTGTTATAAATGCAGATGTTCCGAGCTGCGATATTGATGGTTCGTCTATAAAAATTATTGGTGTTGTATTTTTATTGGCGGATTTGATTTGTTTAATCTGCCAGAGAGCCTTTAAGGTGAGTGTTTTGACAATAATTTCCCGCAGAGTTTCGTCATAGATTGCACACTTCCCGAATTTGTCGACAAGTGTTGTTGCAAGTGTAAATGGCCCGACAATCTGGCCTTTAGCAAATTCGGGTTTTGTTTCTTGTACAATCTCAATAAATTTCGGAAATGATAAAGAATAATTTATTGCGTACTTTTCGATTGTATCGGAATTTATATCAGAAACAATTTCTTCATAGTCGCAGAAAAATTGTTCAATATCAGAAAAGAATTTGTCACTTTCTGTTTCCAGATAAGTTTTCCCTGAATTTTCGTCAGAAAAAAACGAAGGCATATTTCCCAGAAACTGTACAATCATGTCTTCGTTTTTACTTATTTTAGGTAATTGCGGCCAAAACGGAATTGATTTGAAATTTTCTCTGACAACAGTCATTGCTTCATCTAAATTTGTATGCGGTAAAGAACCTATTGCAAGACAGTTGAGTTTCAAGTCAGTGTTTTGAGCCATCAAATATCCTTATTCTTCTGTTTCAGCTGATTCTTCAACTTCTTCAACAGATTCTTTTAAAACTTCTGAAGCTGTTACAACAACATCAAGTTCGCATTTAACTTTTGAAGTTAATTTGATAAGCATTTTGTATTCGCCGATTTTGTTAATCGGAGCGTTCAAAGAAACATTTTTTCTGTCAACTTCAATACCTGATTTTGCAAGAAGTTCTTCAGCAAGTTTTTTAGTAGTAATAGTACCGAACAATTTGCCTGACTCGCCTGCTTTTGCAGAAAGTTCAAGTTTCGCAAATTCTTCGATTTTCTTAGCTGTTTCTAAAGCTTCAGCGTGTAATTTTTCCTGTTTAGCCTTGATTCTTGCCAAATTCTTTTCTCTGTTTTCCAAAGCGCCTTTAGTAGCGACTTCAGCAACAGATTGCGGAAGCAAGAAGTTTCTTGCGTAACCGTCTTTTACATTAACGATGTCACCTGCTTCGCCGAGGTTTTGTACATCTTTTTTCAATATAACCTGCATTTTATATCTCCTTTTCTATTTATATCTCGCAAGTATGCCTATACTATAATAAACAAAACTTAATGTCGAGTATTTTTTTCGGATTGTAAAGAAGATATAGAAGATACGATGATAAGACGGTAAGCTATATACGTAAATAACCTATCATCTTATCTGCCAAACTTCTTACCATCTATTTTATGTCCGGAAAATAATACTTAACCCCGTTATCCGAACGCCATCTGATATATCCTGTTTTCGGCACTCTGTCTATATCGTAAACGCTTACTAAAGCCCAGTTGCCTTTGATTACTGTTAAGTTTATTTTCTGAGGCATATTAATTGTATCTACAACCTGTGATTTATCATCTGTTCCGGTGTGTAAATCTTTTGCGCTGTCAGGTGCCTGTTTTAAAAGTTTTAGACCGTATTTTCTCCCGTACATATTATAAAACATTACCCAGGTCATAAATCTGTAAGGGTCATCATCCTTTTTTAACCAGCCTTTTGCTCCGGTTGAATTATTATAAATAACCTGAACCCACTCTTCTGTTTCATCCGACACTGCAAGCAGCCCGAGATTTTTTGACGGGATAAAAACAACAAATAAATCATCAGCTTTTATCTCGGGCGGAAAAATTTTTCCACCGCTGAAAGTTATACTGTGCACGATATGTGATTCTTCTGACGGTTGTTCATATAAAGTAAGCTTATCAGGTGCCTGATACAGCCCGAAAGTATTTGTATTTTTAAGGCTTACATTCTGTGGAATAACATTATCCGCACAAAATCCGTTTAATGGAATTAGAAGAATTATGGCTATGAGTAATAGAAATTTTTTCATATTTCTCCTATTCGCGGAAACTGATTTCCGCATAAGTTTTTTGAAGTTTTGCACGGACATTATTCATCTGATGTTCAATAACTTCATCTGTCAGAGTCGCATTTTCATCCTGCATTTTTATACGGAAAGCAAGACTTTTGAAGCCTTTTTCAATATTTTCGCCCTGATAAACATCAAATATTTCAGAGCCTTTAAAAATATTTTGCTGTACAGCGCCTTTAATAACACGCTGAATATCATCAAAACTAACTTCCTCATTGATTATAAAGGCAAGATCACGTCTAACTTCAGGGAACTGCGGAAGTTTTTTGTATCTTGTTGTATGTTCTTTGATGATACCGATTATTTCATCAAGGTCAATTTCAAAAATGAATACTTCCTGTCCTTTGATTTTCAATTTGTCTTTTAAAATCGGATGAAGCTGCCCGAAATATCCTATATTTGTAAGATTTTTCCCAAGGATATTTACTTTTGCGCTTCTGTAAGGATGTAAGTAGTCTATATCTTCGCAGGCTGTGAGTTTAATTCTTTTTGAAACTCCGAGTTCTTCAAAAAGTTTTTCAATAACTCCTTTGAGGGTAAAGAAATCTGTTTGAGTTTTGACCTGCCATTTTGAATTTTCAACTTCGCCCGTAATCACGCCTGCAAGCACACGTGACTCTTTAACACCGGTTAATTTTTCATCGGCCTGTCCTGTAATAATGTATTTTTTACCGACTTCAAAACCCCAGAACGTTTTTTGGCCGTTATCCCAGTTCATTTTCATGCAGTTAAGAACGCTTGCTGCCATATTTTGTCTGAGCATTGTGCATTCTTCGCTTGCAGAATTCAAAACTTTAACGGCTTTTGCGTCATCATAGGACTGCATATATTTATCTAGCAGCGGTTTGCCTATAAGCGAACTTGTTACAATCTCGTTTAATCCTGATGAAAGCATAAGTTCGTTAACTTTTTTCAGAACTTTTTCTTCAAGGGAAATTTCCGGCATTTCGTTTTTGCTCGGTAAGGTCGGTGTAATTTTATCATAGCCGTTGATTCTTGCAATTTCTTCAATTAAATCAATTTCTCTTGTAACATCTCCCATTCTGAAAGAGGGAACTGCAAATTTTGCGGCTGCATCGTTTCCGCCGAGTTTTTCAAAACCGAGCTTTTCAAGAATTGTGATACATTTTTCAGGTGCTATTTCGCAGCCTAAAATTCTTTTAATTTGCGCATATCGTAATGTAATTTCAAGCGGAGGGAGCTTGTTTTCCCCTGCTTCAACAACACCTTCTATTTCAGCGTCCGCAAGCTCTGCCATAAGCTGCATTGCGCGCATTAAAGCAGGGCTTATGGCTTCGATATCAACTCCTCTTTCAAACCTTGCACAGGCTTCGGAGCGGTAGCCGACGCTTCTTGAACTTTTTCTGTTTGAAGCAGGTGTAAAATATGCTGCTTCAAGTGCTATATTTTTTGTATTGTCATCAATTTCCGAGTTCTCTCCGCCGAAAACTCCGGCAAGACAAACGCCTCTGGTTTCATCGGCAATTAAAACGCTGTCTGTGGTTAAAGTTCTTTCAACTCCGTCGAGTGTAACGATTTTTTCCCCTTCTTTTGCGCGTCTTACACAAAGATAACCGTTGATTTTGTCTAAGTCAAAGGCGTGGAAAGGTGTTCCGTATTCAAGCATAACATAGTTTGTTATGTCTACAACATTGTTTATTGCACGGACGCCTGATGTGATAAGTCTTTTTTGCATCCAATCAGGAGAAGGTTTGATTTTTATATTTTTTAAAACTCCGATTGAATAATACTTGCATACATCATTATCAATAATTTCAACTTTAAATTTGTCTGTTGATAAATCTCTCGTGCATTCAAGCGGTGAAAATTTTAGCGGTTTATCAAAAATTGCACTCAATTCTCTTGCAATACCGATAACAGACATTTCATCCCCTCTGTTTGCGGTTGGTGCGACATGTAAAATATAATCTTTTTCAAATCCCAGAACATTTTCGACATCTTCACCGATTTTTACATCCGAAAAAATTCTGTTTAAGATTAAAATTCCGTCTTCTTCCTGATAATTTCTTTCCGCTACTCCCAGTTCATCGGCGGAACAAAGCATTCCCTGAGATTCGACTCCCCTGATTACAGCGGGTGTGAGGGTAAACATTTCTCCTGTTTTTCTGTCCAGAACTTTTGAACCGACTGATGCGTAAGGAACAATCTGGCCTTCTTTAATGTTTTGTGCGCCGCAAACAACGGTTTTTAAGCCTGAACCTGTATTAACGGTTACAAGGTGTAAATGATCGGAATTGGGGTGATTGTCAATTTTTTCAATCTTAACTGTTTTTATATTAGTAAATTGAGGTTTGACCTCTTCTATTTCTTCAACTTCCAAACCGCTCATGGTGAGTTCGTGAGCTATTTGTTCAACATCTTTATCTGATAAATCTACAAATTCGTTTAACCAGTTTAATGATACCTGCATTATAATTCCCTCTTAAAATCTAACTTTATAACAGAATTCTATAACAAACCGGATAAAAAATCATCCCCTGAATTTTCAGAGGATGATTTTTTGTTTATTAAATCATTTTTTTTATTTTTGTGCAAACAGCCGTTCGTACATTTTTTGTCTGTTATTGTGTACAGCACCTTTTTCAGATATTTTTAGTCTTTCAATGTCGTTTATAATATTTGCGGCAATTTCACCTGTTGCCTGATTTTTCATTTTTAAAGTTTCTCTTGCAACCCTGGCTTCGTTTGCATTATGTGCAGGAGCGAGTTCTCCATTAAAAACAGTTCGTTGGTTTACGTTATTTATATTATTAGGTTTTGCTTTTTTAAACAATTTGTTAAAGAACTGTCCTATTTTTTTATAGTAAATTATACCTGTGACAACTGCTGCAGTTCCGACAGCTATTGCAGCAATTTTTAAACCTTTTCTGTCTTTTTTAAATTCAAAATCTTCACCTGACTGAATTTTGCCAGCATTTTTAATAACCTGTTTTTTAAACTCGTCCTGAGATAAAGTTTTCATTTTCCCTTTAGGATTTGTTACGAGAATTTTCCCTGTTTGTAACATTTCAACTTTGTTACCGCCAATTGCAAGAGCGGGACCTATTGTCATGTTGTCTGCCATAATTTATACCTTTCAAATTTAAACACACTTTGTATTCATGAAAACACGTAAAAGTAAAAAATGCTACTTTTTGTAGAAATATTAACATTAATTTACAAAAAATACTACCCCTCAATTAAGGGGTAGTATTGCTCTCAATCTTATTTACGGATAAGTTTTTTGTTTTAGCGGCCACGCTCCGTCTTTAGTTGTTACTAAAGAAATTTTATGCAACACCTAAGTGTCGGGTGGAGCGGCCACGCTCTGTCTTTAGTTTAGACTGTACAAGTTTTATGCAGCACCCGAGTAGCGGGTGGAGCGGCTACGCTCCGTCTTTAGTTTAGACTGTACAAATTTTATGCAGCACCCGAGTGGTGGGTGGAGCGGCTACGCTCCGTCTTTAGTTTAGACTGTACAAATTTTATGCAGCACCCGAGTGGTGGGTGGAGCGGCTACGCTCCCTATGAACAGCCTGAATATCCGCATTTCAGACAGATAAAGCATCCTTCAGCCATTTGAATTTCGTTCCCGCATTCAGGGCATTTAACTGTCTTGATTTCACCTGTCGGGTTGTATTCTTCTTCTTTTACTTCTTCAACAACAGTTTCTTCAACCTTAGCTTCTTCCTTCTTCTTATCGTCCAAATTCATCGGTTGGAACTGACGGGAGTTGTTCCTGTAAACTGTTATGCCTTTGAGGTTATTTTCGTAAGCTAAAATGTAAGCTTCTTCAATATCTTTGCGTGTTGCATGTTCTTCAAAGTTAACAGTTTTTGAAACGGCGTTATCTGTATGAAGCTGGAATGCAGCCTGCATTTTTACGTGCCAGTATGGAGAAACATCATGAGCTGTTACAAAGATATGTTTAGCATCAGCGGGAACTCCTGATACGTGTGCTACAGATCCGGTTTTTGCGATTTCTTTCATGAGATTTTCTGAATAGAAACCGTGTTCTATAGCGTAATCTTTGAATATCGGATTAACTTCGAGCATTTCGGTGCCATCCATAATCAATCTTGAGAATACAAGACCGAATAACGGTTCCACACCGCCTGAGGCCCCTGCTATCATTGAAATTGTACCGGTTGGTGCAATACATGTTGTTGTAGCGTTTCTGATACCGTATTTTGCAATTTCAGCATCAAGTTCTTTCCACTGTTCATCAGAGATTTTACCTGCTGATTTACCTTTGTATTTATTGTAAAGGTAATTTGGTCTTTCGTAAACACTTCCTTTAAAGTTATTAAATCTGCCCCTTTCTTTGGAAAGTTCAATTGATTCACATTTAGATTCATAATCAATAAATTCCATAACCTGACCGGCTAATTTTGTGCCTTCTTCTGAGGCGTAGGAAATTCCGAGTTTCATAAGCATGTCAGCCCAGCCCATTACGCCGAGACCGATTTTTCTGTTGTTTTGAACCATTTCAGAAATTTGAGGAAGCGGATAATTGTTAACCGCAATTACGTTATCCAAAAATCTGATAGCTGTTCTTGTGGTTTCCGCTAATAAATCCCAGTTGATTGAACCGTTTTCAACCATTTTGCCAAGATTAATTGAGCCCAGATTGCATGCTTCGTAAGCAAGCAGAGGAACTTCGCCGCAAGGATTTGTTGATTCTATTTCGCCGATTAAAGGTGTCGGGTTATCTGCATTCATTTTATCAATAAAGATAATACCCGGTTCACCGTTTCTCCATGCTCCGTCAACAATCATATCAAATACTTTTTTAGCACTTAATCTGCCTGCAACTGTGTTATTTTGCGGGTTGATAAGTTCATAATCAGTTCCGTTTTTCAAAGCTTCCATGAATTTATCTGTAATAGCTACGGAAATATTGAAGTTATTTAATTTATTATTGTCGCTTTTGCATTCAATAAAGTCCAGAATATCAGGGTGATCAACTCTTAAGATACCCATATTCGCACCGCGTCTTGTTCCTCCCTGTTTAACGGCTTCTGTTGCTGCATTAAATACTTCCATAAATGATACGGGGCCTGAAGATACTCCCATTGTTGATCTTACAACACTGTTTTTAGGTCTTAATCTAGAGAAAGAAAAACCTGTTCCGCCCCCTGATTTATGAATTAATGCTGTATTTTTAACAGTTTCAAAAATTCCTTCAAGAGAATCTTCGACCGGCAGAACAAAGCATGCCGCTAATTGTCCTAATTCTCTGCCCGCATTCATCAAAGTCGGTGAATTCGGCATAAAGTAGCAGTTTGTAATTGCTTTATAAAATCTTTCTGTTAATTTATCAACATCAGCCTGTGTTTTTCCGAATTTTAAATCTCCCGAGGCAATAGTACTTGCAACGCGTCTGAACATATCAGCCGGTGTTTCGATACAGCTGCCTTCTTTATCTCTCTTCAAATATCTTTTTTCAAGAACTTTTATCGCATTTTCCGATAAACTAAGCTTTTCCATGCATGTGCTTTCTGTCACATTAACCTCCCCTTTTTTATATTTTTTAGTTTTATTATTATACAACAAATTTACATGTCTATTCAACAATATTACATCAATTTACAAAAGGCATGGGTGGTAGTGTTAAAAAACATTTACGAAACGTTACAGGAATTTTTCATTAAACTATGTTTGTAATATAATTTTTTTGAGGTATAAAATTTGAAACATTCAAAACTCACAGCCCTGATATTTATAGCATTGATTTTAGGTGTGATAATCGGACATTTTGCCCCGGACTTTGCGGTTAAAATGCGCCCTTTTGCTGTTATATTTTTAAGAATGGTAAAAATGATAATTGCGCCGTTACTCTTTGCTACACTTGTTGTCGGAATTGCGGGGCATGGCGATGCAAAAAGTCTCGGCAAAATCGGGCTTAAGACAATGATTTATTTTGAAGTTGTCACGACTCTTGCGCTGATTATAGGTTTATCCATGGCTAATTTGTTTAAGCCGGGTGTCGGTTTTGTAAGCGGAACTAGTGAACATGCCCTGCGTATGCAGGAAGCCGGCCTTTTAGCCGCGACTCAGGCACACACATCCGTCAGTGAGATGATAATTAACATATTTCCAAACAGTATATTTGATGCAATGTCACAGGGAAATTTACTGCAGATAGTTGTATTTGCAATATTTTTTGCTCTGGCTGTTATTGCGGTCGGTGAAAAAGCAAAGCCTGTTGTTGATTTCTTTAATTCAATTTCGCAGATTATGTTTAAATTTACCGAGTATGTAATGTATTTTGCACCGCTTGGTATATTTGGCGCAATAGCCTCAACTGTCGGGGCTAACGGTTTAGCGGTTTTGAAAAATTACTGCAAAGTAATTGCTGCCTTATATATTGCGCTGGCTGTATTTGTGTTTTTGGTATTAATAATTGTATGTAAAATAGTTAAAATATCATTTAGGGATTTGTTGAGGGCTTTGCAGGAGCCTGCATTATTAACATTTACAACGGCAAGTTCTGAGGCAGCTTTTCCGAAGGCTATGGAAATTATGGAGCGTTTCGGCGTGCCCAAAACTATTGTGGGGTTTGTTATGCCGACAGGTTATACATTTAACCTTGACGGAAGCACTTTATACCTTGCAATGGGTGTTTTATTTTCATCACAGCTTGTCGGAATTCATCTTGATTTAAATCAGCAGATTATTATTATGCTTGCCTTGATGCTTACAAGTAAAGGCGTGGCAGGAGTTCCGCGTGCTTCATTAATTGTTCTTGCCGGAACATTAGCAAGTTTTAATATCCCCATACTTGGTGTGGCAATTCTTTTGGGAATAGACCAAATCCTTGATATGGGTAGAACTACCGTTAATCTTATCGGAAACTGTGTTGCAACTGTTGTAATAGCCCGTTGGGAAAACGAATTTGACTACAATAAAATGGCTGAATTTGTTAAACAGTCTAAAGAAGAAAGTATCGGAAACGATATACAACAATCATTAGGAAAAATAAAAGAAGGGTAATTTATTATGAGTAACGAAACAAGTACAAAAACAGAATACAAAGATACTTTAAATCTTCCTCAAACCACTCTTGCCATGAGAGCAAATGCAACGGTAAGAGAAGTTGAAATTCAAAAATTTTGGGAAGAACACGATATTTATAATAAAATTATAAACCAGCGTGATAAAGCAAACAAATTTATTTTGCATGACGGGCCGCCTTATTTGAGTTCGGAAAAAATTCACGTTGGTACTGCTCTTAATAAAATCCTTAAAGATATTTTATTGAAATATAAGGCTCAGGCCGGATATTATACGCCTTATGTACCAGGATATGACGGGCATGGTCTGCCGATAGAAAATAAAGTTGTTAAAAATATAAAAGGCGGCAGAAGTGCATTGACTCCTTATGAATTGCGCCAAAAATGCAGAGAATTTGCACATAAAAGCTTGAAAGGACAGGAGAGCGAATTTAAACGCCTCGGCGTACTCGGTGACTGGGAACATCCTTATTTGACTATTGCTCCTGAATTTGAAGCAGAACAGGTTAGGGTGTTCGGAGAAATGTATAAAAAAGACTATATTGAAAAGGGATTGAAACCTGTTTACTGGTGTGCATCATGCGAAACCGCCCTTGCAGAGGCAGAAGTTGAATATGCCGATCATACCTCAACTTCTATTTATGTAAGATTTAAGTTTGACGAAGAAAGCACTGCTAAATTACATAATAAGCATTCCTTCCTGTCTTCCTGCCCTTTGGACATCTATTGTATTATATGGACAACAACTCCATGGACAATTCCTTCAAATATGGCTATAAGTATGCACCCGAAATTTGAATACACATTTTTTGAATATAAAGGTGATGTTTATGTTGTTGCTCAAGAATTGTTAGGCTCATTCCTTGCAGATGTTGAATGGGATGAAAAAGACATAAAAGTGTTGGGTTCTTGCACCGGTACGGATTTGGAACTTTTAAATACGAAACATCCTCTAGCTGACAGAAAATCACCGATAATCTTAGGTGAACACGTTACCCTTGATGCCGGTACAGGTTCTGTTCACACAGCTCCCGGACATGGTTTGGAAGATTATGAAGTCGGATGCAGATACGGTATTGAAGTATTTTCACCTTTAGACAGCAAAGGTGTTTGGACTGATGCCGTAAAAGATAAAGATTTGGAAGGTGTCCCATATTACAAGGGGAATTCAATCGTTATTGAAAAACTCAAAAATTGCGGAGCACTTTTAAAAGCACAGGATATTAACCACAGCTATCCTCATTGTTGGAGATGTAAAAATCCTGTAATTTACAGAGCAACACCTCAATGGTTTGTTAAGGTTGACAAATTCAGGGATAAAACTCTTGAAGAAATTAAAAAAGTAAAATGGATTCCCGCAGGCGGTGAAGCAAGAATTTCCAACATGGTTGCAGGCCGTACTGACTGGTGTATTTCAAGACAGCGTGCATGGGGTGTTCCTATCCCTGTATTCTACTGTGAAGACTGCGGTGAAGTTATCGTTACAGATGAAACAATTGAAAATGTTGCTAAGGTATTCGAGAAAGAAAGTTCGGATGCATGGGTAAAATATTCTGCAGAAGAATTATTACCTCAAGGTTTTAAATGTCCGAAATGCGGCAAACAACATTTCCGAAAGGAAAATGATATTATGGATGTCTGGTTTGACTCAGGGATTACATGGCGTGCCGTTGTAAACAAACGTTCTGATGTTCTCGGCACAACCCCGGTTGAAATGTATCTTGAAGGTTCTGACCAGCATAGAGGCTGGTTCCAGTCATCTTTATTGACATCAGTTGCAACTCAAGGGATTGCACCATATAAATCAGTGCTTACCCACGGTTTTGTATTTGGCGAAGACGGAAGAAAAATGTCAAAATCTCTCGGCAACTATATCAGACCGGATGAAATCATAAACACTTACGGTGCTGATATCTTAAGACTCTGGGCAGCTTCTGTTGATTACAGAAACGATACAAAAATCGGAAATAATATAATCAAACAGCTTGCTGAAATCTTTAAGAAAACAAGAAATACTTCAAGATTTCTTGTCGGCAACCTCTTTGACTTTGACCCGAAAACGGATTATGTAAATTACGAAGATTTGAAAGAAATCGACAAATTTGCGCTTCATAAATTAAATCATCTGATAGAAAGTGTAACGGAAGCTTTTGATAATTATGAGTTCTACAAATACTTCCAACAATTGCAAAACTTTGCGGCTGTTGATTTGAGTTCATTCTATCTGGATATTGTAAAAGACAGACTCTACACAGCAGGTAAAAAATCTTTATCGCGCAGAGCATGCCAGACTGTTTTATATGAAACTTTGCAGACTTTAGTCAGAATGCTCGTTCCTGTTATGCCTCATCAGGCAGAAGATATCTGGATGAGCGTGCCGGAATGCCAGAGAGGCGGACTAGAGAGTATTTTGCTTTCAGATTGGGTTAAACCAAATGCGCAATGGACTAATGAAAAATTGGAAGAAGATTTTTCAAAAATTCTTAAAGCCCGCGAGGTTGTAACAAGAGCAATTGAACCTCTTCGTGCAGATAAGAAAGTCGGAAGCTCGCTTGAAGTTGCAGTGTATGTAAAAGCAGATGATAACGCAGTTTTAAAAGCCAATGAAGATGAATTATGTAATATATTTATTACATCGCAGGCGTATGTAACAGATGAAAAACCTGAAAATGTATTAAATGAGTATACAGAAGAAGGTTATACAGTCTGGGTTACAAAAGCGGAAGGCGAAAAATGCGCCAGATGCTGGAAATACAGAAAACTTGATGAAAACGGCATTTGCTGTGAATGTGAAGATGCTGTGAATCAGTAAATATTGTTTTTATTATTAGCTAAAAGACCTCTCTGTAAAAGAGAGGTCTTTTTTTGTAAATATTTTGTAACATTTCTTTTCTATTTTTTAAAGATTTTTGTAAAACCTGCCGTAACCATGATTACAAGTACTATTATAAGAAAATCAGCCTTCAATAATACCAAAATAGGAAAGGGTAAAAAATCATGGGAATGGCAGCATCACAAGCGAGATTACTAAGCATAACTGCAAGATTGACCAATAATGAAAACAGCGGTCAAAGTATTTCCTATTCTAAACAACGCTTGGCTGATCAGACTCAGCAGATTACAAATGAATATAATGAAGCGCTTGATGCAACAAAATTAACTGTATTAACAGGTTTTAACGGTGCAGATGCAAATTATACAGATATATCATACAGTTTAATGACAGGCCCTGAAATGGCTGAAAATGTCAGACAGTATGTTGTAACAGACACGAAAGGCCGGATATTAGTCACAAACACTATTGCGGATGCTTATGAAAGAGCAAACGGTAATTATAATAAATTTCTTGCAAACCTGGGTTATTCTCAGGCAGATATTTCTGTTCAGGCCGGAAGCTCTGATTCAGATGCTGTTAATGATGCCTGGACAAAAATACATGAAGCCTGGGATAAATATTTTGCAACAATTGGTATTAATCTGGGAGATGCAGAACATGACACCTTCCGTTATTCATTTAATTGGACAAATACATTTGATACTGATGACAAAGGACATTATTTAGATAAAAAGGGGAATCCTATATCTGTAAATGAGCTTGACTCTAAAGGTTATTCATCTGTAGGCAGCGGTTATGCAGGGTTTCTCTCTACGCAAAAAGATGAAAATGGAAATACTGCTTATCATACATTTACAAAAACTAATCCTGATGGCTCACAAGAACAGGTGACTCTGGATGTTCCGATATGTCTTAATAAAGACGGAAATATTATTCCTTTATCTGTAGACTCCGATGGTGACGGGTGTATGGATTCATATTCTGATAAGGATATAGCACAATTTGTGTATAGTCCTATAAATTATGAAGGAACTACACAGGAATCAAGAGACTTATATGATTATGCAATGGCTTTAACGGAAGCATTTTTGAGAACAAAGAATGATGATTTTAATGAACCTTATATATCTGGTGATTTTAGCTCTGCAGCAAATCCTGAAAATGCCGGCATGTTGACATATTATCGGAATATATATAATAAAATGCTTTCTAACGGATATTTTACTTATACAAGCAAGCCGGCTGAAGCTGATGACAATCATATCTATGCCGATGCTGGAACAGGTACGGCAGGTACAGTTCAAAAATCTCCGCTCTATGATAATATAACTTTTGAGGAAGCTTTAAGAGACGGCTCTTTAAGGTTAGAATATTACTCAACAACCGATAAAAGTTTTGTTTCTACAACGATATCGGAAGATACATGTATTCAGGAAGTAGCAGATGAAAGAGCTATTGCAAAAGCTGAATCAAAATATAATCAGGATATGACAGATCTTGAGAATAAAGATAAAAAGCTTGATTTAGAATTGAAAAAACTGGATACAGAACATTCTGCACTTCAGACAGAATATGACTCGGTTAAAAACGTTGTTGATAAAAACGTAGAAGCTTCTTTTAAGACATTTGGATAAATTTTAAAACTTTTCGGGGTGATGGATATCAGCGGATAGTTTTAAAGATAAAGCTTTTTTAATGATTAAAAGCTTTATCTTTTTTTATAGCAAAAAAATTTGTTTACATGTTTTACTGTGTAAAAAAGGAGTGTGAATATATGAATATTAAATCTGTTCAAAATTTTGTCCCTATGGAGTGTAAAGTATTAGAAATTACTGATAAAAGACTGGTTAACCCTAAAGAGCTATCTCCTGTTCTTTATTATAATTTCAGAAATACGATTACTAAAAATCAGGCTGGTATTGCACCATCTGATGGGAAATTTTTTTTAATAAGCAGTTCAAATAACACAAATACTTTATTGGATTCTTTGAAAAAATTAGGAGTCAAAATCCAAAGAGTTATAAAAGATCCCGAAAGTGTTAAAAAAATTATTGAGCAAGAAAATAAAATTTTAAGAAAATTTTTATAAAAAACAGACCCTTGAATTTTCAAGGGTCTGTTTTTTATATTTATCTTTTCGCTTATTTTGCTGAAGCACCTGATTTTTCGATAATTTCTTTTTCGATATTTGCAGGAACCTGTTCATAATGGTTAAATTCCATAGAGAATGTTCCGCGTCCCTGAGTATTTGATCTCAAATCAGTTGCATAACCGAACATGTTAGCAAGAGGAACGATTGCTCTTACAATAACGTTTCCTGTGTTGCCTACAGGTTCTTGTCCTTCAACACGTCCGCGTCTTCTTGAAATGTCGCCGATAATTGTTCCTGTAAATTCATCAGGAATTTCAATTTCAACTTTCATCATAGGTTCAAGAATGCAAGGCTGAGCTTTGCGGCAGCCTTCTTTGATTGCCATAGAACCTGCGATTTTGAATGCCATTTCAGAAGAGTCAACTTCGTGGTAGCTTCCGTCATAAAGTTCTACTTTAACATCAATCATCGGGAACCCAGCTAAAATACCGCCTTCTAAAGCTTCTTCCATACCTTTTCTTGCAGGTTCGATGTATTCTCTAGGAATAGCACCGCCGACAATTTTGTTTTCAAATACAAATCCGGCATTTTCTTCTGCAGGAGAAATTTTAACTTTAACGTGACCGTATTGACCTTTACCACCTGACTGACGGATGAATTTAGAATCCTGATCTGCAGTTCCGCGGATTGTTTCTCTGTATGCAACCTGCGGTTTACCGATGTTAGCTTCAACTTTGAATTCTCTTAACATACGGTCAACGATGATATCAAGGTGAAGTTCACCCATACCTGAGATGATTGTCTGGCCTGTTTCTGTATCTGATTTTACGCGGAAAGACGGATCTTCTTCTGCGAGTTTTTGAAGGGCGATACCCATTTTATCCTGATCGGCTTTTGTTTTTGGTTCAATAGCAACAGAAATAACCGGTTCAGGGAAAGTCATTCTTTCCAAAATAATCGGAGCTTTTTCATCGCATAAAGTGTCACCTGTTGTAGTGTCTTTCAAACCGACGGCAGCACAGATGTCGCCTGCATAAACTTCTTGTTCTTCAAGACGCTGGTCAGCATACATACGAACAAGTCTTGCGATACGTTCTTTTTTGCCGTTTGTGGCATTAAGAACATAAGAACCTGAAGTGATTACGCCTGAATAAACTCTTAAGAAAGTCAAACGTCCTACATAAGGGTCTGTCATAACCTTAAAAGCAAGAGCTGAGAATGGTTCTGAATCTGAAGAGTGTCTTTCTGTTTTAGTACCGTCTTCAAGTTCACCTTCAATAGCTTTTACATCAACCGGTGACGGCATGTAATCAACTACGTTGTTTAACAATAATTGAACACCTTTGTTTTTGAAAGCTGTACCGCAGCAAACAGGAACGATTTTGTTTTCGCAAACAGCTTTTCTCAAACCTTTTTTCAATTCTTCAACAGTAATTGAATCAGGGTCTTCAAAATATTTTTCCATCAATGCGTCATCTTCAGAAGCGATAGCTTCAACCATAGCATCTCTGTATTCTTTAGCTTTGTCTGCCATATCAGCAGGAATTTCTTCTTCTCTGATATCTGTACCCAAATCGTTTGTATAGATTTCAGCTTTCATTGTCATAAGGTCAATCAAGCCTGTGAATTTATCTTCAGCACCGATAGGTAATTGGATAGGAACAGCGTTAGCGCCTAATCTGTTTTTAATCTGGTCAACAACTCTATAAAAATCTGCCCCTGTTCTGTCCATTTTGTTAACGAAAACCATTCTCGGAACTTCGTATCTGTTAGCCTGTCTCCAAACGGTTTCTGATTGAGATTGAACACCGCCTACAGCACAGAATACAGCGACAACACCGTCTAACACACGTAATGAACGTTCAACTTCAATAGTAAAGTCAACGTGCCCCGGTGTGTCGATAATGTTAATCTGATGTCCTTTCCATTCAGCAGTAACGGCAGCTGACTGGATTGTAATACCTCTTTCACGTTCCTGTTCCATAAAGTCTGTTACGGCAGCACCATCGTGAACTTCACCGATTTTATGAGTTTTTCCTGTATAGAACAAGATACGTTCAGTCGTAGTGGTTTTACCGGCATCGATGTGAGCGGCAATACCAATGTTTCTGATTTTTTCTAATGGAGTTTTTCTAGCCATTTTCTCATTTTCCTTTTTATATTGTGTACATTCGCTATTATATTTTTAGCCTCATTAAAATTATCACACAAAAAAATATTTTTACAAACGGATTGTTTGATATTTTACATATTTGCAATATAATTAGGTATATGAAAACGTTGGATAAATATACAAAGACCTCTGAAATTGTAAAAGAAACAGGGCTTAAGCATATAGCAGTGATAATGGACGGCAACCGCAGATGGGCAAAAGAAAAAAATCTCCCGTCGGCTATGGGGCATAAAAAGGGTGTTGAATCATTGAAGGCAACTTTAAGGACCTGCAATGATTTCGGGATTAAGTATTTAACCGTTTATGCATTTTCTACCGAAAACTGGAACAGAAAAAAAGAAGAAGTAGATTTTTTGATGGAGCTTCTTGCAATTACGCTTACAAATGAGCTTGCTGAAATGCATTCGGAAGGTGTTGTAATTTCATTTATCGGCGACACAACGAAATTAAGTGATAAACTGCAAAAAATTCTTAAAAATTCTGTTGAAACAACAAAAAATAACACAGGTGTTCATCTTCAAATCGCATTTAATTACGGTGCCAGAGATGAAATTGTTCATGCCGTAAAAAGTATTGTTGCGCAAGGGGTTAACCCTGAAGATATCACAGAGGATTTGATATCCGAAAATCTTTATACAAAAGGAATGCCTGATCCTGATTTGCTTATTAGAACTGGCGGGGAAATGAGAATTTCCAATTATCTTTTGTGGCAGATTGCGTATTCTGAAATTTATATAACAAAACAATATTGGCCTGAGTTTAACAAAGACTCTCTTGTAGCCGCGATAGATGAATTCCATAACCGCCAGAGAAGGTTCGGAAAATAGATTTTAAGAGGGCAAGATGTTCAGAAGGCAAGCCGTTTTCAACAGTTAATTTTGTGCGAAGCACCGATAACAGCCTGACCTCCTGTCCTCAGGGGTTCTGTACATTTTATCAAACAAAGGATAAACATATATGAAACAAACAATAGTATTTGCTACGGGCAATGCACATAAATTACAGGAAATAAACGAAATATCAAAAGGTTCAGGTATTGAATTTGTTTTGCCGTCAGCAGGTTTTAATCCTGTCGAGAACGGTGAAACATTTGAAGAAAATTCTTTGATTAAGGCAAGAGAAGCCGCACGTGTAAGCGGTATTATGTCATTGGCGGATGATTCCGGATTGTGCGTGGATGCTTTAGGCGGGGCGCCGGGAATACATTCCGCAAGATATGCCGAAACAGCTCAGGCAAGAATTGATAAATTATTAAATGTTTTAAAAAATGAAAAAAACAGAAACGCGAAATTTGTATGTGCTATGACGCTTGTGGACAAAGACGGACATGTTTTATTCCAAACCCGCGGGGAATGCCATGGTGAAATTGCTTATAAAAAATCAGGAACAAACGGCTTTGGCTATGATCCGGTGTTTCTGGTTGAAAGCGCTTCCCGCAGCATGGCGGAAATGTCTGAAGAAGAAAAAAATGAAATCTCTCACAGAGGCAGAGCATTAAGGAAAGTTTTGGAGTTTTTGAATAATTAACTTTTCCCTAATCATTTCCCTCCCTCGGGGGAGGGATTAAGGGAGAGGGTAAATTTATGCGTATATATTCTAAAACATTATCTATTTCTTTAAATTCATTATTATAAATTCTTAAAACTTTATAACCTAAATTTTTCAAATACTCGTCTCTTTTTATATCATATTTAATTTTGTTTTCTTGAATATGTCCTGAACCATCAAGTTCAATGATGAGTCGTGCTTCTTTACAGAAGAAATCAACAATATAATTCCCTATAGGGACTTGACGTTTAAATTTCAATCCTAAAAAACGTTTTGCCCTCAGATAATACCATAGTTTTTGCTCAAATTCGGTCATATTTTTTCTTAATTCTTTGGCATAATTAAGAGATTTTTTAGAATAATGTTCATTAAAAGTCATAGTTAAATTATATCATATAAATACAGACCCTCTCCCCTAACCCTCCCCCAAGGGAGGGGTGTAGTTTAGTGTTCTCTCTCCTCTGGAGAGAGTTAGAGAGAGGGTTAATATAAAACATCGACAAATGATAAGCTTTGTAGTACCATAATCCTGCAGGGTAAAAGATGTCCTTTTTGAAACGGAACCGCCTACACATATATTGTAGACCTTCGGGTAGTTCCCGACTAGAAAGGGGGGGGGGCGGTATGGATAATTTCAATATTAGTTTATTACTAATCTTTTTGATTTTGTACATATTAAAAAACGGCTCTTACCTGAACAGATAAGAACCGTTTGACCTTCTGAGGGCATCCGGCAAGCTTGGCAAGCTGCCACCCTATAATAATATTATTTACGATTTTGTTTTGTTTGTCAAGTGATTGGGGATAAAAATTAACCCTCTCCCCTGTCCCCTCCCCCAAGGGAGGGGAAGTATTCAATATCTGAGTGGCAGGTGCAGCGGCAGGCTGCAAAAAAAAGACCGGCGTGAAAAGATTTCCGGTCTACAAAAAGATTCGTTTTACAAAAAGTTTTTAGCAATAATGCGATTGCGAATCAGCTTTGCTGTCCGCAATGACGTTTAGCTGTCTTGCTCGTTCGCGTTTAACGGCAATTCCGCGTTTTGCCTTATGTGATTGCATCCCAACGGCAAAAGCGCTCCAGCCTCAGCTCACTCGCGTTATTTACCGTACAATACAGCTTTTGCAGCTTGTGAGTTTGGAAGTATTGTTTGGTCATAAAATACTACAGGATAAATATCTGTAGGATTTTTAACTTCACAATTTTCTGCGTTAGTTGAACCGTCGGTACAAGTTACCATCTTGTTAGGACCTTTTAATCCGTTTACATCAACAAAGCCGTAACATTTTTCTGCATTGGTTATGCCTGAGTCGTTTGCATTATCAGGGTCAGAACAAACTTTACCCTCTGCTGGACCTGCAAAACTGAATATAATACCGTCGCTAAAGTATAATGAATAGTTAGAGTCAGCTTGTGTTACACCATCTGGGTCTGTTTCATAAGGAACCGTTCCTGCTTCATTTGCGCCATTTACAACATTCATCCTGGTTTGTAAAATATTTTTAATTCCGTCTACACTTGTCACATCTGCAAAACTGCTTCCGTCCAAAGCAACATTTAATGTTACGCCCTGTGCTATTGCCGATAAAGCTTTTTTGTAAGCTGCTTTATACTGTGCGCCCTGTGTAGAGTTCATCAATGTAGGCATAGTCATTGCAGCTACGACACCAATAATACCAAGAGTAATCAATACTTCGGCCAAAGTAAAGCCGTTCATCCTCATGTTTGATAATTTCATAATCATTCCACCTTTCTTGATTGTATACATGAATTATTATACGATATATATATCAATTTGTCAAGATTATTGATATAAATATCATTAAATCATTGTAAACTTATTTTTATATTTTATTAGAGGTTTATGATGAATTTAGACAAAGAAATTATCGGTAAAAAAATACGGCAATTACGCATAGAACGGGGGTTTTCACAAGAAGAGCTTTCCGAAAAAATAGATATTTCTCCACGTCATATGTGTACTATTGAAAACGGTAATTCTTTCCCGTCTATTGAAACATTTATCAAGATTGCCCAGATACTTGAAATAGATATCAATGAATTTTTTAACCTTACTAAAATTAATGATGATAAATTAAGGAATGAAATATATAATTTAGTTCAGATTTCTTCTGTTAAGGAATTATGGCTGATAAAAGATATTATTAGCGCAATTCATAAAAACAGAAGGTAGAAATTCTACCACTGCTCTCTTTTTTTAAAGGAGAAGGTTTTATTTTGGAGGGCCGGAGGGCAAGAAGGTAAGAGGGCAGGCTGTTATTGGCGGGCAGAGCCCGCGTAAAGATGTGTTTGTCAGTCTGTTTCGGCGACACGCCGATGAAACCCCGACCTCACCCCAACCCTCTCTTTACTAAGGAGAGGGGGAAATAATTTATACCTGTTTTTGTTATTGACATCAAACAAAGTTAATAATAAAATTGTTGTTATAACAACAAAACAAATTCTAATTATTAAAATAAATAACATTTAACCGATTTTTACCGGATGAGGGAGAATTAATGAAAAAAAATATTATAATATTTCTTGCCGTAATTGTAGGTGCAATAGTGCTCAGGTATGCTTATTCTCTGTTCTCTAATTTTATGCAGGGGAAAGCTATGATGAACAGGCCTGATCCTACTGTTTCTATTCAGGAAATTCAGGAAGAAAGCGTAATCAGAAATTATGAAGCTCCGGGACGTGTGGTTTCAAAGTACAGGGTTGATGTTCTGGCGCGTATTTCCGGTTATCTTCAGAAAAGTTATTTTAAAGAAGGTGACTTTGTAAAACAGGGACAGGTTTTATTCTTAATAGAACCTACAGAATATTCTAATGCAGCTAATGTTGCGGGGGCTAATGTGAAAAACTTAACTGCACAGCTTATTTATGCGGAAAAACAGCTTGCGCGTTCGGCTGAGCTTGTTAAAAAGGATTATATTGCAAAAGCACAGTATGATCAGATGCTCTCTAACAGAGATTCTTTAAAGGCACAGCTTGCTTCTGCAAAAGCATCTTACAATGACGCTCAGAGAAATTTGAGTTATACAAATGTTAAATCTCCCGTTGACGGCAAAGTAGGTATAATCAATGTTACTGTAGGAAACTATGTTTCTCCGACCTCCGGTGCTTTAACTACAATTAACAGTACAAACCCCATTTATGTAACGTTTCCGCTTGATTCCAAGGATTTTCAATCTCTTGCGGCGTCTGACGGCGGTGCAAATAAAAACCGTAAGGTGGAATTGATTATGAGTAACGGCTCAAAATATCCGCTTAAAGGGGTTCAGGATTTTCAGGATAATAAAGTTGATACATCAACGGGTACCGTTACTATGAGAGCAACTTTTGAAAACCCTGATAATGCTTTAATCCACGGGGAATTTGTGACAGTAAAACTATATGCAAACAAACCTGTTAATGTGCCTGTAGCTCCTGTAACGGCGGTTCTTGAAAATCAGGCAGGCAAATATGTTTATAAACTTGATGAACAAGACCTCCCGCAGCTTATTTATGTAAAAACTGGCGAGCAGGTAGGTCATAACTGGATTATTACTGAAGGGCTTCAAAAAGGTGACAGAATAATTACAGAGGGTTTGCAAAAGGTAACACCCGGCAAGCCTGTTAAAATAGTTTCTGATGAGGAAATGCAGAAAATAAAATCGGAAAAAGTGACTAAATAGAGGGCAAGACGGCAGGATGACAGGAAGGCAAGACTTTAATAAAAAAAATTATCAAAATCTGTAACAAGCTTGACCTCCTGACCTCTTGACTTCCGGTCTTCCAAATAAAAAAGGGATATGATGCAAAACGAAAATAAAGGCAACTTGTTTATTAAAAGGCCGAAACTGGCTATTGTTATATCTCTGGCAATAATACTTGCCGGAGCTTTGATGATTTTGACTCTTCCATTGGAAGAATATCCGTCAATTACCCCGCCTCAGGTTATTGTAACAGCGACTTACGCAGGGGCAAGCTCTGATGTCGTTGAAGATACTATTGCGGCTCCTGTTGAAGCACAGTTAAACGGGGTTGAGGATATGATTTATATGTCTTCTACCTCACAAAACGGGCAATATCAGCTGACTTTGTATTTTGAAATCGGCTCAGATCCTGATATGGCTGTTGTTAACGTACAAAACCAGCTGCAACTGGTTACTCCGCGTCTGCCGGAGGATGTTAGGCGGTATGGTTTGACGGTAAGAAAATCAACGGGCGGTCCGGGGTTGATGATGATTTCTGTTAATTCGCCGACACATACTTATGATTCATTATATATTGCAAACTATGCATCTATTTATATTAAAGATGAACTTGCACGTATAAAAGGTGTAGGTAAGGTTGCGGTATTCGGCTCATCTGATTATTCAATGAGAATTTGGCTTGATGCAGCCAAGATGGCAAATCTCGGGGTTTCTGTTTCCGAGGTTAATGCCGCAATTCAGGCTCAAAATACTCAGGTTCCTGCGGGCGATCTGGGTGTTGAACCTATGGCAAATAAGCAGATGATTAAGCTTACTATGAGAACAAAGGGACGTTTAAAAGATGTTTCAGAGTTTGAAAATATAATTATCCGCTCAAAGCCTGACGGTTCTCAAATAAAGTTAAAGGATATTGCAAGAGTTCAGCTTGGAGCGGAAAGTTATTCATACTTCTCCCGTATCGGAGGTAAAGATTCTGCAATTATTTCCATAAGCCAGTTACCGGAAGCCAATGCTATTGACCTTTCTAATAAAATCAGAGCAAAGATGGCTGAATTAAGCAAGAGTTTTCCGCCCGGTATTGAGTACAAAATACAGCGTGATGAAACTGAGTTTGTACGTGAGTCTATTAAGGAAGTTATCAATGCAATCGGGCTTGCTATTGTGCTTGTAGGTATTGTAACTTATATGTTCTTAGGCAGTGCAAGAGCGGCGCTTATTCCTTTCTGCGCAATTCCTGTTTCATTAATCGGCGTGTTTATATTCATGAATATTCTGGGTTTTTCGGTAAACCTTTTGATTTTATTCGGACTTGTACTTGCAGTTGGTCTGGTTGTTGACGATGCTATTGTTGTTCTTGAAAACACGCAACGGCATATTCAAGAAGGGAAAACTCCCGTTGACGCTACAGAAGTTACTATGGAAGAGGTATTTGGTGCAGTGCTTGCAACATCACTGGTTTTGATGGCGGTATTTGTTCCGGTATCCTTTATGTCAGGGATTACCGGGCAGATGTTCAGACAGTTTGCACTTTGTATCGCATCATCAATCGGTTTGTCCACTCTTGTTGCATTAACTCTTGCTCCTGCTTTGTGTGCAATGATTTTAAAACCGGGTGAAGAAAAAGCTGACTTTGTGTTTATTCAAAAATTTGATGATTGGTTTAACGGTATCAGGGATAAATATCTGGACGGTGTAAAATTATTTATTAATTCTCCCGTTCTCACAATAAGTTTGTATGCTGTTGTTATTGCATTTACCCTTGGAATGTTTTATTTGATACCGAAAGGCTTCTTACCGACTGAGGATAAAGGTGCGGTGTTCTCTCAAATTCAACTGCCTGACGGCTCTTCTGCTTCCAGAACCGATATGGTCGCAACTGAAGTTGAAGAAAGAATTTTGAAAATTCCGGGTGTTGAAAATACGATTACAATGGTTGGATATTCAGGAGAAAACACAGCCCTTATAGTTGCAGAACTTGCGAACTGGTCTGAACGTAAAAGTAAAGATTTATCAATGCAAAGTATTTTGAGCAAGATAAAAAAAGAATTTGCAAATTATCCGTCTGCAACGATAGCCTCATTCTCCCCGCCTTCAATCTCAGGTTTGGGCATGTTCGGCGGTTTTGAATATCAGCTGCTGGATAAAGGCGACAGGACACCTCAAGAACTTTATGACGAGGCTCAAAAATTAATTGATGCCGCAAATAAAAATTCGGCGTTTCAGATGGTGTACACTTCATTTACTGCAAATCTTCCACAATTAATGATAAAAGTGAATGAAGATAAGGCATTAGCACAGGGAGTCGATATTTCTGAAATTTACAGTGCTTTGTCAGGTTATTTCGGAAAATCTTACGTTAACGACTTTAACAAATACGGGCGTGTTTATCGTGTTTATTTACAGGCAGATTCCCCGTTCAGGGAAAAACCTGCAGATATTGACAAAATTTATGTTAAGAATTCATACGGAACAATGGTTCCTCTGTCTGCTGTGGTAACAGTAAGCAATGTTGTAGGACCGTACAGTTTAACAAGATTTAATATGTATCCTGCAATTACAATTAACGGTCAGGCGCGCAACGGGGTAAGTTCCGGAGATGCTATGGCGGCTATGGAAAAAATTTCGGATGAAGTTCTTCCGCAGGATATGGGCTATAACTGGTCAGGAAGTTCATTGCAGGAGAAAGAATCCAGCGGACAGATAGGACCAATTTTGGCAATGTCACTGGTATTCATATACTTGTTCCTTGTAGGCTTGTATGAAAGCTGGATGCTTCCTATTGCTGTATTGTTAATTTCGCCTGTGGCGTTGGTTGGAGCGTTGTTCTTCCAGTATGTGTCAGGATATTCACTTGATATTTATTCCCAAATTGGGCTTGTTATGTTAATCGGTTTGTCTACAAAACAGGCTATTTTAATTATAGAATTTGCAAAAGATGCCCACCAGAGCGGTATGGGAATTGTTGAATCCGCAATGCAGGCGGCAAAATTAAGGTTCAGGGCTGTAATGATGACAAATATTGCCTTTATTCTCGGTCTTTTGCCTCTTGTATTTGCAAAAGGAGCCGGTGCCGCCAGTAGAAACTCCGTAGGTATGACGGTTTTTGGGGGGATGATGGCAGTTGCGTTTATAGGAACATTCCTTGTTCCTGCGTTCTTTGTGCTTGTTGAAAACTTTAAAGTTTTTACTGCAAGTAAATTTAAAAAAAAGGATAAATAATGCTTAAAAAAATAATCTCAATATGTTTAATATTAAGTTTTGCCTCTTCTGCCGTATTTGCGGAAGAGATAGGCAATACTGTCAGTGAAAAAGAATATCCGAAAGCTGATGCGGTTCTTCCAAAGCCTAAAGAAAAAGAGCCTGATTTTGTAATTGAAGGTTCTGTTGAGAAAAATATAGATATGACGCTTGAACGCTGTATTGAACTTGCTTTAGGAAACAATCCGCAGATTAATGCTGCATTCCATGATATTCTGGCCTCTGATACACGTATCAAACAGGTTTGGTCAAATTATTTTCCTCAAATAAGCTGGCAGACAGGTTATACGAGAATAAGACAGCTGCAATTATCTGATGCTTTAGGCCGGAATTTAACATTTAATTATTATATTTTAGGTCAAGTTACTTTACAGCAGATGCTTTATGACTTTGGAGTAACTCAGAATCAGGCTACAATACGTAGATTAGATTATGAAGCTAATAAAACAACTCTCGGAGCAACTATCAATGAAGTAATTTACCAGACAAAAGATGCTTATTATAATCTTCTTTATGCTTTTGAAAATAAAAGAGTTGCAGAAGATACCGTAAATAAGTTTGAAATGTTTTATAATCAGGCAAAAGCTTTTTATGAGATAGGTATGAACCCTAAGGTTGATGTCACAATTGCGGAAGTAAACCTGAGCAATGCCAAGTTGCAGCTTATTCAGGCTGATAATGCTGTAAATCTTGCTGTCGCAAGGTTAAATAATATTATGGGTGTTCCTTTTATTGACAAATATAATGTTCAGGAAAGACTTAAATACGAACCTGTTAATATAACATTTAATAAGTCAATAGAAATTGCAAGAGAGGCACGCCCTGAATTAAAACTTGCGGAATTAAAGGTTGAAAGTGCAAATCAAACCCTGAAACTTGTAAAGAAATCCTATTTCCCTACTTTGTCAATAGAAGGTCAGCTTCAAATTGGTGGGAAACATTGGACATCAAATCACGGTTACAATATTGGCGGATATTTGAACTTCCCTACGATTAATGGTATGTTGATAAAGAATGAAATTCAAGAAGCCAGATATCTGTATGACAAGGAAATTGCCAATGCCAAAAATACACAGAATCAGATATATTTGGAAATTCAAAACGCTTATTTGATGTTAGAAGAAAAGAAAAATCAAATGCCTGTTGCAATGCTTGGTGTTAAGCAGGCAAAAGAAAACTATGAGCTTTCATACGGAAGATACCGTGTAGGAGAGGCAAATCCGACAGAATTAAAAGATGCTCAGATAAACTATCAACAGGCTCAGTTGAGTTATTATAATGCATTGTATCAATATAATTCTGCTAAAGCGCAGCTTGAAAAAGCAATCGGAAAAAACCTGACGGCTGATGAGGCGGATATTATAGAACTCGGTCAATAAAAAATATTTGTAACAAATTGTTAATAAAACAAATAACAAAAAAGCAATTTTTTCTTTCTTATATACTTTATATATATGTAAGAGATAAACAAGAGAGAGAAAAAATGTTACCAATGACTAATGAATCAAATAATAATACAAGCGGAAACGGACAGTTCGGTTCTCTAACCAGAAAAAGAAAAAATAGAAACCAGAATCCTGCAGAGTTTAATATTGAAGATTATAATTATCTTGCAATGAAAGACAGGAGAATGCGTTTTAATAATGCCAGAGATCCGATTTATTACGTATTTAATGTAATTGAAAACAGACCGATTAAAACACTGGCAAAAGAATTCGTAAAGGATTCGTTCTTTGAAATAGCAAATTTTGTGACAAAAGTCGTTAGATAATCAATAGGAATTTAGGAAAAAGGAACAATAAAAAGATGGTGTTGTAACCATCTTTTTTTATATATATTTCTATGTCGGATGGAACGGTTACGTTCCTGTATTATTTGGACTTTTATATTCGATTCCCATTTCTTTAAGGGTTCTGATAAAATTTTGTGCACATATTTTCTGGGCTTCCGGAGGAACAATCCTTAAAATTTCAACTGTCTTTGATATAACCGGGTCTTTATCGTACCAGCGGTTATTTGCATTTACAGGCTTTACCATTGCATAAAATTTATCGATTGTTTCTTTAGAAACCTTTTCTTCAATTTTTTGCAGAAAAATTTCAGCCTGAGCTCTCAATTCTGTTTGATAATTTTTTAAAAGCTCAATAACCTCAAGTAATAAAGGATCATGATCATACCAGCGTTTGTAGGCAGCTGTCATTAGAGTAAGCCCTCCGTTAGGTTAACTTTAGGTTCAACAGGAGAAATTATGTCATCATCTCTTCTCTCTATTTTCCCTCCTAATAATCTTAGCTTACTTTCAAAATTTTCGTATCCTCTATCTATATGATGTAAGTTTTCGATAGTGGAATTGCCCTCAGCCATTAAGGCTGCAACTACAAGAGATGCACCGGCTCTGAGGTCGCTTGCCGCTAAAGTCGCTCCGGTTAGCTTTTTAACTCCTTTAATTATTGCATGGTTTCTGTCTTGATGGATATCAGCGCCCATGCGTCTGAGTTCCGGAACCTGCATAAATCTGTTTTCATACAGGCTTTCCGTAATAATTCCCACTCCGTTTGCAGTTGTCAGAAGAGTCATTGCCATTGACTGCAAATCTGTCGGAAATCCCGGATAAGGCTGTGTAATAAAATTAATTGAGTTAAGTCTGTTTTTGCATGAAACTTCAAGGGAATTCGGTTCAATAAGTTTAATGTTAGCCCCCATTTTAAGAAGTTTGTCGGTAAAAAATGTCAAATGAGCAGGGAAAACATTTTTTATAATAGCTTTTCCTTTAGTTGCAATAATTGCAGACATAAATGTTCCTGCTTCAATTCTGTCAGGAATTGTGGTGTATTCTATAGGATGAAGATTTTCCTGCTTAACACCGTTAATTACAATCTCAGAAGTGCCTGCTCCGATTACATCTGCTCCCATAGAGTTTAAGAAGTTTGCCAAATCAACAATTTCCGGCTCCTGTGCCGCATTTTGAATTCTTGTAGAGCCTTCGGCAAGGATTGAGGCAAGCATAAGGTTTTCGGTTGCACCTACTGAAGGAATATCAAGATAGATATCTGTTCCAACAAGTTTTGAAGCTTTTGCATGAACATATCCGTTTTCAATTTTGATTTTAGCCCCCAGTGCTTCAAGTCCTTTAATGTGAAAATCAACGCGGCGTTCGCCGATTGCACATCCGCCGGGTAACGCAACGATAGCTTCCTTGCAGCGTGAGACAAGCGCACCGAGAACTATAAATGAGGCTCTCATTTTGCTTACCAGTTCATATTTCGCGGTAATGCTTGTTAAATCCGATGCATCAATAGTTACTGATTTTTCTGTTTTATTATAAGTTGTTTTTGCTCCTAATTGAGCAATAACGTTCAGCATAATTTCAACGTCCGTTAAATCCGGAACGTTGTGAATTTTTGTTTCACCTTTTGCTAATAGTGCGGCAGCCATGAGTTTTAACACTGAATTTTTTGCTCCGCCTATTGAAACTTCACCTTTTAACGGGGTACCACCCTTTATAAAATATTTCTGAGTCAATTTTCTTACCTTTTAATAAAAAATAATTAATTATTTACCTTACATTATAATAATACAATTATCTTTTATTGATGTAAATAAGTTAAATTATGTAAAGATAAATTTCTCCTCTCACTTTTTCCGTGCCTCTGCTCGGCTTGAATTATTAAAAAATAATAAATTTTTGTTGTTTCTTAATTTTGATAAACTATAATATTAATATAAATTACGAGGTAGAGATATGTCACACAAACATCATAGCAACAATCCGTTTAAAAATCCGGATGATATAGAACAAGCGGCTAAACAGGAAGCTTCGGCAGAAGAAAAAACAGAAAACAATGACGGTAATGAGAATAATAATGTACAGAAAGCTGAAAGTGAGCTTCAAAAAAAATATGATGTCTTAAATCAGCAGTATGTAAGACTTGCAGCAGATTTTGATAATTACCGTAAAAGACAGGAGCACGAAAGAGAAGAACTTTTAAAATTCGGAACAGAAAACGCGCTGAAAAAGATGATTGAAGTTTTGGACAATTTTGAACGCGGTCAAAAAGCATTGGAAAATGTTGATGATTGCGAAAAGGTTAAAGAAAGCTTTAATCTTGTACATAAACAGGTTATTGACACATTGACAAAGCTCGGGCTTGAAACTATTGAAACAGAAGGCAAAGAGTTTGACCCGAATTTTCATGATGCTGTTATGAGGACACCAACGTCAGATAAACCGGAACATACAATTTTGAATGAATTACAAAAAGGATATAAAATGGGTGACAAGGTCTTAAGACCTGCACTAGTTAACGTTGCAACTTCTGAAAGCTGATACTCCGGTATCAGTTTTTCTGCTATAATAAATATTATTGGAAGATAGGGAAGAATTTATATAAATGACTGATTACTATGAAATACTCGGAGTATCAAAAGATGCCTCGAAAGATGAAATAAAATCTGCTTTCAGAAGGAAAGCAAGAACATTGCACCCCGATGTTAATAAGGCTCCGGATGCTGAAGAAAAGTTTAAAGAACTCGGCAAAGCTTATGAAACCTTAATGGATGATAATAAACGTGCTACCTATGATCGTTACGGCGAGGACGGGTTGAAAAATGCAGGATTTGACACCGGCGGGCCTTTCGCGGGCGGTTTTGGCGATTTGAACGATATATTTAACTCATTCTTTGGCGGTATGGGCGGTTTTGGTTTTGGCGGAAGACCTGATCCTAATGCGCCTGTAGAGGGGGATGATTTAAGACTTGATATTGAAATTGATTTTGAACAGGCAGTATTCGGAACTGAAAAAGAAATAAAATTTGACCATCTTGAAAATTGCCCTTCTTGCGGCGGAACGGGTGCTGAAAAAGGCTCAAAACCGGTAACCTGCCCGACATGCCGCGGTTCAGGCCAGGTTCAGCATGTTACACGCACCCCTCTTGGATCTTTTGCTCAAATTGTTACATGTCCTGATTGCCACGGAACGGGTAAAAAGATTATGAATCCTTGTAAAGACTGCAAGGGACAGGGTAAAGTTCAGAAAGAAAAGAAAATTAATGTTAAAATTCCTGCAGGCGTTGATAATATGTCAAAAATCAGAGTTTCAGGCGAAGGGGATGCGGGTACTAACGGCGGGCCGGCAGGTGATTTGTATGTTGTGCTGCATGTTAAAACCTCCGATTATTTCAAACGTGACGGTAATAATGTCTACTCACGCCTTGACATAACCCCTGCTCAGGCGGCTCTTGGCGATGAAGTAGTTGTTAAAACTCTTAACGGAGAACAAAAAATTGTTGTTCAGCCCGGAATTCAAAGCGGTAATTCAATAAAAATAAAGGGAGCCGGTGTCCCGTTTATTCAAAGACCGTCCCAGAGAGGCGATCATATAGTAATTGTGGCGGTTAAAACTCCGACAAAGCTTTCTGATGAAGAGCGCAATTTATACAGAAGATTATATGAATTACAAAATAATCAAAAAGCAAAACAGCAGGCAACAATTATGGATAAGGTAAAAGGGGTATTCCAGTAATGTTTATAAAGCGGCTTAAAAGTGCGACAACAAAGTTACTTTTAACGGTTGTGACAATATTTTCACTTTCCGCTTATTCTTTTGCTGCGACAATTCCTGATAATGTACAAAAATTGATTGCAAAGGATTTTCCCAAGACGAATTTCAGGTTTGACGGTGTAATAATACTCCCGGATAATACAATTTATCTTCCGCTGTTTCCTTCTAAAATATTAAATCCTGAAACTCTTGCAATAAAACAGACATACCCGTCAGGTAAAACGCTTGCATCAAAGCCTGATGTCGTAATATTGAATAATGATTTTGCTCTTTTAAAGGTGATAAATGACCCGCGCGGTTACAAAACAATCGGGAAAATGGCAAACCCGCCTATGGAATTAAAAACAGGTATTTTGCCGCAGGATATGCTTGTCCCGAAAGGGCTTGTAATTCCTGAAAATTTAAAATCAATTGTCGGGAATCTTCAGATAAAAACTGTCAATGATCCTGGGATAAGAGTGGAAAATTCAAAACCTGTGATTTCTGAACTTTCTGGTTCGACTTTGAAAACACTTTCACAAATTCCGCCTTTGAAAAATAAAAGTTTTTTTGCATCATCCCCGTATTCTAAAAATATTCAAGTGTTCAATCCGGGGGCAAAGACTTCCGAATATTCTCTCAAGCAAATAAATGTTCCGATTTCTATGCAGGTTTATGATAAATTTTTGCTTGTAACGGCTTATGAAAAGTCTTCCGTGGATGTAATTTCACTTGCGGATGATCAAATTATTAAACAGATTTATACAAAAACTCAGCCAGATGAAATTGTTATTGACAGAAATAAGAATATAGCTTATATTTCAAGCTCTGTTGATTCAAGCATTTATACCGTGAACCTTGAAACAATGACGTTGTCTAAACAGATTAAAATTACCGGTATGTGTGAAAAATTGACACTTTCCGATGACGGAACAAAACTGTTTTATTACGATAAAAAGACACGTGACATCTGGGCTATAGAGCTTGACAATAATTATCTGTTGAAGGAAATCGGGAAATTTCCGAATGTTTCAAAGATTGCATTTACAAATAACAAGATTTATATAACAAGCAGAACTAAAAATCGTCTTGCAATAATTGATTATCAGACAATAGGCTTGATTGCGGAAATTGAAATTTGCGAAAAGCCCGTTGATATGTTAACCTTCCATGACAGATTATATGTTCTGGGCGCCGGCGATAATTCTATTCAAATTCTTGACACAAAAACAGACCAGCTTACAGATGCAATTTACTTGAATACAAACGGTTTTTCAACAAAAATTAACCATATAGAAGGGACTAATATAGCTTTGATTACCGACACAAAGGCTTCTTTATACACTGTTTTTGATCTCGGGACAAATAAGGTTATAAAATCAATTCCGATAGATATTCCGGCAAGTTCTATAGTTGTAACCGAAAGGGTTCAAAAGATTAACTGATGATAACATATTTTGATGAAACTACCGAAAATGTACTAAAAAATTTGGAAGAAACACAAAAGCAATTCTGGAATATTGCGCGTGTTACCGGAGAATTTTTATATACATTAATAAAAGCCGAAAAATCCAAAAATGTTCTTGAAATTGGAACATCAAACGGATATTCGGGTATTTGGCTCGGAAAAGCAGTGAAAGAAAACGGCGGTCATCTGACAACTATAGAATTTTATGACAAACGTCTGGATATTGCTAAAGAAAATTTTAAAATCTGCAATGTCGCGGATGTAATAACAACTCTAAAGGGCTCTGCTTTAATGCATCTGGAATATCTGCCCGATGATTTTATAATTGACTTTGCATTTGTTGATGCTAATAAAAGTGAATACATAAAGTATTTTGAATTTATAGACAAACACATGAAAAAGGGTGGCATTATCGCCTGCGATAACGTATTATCCCATGAGGCGAAATGTAAGCCTTTTATGGAGGCAATTAATGCTCATACGGATTATGAAAATGTAATTCTACCTTTGCCCGCCGGGCTTTCTTTTGCAAGGAAGATAAAGTAATTATTTTTTTATGGTTAATTACAAATTCTCCTAAGATTTAAAATTATGATATAATAATTTTATGAAGATTTTAGGAATTGATCCTGGGCTTGGAATAGTAGGCTACTCTATTGTTGAATATGACGGAGAAATACCCGTACTTTTGCATTCAGGTTCTATACAAACACAAAAAGGAGCAAGGGAAGCTGCAAGATTATTAGAAATATTTAACGATATGAATTCTATCGTTGACAGATATAAACCGGATTGTGCTGCAATTGAAAAATTATTCTTCTTCCGCAATAGAACAACTGTTATGCCGGTTGCCCATGCCCGCGGAGTTATTCTGACGGTATTGGAAAAATTCGGGGTGCCGATTTATGAATACACCCCCATGGAAGTTAAACAGGTCTTAACAGGATACGGCAGAGCAGATAAAAAAGAAGTTGAACAAATGGTCAAATTATCCCTTGGCGTTGAAGCTTTGCCAAAACTTGATGACACTGTTGACTCTATTGCGATTGCAATTTGTCATACACGTTCAATTATGTTATGATAAAAAACATGGATATTAACTGGGTTTTACTAAGACAAATTTCAGTATTGAGCTTATTTTTCGGAGCATTGCTGGGAGCTGTTACACTGGTTCCTTATATCGGAACATTTTCATTTATATTCTTAATTTGTTTTATAGCCCCTCTTGTTATATGGATTTTGATTAAATATAACTGCTTATCGTTAACTTCAATCAAAGACAGTGTAATAGTCGGCGCTATAGCAGGTTTTGTTGCATATATGGGATTTTCTATAATTTATGTGCCGGTTTCGGTTGTGTTGATGAAGTTCTTTCATCTGGCTGCAAACTACGGCGTAGGATTGATGCTTCAAAATGCAAACTTCTTTATTCTGATTGTAATCTCGATGTTTTTAGGTGTTTTAGGAGCAACGGTTAATGCGTTTACAGGTTTTTTAACATTTTGTATATTAGATTTAGTTAATTCAGTGAGGAAATAATAAAAATGGCAGAATTTCATTCAAAAATAAAAACAATAGAGTGGGTGGATAATTATTCAAAAATGGTTGATCAAACAGTATTGCCCTACGAATTTAAGTATGTAAATATTACAACAGGTCAGCAGATGTTTGATGCCATAAAAACAATGATTGTAAGAGGTGCTCCGGCAATCGGTGTTGCAGGCGCGCACGGAGTTGTCTTATATGCACAGGAACTCGCAAAAGAAAATCTTTCTCGCGGTGAATTTGTAAAAAAGCTTCTTGAAAAAGCGGACTATATGGCAACATCAAGGCCAACTGCGGTAAATTTAATGTGGGCCGTTGAAAAACAAAAAGAAATAATCAAAAATTCCGCAGCAGATATTAAAGGTATTGTTGAAGAATTAAAGCATAATGCAATAAAACTGGAGGATGAAGATATTGCAATTAACAAAAAAATCGGAGATTACGGTGCAGAAGTTGTCCCCAAAGGTGCAACAATTCTGACTCACTGTAATGCAGGCGGACTTGCAACCGTAGGCTATGGTACAGCATTAGGTGTTGTGCGTTCGGCTTTTGCAAA